>JASLKQ010000059.1 GCA_030747505.1 Verrucomicrobiota bacterium | reverse complement strand
GTCAGTGAGATTAAGGCCTTCACTGTTGTCAACTGCCAGTGCCAGCCGGTTGGCACCGGGCTTGGCGCGTTCCTGGGTGGCCATGGGGTCGAGCAGGCAAAAGAGAAGCAGCAGTAGCCCGATACATTTCAGGGCCATGCAGGTTTTGCGAATATTGCCGTCGATGGGGGCCTTGGCATACGCCCAAATGACAGTGACCGCACCAACCCCCAGCCAGAGCAGGGCGGGCAGGAGCCATGCTTTTCCCGCCAGATAAACCGATTCAGTCACGATTAATTAGAGAAGTGGCTGGTTATTTGCCCTTGCCCAGGCGTTCGTAATATTTTTCAACCAGATCACTGTACCGGCTGGGGACAGGGTCCCGGTCAATCGGGACCAGTGCCCGGTCCGATTCCTTCTTGGCCAGTTCCTCGGCAATCTGGCTGCGTATTTCATCCAGTGGCTGCAGGATTTTTTTCTCGAGCAGATCCCATTCAGGCTCCTTGCTGTGTCTGCGGAATTCGGCATTCATCTTGCGGAGTTCCTCGCGTACCTGGGCAACCTGGTCACGAAGTTCGGGGCGATCCACTGCTTCCTCCACGTCACGCAGGCGGTCGGTCCACTGACGATGGTCTCCGCCGGTGATGGGGTTGCGCCCACGTTCATTGCGGCTGAAGCCTTTTTCCAGAAATGAGGCCGGGCCCGACTGCGGTTGGCTGCCCTGTTGCTGCGCCTTCTGGTCCTGCTCGTTGGGCTTTTGATTTTGTTGCGGCTGGTTTTGTTCACCGGGCTTGCCGCCTTGCGCCTCGGCATTGGGCTCGTTGGGTTGGTTATTGGGCTGCTTGCCCTGGGCCTTGGCCTGTTGTTCCTGTTGTGAAGGTTTGCCCTCATTGGGTTTGCCCTGGCCCTGTTGGGTTTGCTGGCCGTTATTGGGCTGATTGACCTGGGCCTTGGCCTGTTGTTCCTGCTGTGAAGGTTTGCCTTCATTGGGTTTACCCTGGCCTTGTTGGGGTTGCTGGTCTTCATTGGGTTCTTCTTTTTCACCAGTCGCCTCGGCCTTTTCCTCCTTCAATGCCTTGCTGAGTTGGTTCAGTTGCGCCTCGGCAAACTTAAGGGCCTCGGCTTCATTTCCCAGTACGCTCTCGGCGGCTTTCTCCACGCCTTTCTGCAGGTTCTCCATCTTGCGTCGTGATTGGTCACTGAGGGTCTTCGAGGCCTGGCGGAAATCACGCTGGCGAAGTTGGTCAATCAACTTCTGCTTATCCGGGTCCTTTTCCATGATCTCATCCAGATTGCGCAAAAGTTGATGGTTGCTCAGGGATTGTTCCTGCTGTTCCAAAAGGGTGGCGGCCGCCTTCAAAGATTTATCGGTTTGATCCTGATGTGCCTCGCGGAAGGTTTGGTAGAGTTTGCGGTTGAGGAGCGGCTCGGCCAGTTCGGATTTTTCCACGACCTCCTTCATGTCTTGAAGGAGGTTCTCCAGTTTTTCCTGTTGTTGTCCCAGTTCCCCGGTGATTTCCTTTTTATCGTCCGAGTCAGTCAGGCTCTTGCGCTTTTCCTCCTTTTTCTCCTCGCCTTCGAGTTTGTTGCTTAGCTCTTCCTGTTTCTGGGTCAATTCCCGGGCTTCCCGGCGCATGTTTCTCATGTCCTCGGAGAATTGACTGGAAGTTTTCTCACGCAAATCATCACGCATTTCCTGGAGATCCTTCTGGGCGCGTGTCGCTGAAGAGATGGCCTGGGAGAGTTGGCCTTTCTGCATCTGCTCAGAAGCCTTGTTCATTTCCTGGCGGGTTTTCTCCAGTTGCTGGCGCTGCTCCTTCATCTCAGCCTTGTTCTCGGGCTTTTCCATGCGTTGATTGAGCTCATCGAGGTCGGCCAGGTTCTGCCGCTGCTCCTCGCGCAGGCGCTTGAGTTGTCTTTCGATTTCCTCCTTCTGCTGTTTGGTCTCGGCTGCGCGCAGGGCATTCTCCAGCTCCTTGAGTTTCTCATTCAAATCCTGCTGTCTTTGGGCAAGGTCCTTCAATCGGCTGAGGACCTGCAGTTGTTCGCGTTGCTTGGGTTCCTGCAGTTTTTGCGCCTGTTTCTCGTTCTCGTAGCGGTCCTCCTGTTTGCGCAGGTCCAGCTGGTTGAGTTGGCTTTGGGCACGCTGGCTTCTTTGCTGCTGTTGCTGCTGACTTTGGCTTTTTTGTTGCTGCCGGCTCACCTCAAATTCATGGGCCTGCAGGCGCAAAAGCGTCTGGTATGCCTTTTGTTCGGCGGTGAGGGCCGGTATCAGGGCCTTGGGGTTCTGCTGTGCCAATAGCGGGGCAGCGATAATGAATGCCCCCAGAAGGATGGTTGATTTCATGTTCAGGTTCCTGGTCATGGCTTGGTTTCCCCCTGTGCTTCGGTGAGTTTTTTCAGGGAGGCTTCCATGTTGGTAATGATTGTTTTTATAAATTCACTGGTTTTCTCATCACTACTTTTATCCAGCAGTACCCTGGCTTTTTTCAATGCATCTTCCTGTCCCTGGATCAGGACCGGTATGTCCTTCTCCAAGGTATCAGGTTTTCGACGTAAATTCCAGGTGGCATTAATGATCTGCTTTTGCAGCTTGATGAGTTCCTCAGTCTGTTGGTTGGGCGATTTCTGCCCCTCTTTTTGTTGCTGCTGTTGCTGTTGTTGTTGCTTTGGGTCTCCCTGACGGAAAATTTCCTCGAATGGTCTTACCTCGGCAAAAAACATGTCACTAAAGGCCCGGCGGGTTTTGCCATCAGGCCCGGTGTCCTCTGCCCAGAAAAACCAGTTGATTAACTGGTCGGGCTCGACCTTGAGTGTCTCCATTGCCAGAAGGTGTGCAGCAATGATCTTGGTGTTGCCGGCTGCTTCCTTACCCAACGGGATATCCTGCATCTGGCCTCCATTGACGTTGTAGGTGAGGCCATAGCCACCGAGGCCAAAGTCATCCTGAATTTCAGCGGCGAAATCCACCTCCTCCAGGGGTGACACCTGCTGGTCGCCCCGGGGACTGGCGATGTGAATCTTGGGTGGTTTGTTGGCATAAACAGAAACCTCGATGCGGGGGGCGAGTTTGTTTTTGCGACCGGCAGAATCAGTAAGCTCCAGTTTCCATCTTTGATTGTGGGTGAGAGTCAGGGGAGGTAATTGGGCCAGAGGTCGCTCGGCGTGGACTGTTAGGGGAATTGTCTCTTCCTTGTCGTTGATCAGGCGGGCGGAGGAAACCGGTTTATTGAGATGAAACTGGTAGGAAAGCAGGGTGCCTTCCACTGCGCTTAGGCGTCGGGTGTCTTCAACCTTGCGGGCGGGCAACTTGGTGTAGGTTGGGTATTCCAGGGAAGCATCAGCGCGGTCCAGGCTGGGGTGTTCATAAACGGTGACCTGATAGGTCTCCGACTTCTTCCCGTCATAATCCACATGATAGGAAAATGCCTCGTCGACGATCGGCAGGGTTGCTCCGAAAATGGGGTCATCCAGATTCTTGGTTAGCTCCCGCCGCTGGGCCGCTTGGTCGGGCCGGGAGATTACCAATACGGCCTTGCCGGGTGGCTGATTTTTGAAGTGGGCCAGGATTGCCAGCGGGGTTCCGCGTTCCACTTCAGTATTGCCCGGTTCGACCTTGTTCAGTTGAGCTTCTGTTATCTGTTCGGTTTCGGTTTTTTCGTTTTGAGCCTGGGCCCCCTTGTCAGGGTCCTTGGGCAGGGCATAAATTTTCCCGAGGCAAAGGCAGGTTGCAGCCAGTAAAAGCGTGAGGCCAAGCTTGAGGGCAAAAAGGCGGCTTTTGGGGATCATCCTGCAGAATTGCGAGGCTTCGTATGCCGCTCGGGCTTCATCGAGCACCCGTTGTTGAAGGAAATTGAATTGCCCTGTCTTGGGGTCGGGCTGTTGCTCGATCGCGGTGAGGAGTGTGGCATGCAATTCGGGATGTTGTTCTTCGATGTCCCGCGCGAGTTGCTGGTAGTCAAACCGGCCACTTGAAGTATTGACCCACAGGATTACAAAGGTGCCTGACATCAGCAGCGCAGCAAGGCCAAAGGGGGTCCAGTCTGGAAACGCGTGGCCGGCTTGTGAACGAACGAGGATGAATCCTGATGTGATGGCCACTATCCCCCACCACAAGAGAAACATGTTCCACGTACGCCACTGCTGTTGGCGTTTGACTATGGGATAGAGAATCCGCTTCAGTTGGTTCATGGTGCTTCTGTTGCAGGTTCAGGGGCAGTCGCAGGCTTTCGCCACAGCCAGCCTCCCAGCCATGTTTCCAGTAATACCAGCAGGATCGCTACCACGATCAGCCAGCGCCATATTTTCTGACGTTTTTCGAGTTGTTCGTCGATCAATGTTTGTTCGCGTTTCTGGGCATTTTTCGCGGCCTGACCGGTTTTCGGGCTAAAAGGTAGATTCATTGCGTCCAGACTCTCCAGGGCAAGAGGAGCGGTTCTGCTTTCTCTGGGGGAAACATTAACGGCAAATGTTACGGGTTGGGTCTGCTGCAGGGTGTAAAGTCCCGGCTTTTTTGCGTGAAAAATGTTCGAACCGGGTGGGATTTCCACTTTGCCATCTGGGCCATTCAGGGTGCGTGTTTGACCGGGTTTAACCGGAAGATTGATGGGGTCTCCGGCAAAGTAGTTGGCCTTTAATGACCCACGGGATTCGCCCAGTTCGAGCATTGAATAGAGCAGGGGAACGAACTTGCTGGCCAGAGCCAATTGACTATCTTGAGGCTGCCAGCCGCAGGTCAGGATAAAAAGGTGACCTCGGCCGATGGGTAAATCCAGCAGGGCGGGGTCCCCGTCATCAAACCGGGCCAAGACCCTTGCCCCGGGCAGTCTCGCCGGGTCGAGTGAACGATGTTTCCAGAAGTGAATCTTGGTAAAGTCGCTGAAGCGCGGTTCATTGAAGGGAGCCAAAAGCGGGTGTTCAAAATCCAATTGGGTGAGCAATGCGTATTTATTCACGCGCGCCTCGGTCAGGGGAACGGGGCCTGATTTGGCCAGCGCAGTGAGTGTTCCCCTCATGGCTTCGCTTTTCAGGGTGAGCAAAACCGAGTGGCCGGTTTCTGCAAAGTTCCTGACGTGATCCACGTGGTCCTCCTTAATTGCATCACCAATAATCAATAGCCGGTCATCGGGGCGAGTCAGTTGGGTGAGGGCGGCATTGGGCGGATGGGTCAGGACATTGACGTGCTGCAGTCGAGTCTGGGAGAAGGCGCGTTCAAGATAAAAGCGCATGGCTTCGGTGTTATCGGGTTGTTCATTCCCTATGTAATGAATGCGCACCGGTTCCGGGGTGAGAGGGGCGATGTGCAGGGTGTTGTCAAAGCCATGGCCGTCATCCAAAAGGGTCAGTTTCCAGTCCAGGCCGGCAGGACGGCGCGGTGCCTTGACCGTTCGGCTTTGGCCGGCCGGCACATAAACAGAAACAGCATTGGTCGAGTTCTCCTGTCCGGGCTTCAGCCACCCAAGACGAAATTCTTCGTTGCTGGCATCCTCGGAATTGGTGAGGCGCACCGGTTGTGTGTCTGCATCACTCGTCTCCTGTAACGGTTTGAGTTGCAGACCGGCGTTGCCAGCCGAATCCGGTTTCACTGCCTTGAGTGTGATCTGCATTCCCTGTGGCCAGTCATGGCCCTGCAGCCCCTCGAGTTGACTGCCTTCCTGCAGATCGGTAATCACCACAATCTGTTTGGGGCCGACGTGTTCATTCTCTTCCAGTAATTCGGCTGCGGTGAGAATGGCATTACCCAGATGACTTCCGCCCCAGCCAGCCTCGATGGCATTCAATGACTCCTTGGCTGCAGGCAGACGATTTGGTTCGGCCAATTCATGCCACTGGTCAAATCGCATTAAAGCTGCAGTTTGACTGTCGAAAGTCAGGATTGCCAGGGAGTCAGCCGGTTTCAATTCCTTGAGAGTGTCCCGTGCCTGGTCCTGCGCCATTTTCCACAATCCTTTGCGCTGCATGCTGGCGCTGGTGTCCAGTAGCAGCACCACACGTTTTCCGGCTGAGGGGTCATTGGCTGGATTAACTTTGCTGCGGAAGAACGGTCGAGAAAAAGCCAGGGCCATGACCGCCAGAAGGGTGCACCGGATCAGTAACAGAAGAATATCCTCGAGTTTGCTTTTACGGGTAACCCGGGGAGGGTCCGCCTTCAGGAACATGAGGGAACTAAAGGTGAATTTCTCTTTGGTGTTGCGGCGGATTAAATGAAAGATCACCGGCCCCGCGATCGCTAGGCCTCCCAGAAGAAAAAGTGGGGTGAGAAAACTCATGGATTGGCGTGCCGTTGAATATTTTTCCCTCGCCGCTGGCGTTGGCGCAGATAATCCGAAAGCACCTGATCAAGTGGTTGATCCAGGGTGACCGGGAGGTAATCAGCACCGAGTTTTTGGCACACTGCGCGCGCCGCATCGCCGTGTTCAGTAAAGCGCTTGAGGTAATTGCGCTTGGCCGAAGCCGGATCGATAAAGAGATCTTTTTCCGACTCCACATCATGGAAAAGCAGGGCGTCTTCGAAATCAAAATCAATTTCTCGAGGGTCGAGTATCCGGAAAACCGCGACATCATGACCGGTGGCAGTCAGTCGTGCGAGTTTCTCCTCGAGTTGATCCACCGGAGCGAGTAGATCGGAGATAAGGACCATTAGTCCGCGTTTTTGGACCAGCTCCACGATGCGCTGGAGGGGTTTGGCAATGCTTGTGGACCGGCCGGCGGCGGGCTTTTCCAGTGATAACATCAACTGGCGTAGGTGCCCCGGTCGGTTGCGGGCAGGCAGATAGTCGCGAATCCCTTCATCAAAGCTCAGCAGTCCCACTGCGTCTCCCTGCTGGAATAGAAAATAGGCCAGTGTGGCGGCCAGGGTGTGTGCGTACTCTGCCTTGGTCCAGTCTCCGGATCCAAAGGTCATGGATCGGCTTTGGTCTACGAGCAGGTGGCAGCGCAGGTTGGTTTCATCCTCGAACTTCTTGATGTAGTAACGGTCGCTGCGGGCGTAGACACGCCAGTCAACATAGCGCGGGTCATCCCCAGGGACATACTGCCGGTACTCAGAGAATTCCACTGAGAACCCGTGGTAGGGGCTTCGGTGGATCCCGTTCCAAAACCCCTGCACCACGATGCGTGCGCGCAGTTCCAGACTGCGAATCTGCATGAGCGTGCGCGTGTCAATAAATCCATCACGCGCGGTGCTGGATTGGGTTTCAGGCATCGGGTGAAACGTGGTCTAGTAATTGGCTGATAATTTTTTGAGTTGTTATTCCCTCGGCTTCGGCCCGGTAATTGACCAGCACCCGGTGTCGTAATACCGGTCCGGCAAGTGCCTGAATGTCGCTTGTTTCCACGTGGGAACGCCCCTGGATCAATGTGCGCGCCTTGGCTCCCAGTACAAGGAACTGGGCCGCACGCAGACCGGCTCCCCAGCTGATCCATTCATTGACAAAATCAGGGGTGTTCTCCTGATGAGGTCGGCTGGCGGCAGCCAGGCGAACAGCGTAGCGGACAATGTCCTCGGCAATCGGGACTTTACGAACCAGATCATTAAAACGCAGGACATCTTCCGCGTTAAAAAGCGGCTGGATTTTCTCACCCGGGTCTGCGGTGGTC
Source organism: Verrucomicrobiota bacterium (assembly GCA_030747505.1). Taxonomy (GTDB): domain Bacteria; phylum Verrucomicrobiota; class Verrucomicrobiia; order Limisphaerales; family UBA1100; genus UBA1100. Next base: position 12,018 of record JASLKQ010000059.1, on the reverse strand, counting down.
TGCTGGACAACAGCCACCTCGTGGTCTTCAGGTAAATAATCGATAATGACGTTAAACATGAACCGGTCCAGTTGTGCCTCAGGAAGGGGATAGGTGCCTTCCATCTCGATTGGGTTTTGAGTGGCCAGAACAAAGAACGGTTGGGGCAGGGAATGTTGCTGCCCGGCTGCGGTGACCTGGTGTTCCTGCATGGACTCCAGTAGGGCGGCCTGGGTCTTGGGTGGAGTCCGGTTGATTTCGTCAGCCAAAATGATATTGGCGAAAACCGGGCCCGGAACAAAACGCAGCTGCCGGCCCTGGTCGGTTTCGCTGAGCACCTCGGTACCGGTAATGTCCGCGGGCATCAGGTCGGGCGTAAACTGGATCCGCGAAAACTTCAGGTCAAATATCTCGGCGATTGACTTGACCAGCAGGGTCTTGGCCAGTCCGGGGGCGCCGGTAATCAGGCAGTGACCGCCGGCAAAAAGAGAGATCAGAATTTCATCAATGACATCCTCTTGGCCGACAATGGTCTTGCCGAGTTCGGTTTTAATGCGGTCATAACCCTGGATGAGTTGCTCCACGGTTTGTGCTTCAGTAGGGGGGATGGTTTCAGTTTCCATTAGTGGGTTAATGCGTAAAAGACAATGTTTATGCCCATCGGGTAGGCCTTCGGTTCAGAATAGGTTTTGAAATAGTATTGGTTTTCGCCCTCGCGTTCCCATCCATCGCCCAGATCAGTATTGTGACAGATGATGGCCATCATCCGGTCTTTGTCATCAAAGAGTCCCTTATAGTGAACTTCACTGCCATCATCGAGACCGGGACGCCATTCAAAGTCCTGACCGTTCATTGCCTGACCGATGGAAGGGAGCTGGGGTTTTTCCTTCAAATCAAAGACGCAGTGAAAGATGGGGTGCTCCAAGGGGAGTTCCTTGGGTGCCCGGTCGGGAAACACCCGTTTCATTTCCGCCGCAAAATTCTCGTATTCATGGCCACCCCAGAAATCGTCCACCATCAGAAAGCCGCCGTTGAGTAGATACTTTCGCAGGGCGACCACCTCTTCATTGCTAAACTGCAAGGCGCCCGGTTCGATGATGTAAATGAAGGGATAATTGAAAAGCTCAGGGTCGGTGAGTTCCAAAATCTTGCCTTCGGGATGGGTTTTGATTGAGGTGAGTTCCTGCAGGCGGTAGGAGAAATTGAGATCGGCATCAGGATAATCGGTGCGCCAACCTCCGCCGCGGCGGCCGTAACGGCTGCTGTACCTGATCCTGACAAAGGTAAAAACATCCCGGGGCATTTCGTTGTCTAATTGCCAGTTGGGGACTCCACGACGGTCTACTGATGGAGGAAGGCCAGGGCGACGTTGGGCCCATAGAAGAGCTGCAGCAACCACCATGATACCGGATAAAATGATCAGTCTTCTATTTTTCATTCCAGGTAAGAAGAAGTTTAAGGGCCTTGCGGAAGCGTGGGGCCTCCTCCAGAGCCATCAACAGGTGTCTTTTGGCCTTGGGGTTGTCCTTGGGCTTGAGCAGGCGTGCCAGGCGGTAGTGCGCTTCAGCCGGGTCCAGTGGGTCGAGGCTTAATAGCGTTTGCCACGATTCAATGGCCAGTGAGTTTTTGTTTTCGGCTTCTGCAGCAATAGCCAAGTGACGGTAGGTCCCGGGAAGCAGCGGGTTTACCTCCAGGATTCTTTCGCTGTTTACGCGCACCGCTTCCCAGTCCTTTCTTTCAGTGGCCAGTTGGCTGAGTCGCTGGAATACCGGGTAGGCATCGTCACTCAGTGAGGCGAATGACTCGAGTGTTTTACGTTCGGCATCGTGTTCCTTTAGTTCGCGGTGGGCACGCGCCAGCATGACATAAGCATTGGATTGTCCTCCGGATTGTTGGGGGAAAAGGCGGATCAGCTCCAGGCAGGGAGCTTTTACAGCCTCCCAATCATTTTCCTCAAGGGCGCGCCGCGCTTTTCGGACGAGAAGATAATAATTCTTGGGGTGTTTTTTTGCGAATTGCTCGATGCCCGTCTTCAAGGTTTCCGGGTCCGGTTGGGTCCAGTCCAGTTTTGGCCCCATCGCGTTTGCCTTCTTATGGGCGTAGGCCTTAAAGTCGCTTTCCAGCTTATCCATCGGTTCAGTATGTTTGGTGATGGCCACATTGACTTCAGTGCCCTGGCCCAGTTCCTTGAGGATGTTTCCGATGGCCTCGGTTCCAAAACGCTCAATAATGTGCTCAACGACCAGAGAGGACTGGTAGTAGGCAAACTGGAGATGTAATTGGCTCTCAGGCGACATGAAGGCCCCGCTTAATTTACTGATGGGCGTCAGGTCCTTGCCTAGAATCATTTTTCTGTAAGAGGGGTTCATCCGCTGGCCCCAGGAAGACTTGGCCTGGCGCTCCTCATAGACGCTGATGCCTTCACTCAGCCAGCGCGGCATTTTGTTATTGGTCAGCGCAAGGGTGACGGTATGACAGAACTCATGCCACAGCACCGATTCCCAGTTGGCAGGGGAAGGCATTTGAGAGGCAGGACTGTTGGCGGTAATAACGCAGCCAAAACACACGCCCAGAAATCCTGGGTTATCGGGCATGCCAAAGGTGCGTACACCGAAATCCTTTTGTTTGGCAAAAATCTCCACGGTGGTGGGTTGCTCCAGCTTGAGGGCGTACTTTTTACAAAGGGTTTCATGGGCACGGTCAAGAAGACGAAGGGCTCTGGGGCCATAAACCTTTGCTTCATGCGGGTCCATGCGCAGGATGAAGTTTGCGTTGGTCAGGGTGGTATATTTACTGAGGGTATCTTTCAGTGTGACGAGGTTAAAGGTGGTGACATCATACCCGTCTGATTCATGGGCTGCCTCAGCCTTTGCCCATCCTTCTTTCTCTAACCCCAGGCGAAGAAGGTCCTGTGCGAGTTGAACCTTGGCGGGGATGAAGTTCGCGTCAAACGCTAGGGCCTGCTTTTGGTGCGCGGAGCCTTCGGCAAAACGGTATTTCTGCGAAAGCTTTTTTCCGATTAGATGGTCGACTGTGGGATTGCTCTTCCAAAATTCAAGTGCGCGGGCTCGTGCGGTTTTTTCAGTTGCCTTGTCGGATTTCAGGTGGGCAATCACGCTTCGATAAGCCCAAGCCTCAGGTTGATGCGGGTTGATTGCCAGAATCTTGGTTAACTGCTCATCAGCTTCCTTGTAGGCTTCACGGTCTATAAGGCGGTTAGCCATGAGCAGGCGGGTTCGGGCATGATGGGGGTTTGACGCGAGGGCACCCTGGAGATGTTTAGCGGTCATTTCCCCGTCTGAGGGGGCAAATGCCCGGGCGGTTCCATAATGAAGTGTGGCGTCCTTGGGCTTTAACTTTAATGCCTTTTGAAAGGTGCGTCCGGCCAGTTCGTAGTCATTTTTGGATAGAGCCAGGTCTCCAATGGCATAGGCGATGCCGGTAAATTCAGGATCATGTTCGCGGGCGGGACTGTAGAGTTTGTCCAGGACCTGCTTGGGGTCGGCTCCCAGCTTGAGGGCGGTGCGTCCCAGTACCACCATGTCCGGGGCATTGCGGTAGGCCCAGCTTCGAATGCCAGCCAGTCTGTTGATTTCATTAAGGGTATTGGTGGCTCCCTTGGGGTCGTTGTTGAATTGATACACATCATGAGCGGCCCAAAGGATGCGCACGCTGCTTGAAAGCTTGCTCATTGCATTGGTGGTGACGGTCATGGCTTGAACGTATTTTCCCTGAGCCATCAGTGCGCGGATGTGGAGTACGCGTGAATCCTCCTGCCAGGGGTTCTTGGCAATGGAATTGGTGGCGTGCAAAACAGTGTTGGGGTAGTCGCCTCGATCAAACGCCTCGCGGGCTTCGTCCAGAGGTTCGGCTGCCTGCCCCAGGAAGGCAAAGAGCAGTAATCCCATGGCGGAAACCCGATTCATTTGTTGTTCAGTTTACGTTTTGCAAGATAACCCTGCAGAAAACGGTCCGGAGGAGCCTCTTTCCATGCGGTAAACCAAAGGTCTCCCAGCATCTGGGCTCCGACCAGGAGTTGTTTTTCCAGAAACAGTCGTCCCTTATCTGGCGAGTCCTCTGAAAGGTGGCCGTCCTTGTCCAGCTGGTAAAGGGGAACAACCAGTTCATGTTGCTTGAGGATATAGTTCAGTGACGCCTGAAAATGTCCGCTAGCCAGCTCCTTGCTTTCGGGGCGTATTAAAAGTTTTGCCGGCCGCAGTTGCTTCTGCAGTTTAACTTCATTGGGTGGCTGGGTGTTGATGAAGAATTTTCCATCAATCCAGGAATGAAAAGAGCGGCGCGTGGTATAGTCATTGGGATTGTCACCGGTCCACCCGTTAAAGTGTTTGGTGGTGTGCAGGGGTTGGGAGGTGTCACCGACGAAATGACTGAGGATGCCCATGCGGTAGATGACGTTTGCTTGGGCATTCTTTATCTCCTGTTGGGTACCCATCTCTTCAAAGACTTTCAGGTAGGAGAAGGCACTGAGAAGCTTGAGATAATGTTCATTAATGCTCCAGGGAAGAAATCCCGGGTAGTTCTTGATATGATCAGCGTTGGCCTCAGGCAATTCCAGTTTGAGCTTGGAACGGGCATTGGCCATCTGCTCAACAAACCGGTAACGGAAATGGCTGAGGGTTTCAGTTTTGATGTGGTATAGCTCCAGGTATTCGACATCAAAGTAATGGTCTGGGTTATTGAGATGCCGCAAGCCGCGATCGCGGGTGTTGCGCCAGCGGTCCGGTTCGCCCGCCAGGAACTTCACCCTCTCCAGGTTGGTGGGTAACAGGACGAACCGGGGGAATTCCTTTGGCAGACTTTTGAGTGCCAGCCCGTTGATCAGCCGGTGGCGTTCATAATCCCACGCGTTGGCCGGCTTGGTTGCCCAAAAAATGAGGATTAAACAGAGGAAAGCACGCGCATGAGCCATGGATTCAGACTTTCAAGTTGGTCAATAAAGGGCAACTGAAAGCTGTTCACGGTAACGTCACGATTTCCAGGTTCAGGGCGCTTTTTACCTCACGCAGAAGAACTGCCTGTTGTTTGCCGTATGCATCGACCTGCACCGCTCCGTGCAGTTCTTCCAGTACCTCCACTCCCTTGGGGTCCTTGGCGCTACCCTTGTCGCGGCGGACGGCCTGTTTATTGGTTTTATCCCCGCTGGGAGCAATGAGCTTCATGTTGATGCGTGCAGCCCAATATTTACTGGGTGTATAATCGAAGAGCTTGTGGAAACGCATCGAATGGGTCACCAGCCATTCTTTTCCTCCGCTGGAGTAGGTGAACATATCGATGGGCCGGTTGCCTGAACCCAGTTCCAACACGCTGGTTCCCTTGATTTGAGCCCCGTCATTGAGGTTGGCAATCGGGAACTTGGCAATCGGGGTGCATGCGAACGAGCCGACGAGATAAGGGGTGCCGGCTTCCTGGGTCATGATAAAACTCTGGATGGGGGCCTTGGTTTCCCAGCGACCGTGGGCTACATGGTAGGTGTCAGTGCTGAATACGGCCGCCGAGGAGCCGTGGGTGATCGGGGTGGGAATGGAAAATATCTTACTGCGGAAGGCGTCATTGCTTTGGCCGGCAGCCAGCACTCGTCCATCAAAAAACCCGATGCCGCTGATGCGCGAAATATTCAGTTTTTCTGAAAGTTTAATGCGCACCCAGTTGAGCTTGTCTGTATCCAGAGTGTCTAGTTTGCCTGAACTACCAAGAGTGAGGATTGTTGAAATTCCATCACTGCGATGGACACTGATATAGAGGGTGCCGGTTTCAGGGTTTGCTTTGAGATCATTGATGGTGATTTTATCAGGCGTTGCCCCGATGGCCCCGGCGACCTTGGCGCCGAGGTCGGCTATGGGTTTAACCGGTTTAAACTTGCCGGTATCTTCTGTATCAATCGCGACCAATGAGCCGCCCGCTTCAGCTACCAGAAGCAGGCCCTGATTGCTGGCGTGCAAAACGCCTGCCCGGTTAAATTTTAATCCGCCTGTTTGTGCATTTTTAAGGAATGCCTTGGTGGCTGAATCCTTGGCCATCAGGCTTAGGGAAAGGACAGAAGTAAAAATAAGGGTAAGAATTTTGTTCATGATCATTAGGAGGGTCTGGGCAAATCCTATCAACCCGCAGGAGGCAGGCAACCCCTAAAGGGCAGCCTGTAAAATGCCGGCCAATTGGTCATCATCCAAGCTCACTGGGTTGGCCTTCATGCTGCTGGCAGTACGCGCTTTTTTGGTGATGGCCGGGAAATCCTCTTCAGTAATGGCGTAGGCAGAAAGACCGGGAATCTTCAGGGTTTGCACGAGATTCTTGACCCATTGGATAGCGTCCTGAGCCGTGGCTTGGGGGTTTCCAGTGAGAAGACGTGCGGTTTGGATGTAACGGTTCTCTTTGGGTAAGGCCTTTAAGTTGGCAGCCATCACGTGCGGGAGTAGCGCGGCACACACTGCGCCGTGGGGTGCTTCAAACATGCCTCCAATGGGGGCGGCAAATCCGTGGACTGCACCCAGGCCAGAATTGGCCAGTGCCAAGCCACCGTGGAGGCTGGCCAGTGCCATGTCTTCACGGGAAGCGGGGGTTGGGTTTTCACAGGCTCTTTGAAGTGAACGTGCAGCGCGCGGGATGGCTTCGCGGCACAGGGCATCAGTCATTGGGTTGGCGCGGTTGCAGGTAAAAGGTTCAATGAGTTGAGTAAGTGCGTCTAGTCCTGTAGTGGCAGTAATCTTAGGTGGCAGTTCATAAGTGAGTTGTGGGTCCACGATGGCGAGCTTAGGCAACATCAAGGGATGACGTAGACTCACTTTCACACGATCTTCAGGTGAACTGAGTACAGCGTTACGGGTTACTTCGGCTCCTGTTCCTGCAGTAGTGGGGATGGCAATAAACGGGGCAGGGGATTGAATGAGCGGCTGGCCTTTGCCGATCACTTCCAGATAATCAAGTGGTTGGCCCGGGTTAGTGCAAAGGGCGGCGATGGCCTTGCCCGCATCAATGGCACTGCCACCGCCAAAGGCAATTACCAGATCACAATTGTTTTGACGGGCGCATTCGGTACCTGCCTGCGCATCGGCGATCTTGGGTTCGCCGGCAACCGAATGGACAGTGCTTTTGAGCCCTTCCTCCCTTAAGGATTCCAATAATTTTTGGGCACGGTCGGGGTTGCTTCCCGTTACCACCAGTGCATGTTTGCCCAGAGTCGCCGCAACCGGAGCGGCTTCGGTTAATTTACCTGCCCCAAAGAGGATGCGGGTCGCGGTGGCAAACTCGAATGGAGTGCTACCACTCACTATCTTCAGGGAAATGATTGGTGAGTTTCACGGCCTGACGAGGTTCAGCCATCATGTCCTCAACGGTTTCGCGCCATTTCTTGTAATGGGCCGTTTCCTTGTGGGCGGCCGGATCGTCCTCAGTGCGGTACACTTCATTGAGGATAAACCGGTTTGGATCTTCATTATCTTGGAGGACATCAAAGCGGGCAATACCGGGTTCCTGGATACTATTACGGGCATTTTCCAGTGAGGCGGTTCGGAAGGCTTCCAGACAATCAGGTTTAACATGGACATGTACTAAAACAATCAGCATGGGCCCGAGGATAGTGCCTCTGGGCAAGGCGGCCAACAAAATGTGGGGTGGAATATCGTAACTGTTGCCTCTTAAAGTCCGTCTAATTCACTGGCAATTTGGGTTATTAGTGGTACTTTTTTACCACTGGCTTTCCAACGTATGGATAGGAGAAATAAAATTTGGCTCGGGATTGCGGCCTTTTTTGGGGTGGTGCTCATCTGGTGGCTCTCTGCCTCCTATAGTGAGCCGAACTTGATCGGAACCGTTTTGCCTGAGCGCCCAAAGGATAGGGTGCCCGAGGCGGCGATTGCCAAGCGTTTCAGGCATGTGCAAATAAATAGCCGGGCAGTAGAGGCGGTGAGCGAGGGGGAGCAGACAATTTCCCTAAACCTTTTTCCCGGTGAAACAATTCGTGTACGTCTGGGCAAGGCTGAGCAAACCGATCCGGTTAGCAGCGAGGTCCACGGAGAGGTGATCGGGTTGCCCGGCTCAGCGGTCAGTTTTGTGACATATGATGGGACGTTGGCCGGCAGTATCACCTATCCTGATGGCAGGATGTTCCTGATTAACTACGCGGATAAAAAGACCCATTCAATCGTGGAGGTTGGCGGTACTGCTCAAGGGCATTCATCACATGCTACATCTTTTCATCCTGAAACCTTTAACTTGATGCGCTCATCAGATCAAAGCGTTACGGCAATGCCGCAATACAAGCCCGGGGTTCGCTACCGGGTTCCGGGTTTTCCCGGTTTCACCCACGTGCTTAACCTTACCAACCGGTGGCCCACCAACCGGTGGCCGGGCCCGAGGGTTCCCGTTTACGGGCCTCCAATCATGGGCGTATTGGTATGCTACACTTCTCTGGCTGAAAAACAATGTGGAGGGGCCCGGGGGATTGAGACGCGCGCACGCATTTCTGTTGCTCAGGCCAATAACTCCTTTCGGCGAAGTGCAGTAACTGCCAAACTGGTTTTGCTGGGAACAAAAAAAGTGAATTACACCACTTCAGGGAATAGTACGGTTGATCTGGTGAACATGACTTTTGCCAGAACACCCCAGCTATATGAAGTGCACAAGCAACGTAAAATATTTAGAGCTGATTTAGTGAGTCTGTTTACCGGCACCAGCCCCAAGAATATCATGCATGGCAGTAGTTGGATGCTTAATACCACCAATGGTGCGCCGGCCTACGGGTTTAATGCAATGGAGGCGGTGTATGCGCCGGCCTCTGTTTTTGTCCATGAAATAGGGCACAACCTTGGGTGCTCACATGCAACCAATGATGTGGGTGGGTTTATGCATGGATCTTACACCAACTCGCACGGGTGGAGATTTGGCATTACCACCAACGGTAACACTTACCCGATGCGGACCATCATGGCCTATGGAAGGGGCAGGCGGTTGGGTTATTTCTCTAATCCCAATGTGAGCGTGTGGGGAGTGCCGACCGGTGACACCAATTTCGCCAATAATGCTTATACGATTTCCCAGATGGCACCAAAGGTGGGCTCCTATTTTACACAGATTATCCAGAGCCGGAGGGCGAGGCCTTATTCCTTCGGCAATGGTTTTCCCTGGGCAACAAACCGGCCGGGCTTGCGTTGGCCGCGTCGAGGTTCCTCAGGCAGGGGGGGCACCGGCGAGTAATTACCGGCGCTTACCGATGCACCAGAGGTGCTTGTGGGTTCGCAGCAAGAGCTGCCCATCAGAGGCTGCCAATGAACTATTGGTGAGGGCGCTATCCAGCTCATTGATCCCAATTAGTTTAAACTTGGGGCTGGCTCGCACGACGATGGTTTCGCCCGATTGATTGGGGACATAAATCCGGTCGCCCGCGATAATCATCGAACTCCACGATTCCTGTTTGGCCCCACTGCCACGTACACGTTCAGAGAACAGTACCTTTCCACTCTTTAGATCGTGACATTCCATGATGCCGTTGGTGTTCAGGATGTATGCGTGGCCCTTATGCACCACGCCTGATCCGAGCCGGTTGGCAGTGCGTTCTATCCGCCATAGAGTTTGGGAGGTGACATTTCCTTTGCCGCCATATTTTACCGCCACGGTGGTTCCAAAATAGCCACCTGTGCCGATAACAACGCCTTCACCGGCAATAGGAGAGGAATAAATGAGAGGATTAAGTCCCTCGCATTTCCACAGGAGTTTGCCGGTGGTTGGATTGATTCCGGCCATGTTGCCAGGGTAGCTCATCAGCAGTTCTTCACGCTTACCGGCTCCCACCAATATAGGGGTGCTAAAACTGCAAACCCACTTGGGGTCCTTGTTGTTTTTAAAGCCGTCAGTGCGGCCAACGACTTTCACCGGTGGGTCATCCAGTTTCCAGACAGTTTTGCCGGTGCGCTTGTCGAGTGCCAGAAGGTGCGAGTTGGAGTCGGGTCCACGGTAAACATAGACAAGATCACCATGGATAACAGGTGAGGCGGCAGAGCCCCATTCGAATTGAATTTTCCCAAGATTACGTTTCCAAAGAAGTTTTCCATTCAGGTCATAACAGACAATTCCGGCCGAGCCATAAACGGCCACCACGCGTTCACCGTCTGTCGCGGGGGATTCACTGCAGTAGGGATTGGTGCGGTGGGATCTTTCGGTGTCAGTGTATTTAACCGTGCGTTGCCAGAGTATCTTGCCGTCCAGCCGGTCCATGCAAATTAAGGCGCGTTCATTTTGCTCCTCCAAAGGCTGGGTCAGGAAAATCTTTTCACCCCACACGATGGGAGTGGAGTTGCCTCTGTAGGGTAGGGAAACTTTCCAGGCGATGTTTTCAGTCGCACTCCATTTGAGTGGCAGGTTTTTCTCTGTACTGATTCCCAGGCCTGTTGTTCCTCGCCACATCGGCCAGTTTTCAGCTTTCAAGGAAAGGCAAGTCAGCAGGGCAAAAACAAGTAATCGCATCGCCAGAGCATATGGTCTGGAGGAGAGGCGGCAAGTCAAAGGTGATAAAAGGGGGCTTGCTTGACGTGGGGCCCAAGTTTGATTCCAATCGTCACGTGCAAGAATTAGAGTCAACAGTCGAGGCACTTGGTTTATCGAAATATGAACGCCATATTTTTTTGTGTGCGGATCAAAGCGAGGCTAAGTGTTGTGACAAGGGAGTCGGGCTTGAGGCTTGGCATTATCTGAAAACCCGACTTAAGGAATTGGATTTGGCCGGAACTGAGCCAAAAGTGTTTCGTACCAAGGCAAACTGTTTGCGGGTTTGCATGAGAGGACCCATTGCGGTGGTGTATCCGGAAGGCACTTGGTACCACTCCTGCACGCCGGAGGTATTGGAGCGGATCATTCAGGAACACCTTATTAACGGGAGTGTTGTCGAAGAATTTGCGTTCGCAACTTCGGACAGCTGTCGGTGGGATTAGTCGTTCATACAGCTTTGTACGTAATCTACAATAGGTTGGTTCTCCTCGCCTGACTTTAAGGTGGTGCGCAGTAACTCTGCTGGATTTACGTTCTTCTCACGGAAGAACTGACGATCACCCCCTCAGCCGTACATCAAATCGGCTGGCAAATTGCCGGCCAACTTGGCTCGTGCCTTCACAATCAGGCGTGGCAACCAGGCGATGCCTTCGAGCTCGGCGTCCTTTGGGGGGAATTCATTCATCTCCATCGGATGGCTGGCAGGTTCGCTGTTGAGTTCATTGATAAAATGCTCATAGCGAATCGTCTGCAGTTCCTCTACGTGCTCATAAACCACGTCACCCCAGCGCACGTAGTCGTCACAGAAATCAAACATTTCCTGAGTGCTGCAGCCAATGGATTCGAGAAAGGCCGGTTCATCTCCTTCAAACAAGCTTTCAGGGTCTTGACGGCCTTCCTTGTGTCGCTCCACGCCCTTGAAGAAAAGATCGTGAAACTGCTTTCGCCAGTCCTCACTCATGATCAGTTACGCAAGTCTACTTCCGCCATGAGCTTGTCAGTTGAATTGTAAGCTTCAGTGACCCATTCAACAATTTTGGAGGGGTCAGGTGCGTACTCCAGTTCCAGGCTAATGGCTCCGTCAAAATCAAGGTCCTTGATGGCCTGTAGGTAGGGTACGAACGGGACCACGCCCTGGCCAGGGGGAAGATCGCCGTGCACTTTTCCATCACAGTCGGAAATATGAACGTGCCCGGCCCGGCCCTTCAGGGAAGCGAGACTCTCCGGGGGGCTGTCACTTAAGACCATGTGGCTGATGTCGATATTTGCCTTTACAGCCGGCCTGTTAACATCACTCAAAAAACGATCCATTTCACCAATGGTATTGACCAGTGACATGTGGAACGGCTCCAGTTCGATGACGATGTCCAGATCACGTTCAGCGGCGTAGTCTCCGAGGACCTGACAGTTTTCCACGGCGAACTTCCATTGTTCCTCGGGTGGGATCACTTCCTTCTGCCAGATGTATTCGCCTATCACGAGAAGGTAGTTCTTTGCGTTGAGCGTGGCCCCCATGTCGAGGTAGCGTTTGCAGCGCTCAAC
>JASLKQ010000058.1 GCA_030747505.1 Verrucomicrobiota bacterium | reverse complement strand
TGATTGTCTTAAGCGAGAAAAACGATATTATCACCCGACGTTAGGCGTTTTAGCGCCTCAATCGCAATCCAAATTGAAAGGCTTTTGCCATGCTCTTTACAGCGGGAGATGTCGCTGATCATTTAGGCGGAAAGGTTCTCGGTGACCGCACCATGCCTCTCACCGGTTTTCAGGCAGCCGACCGGGCCAGGTCCGGCGACCTAACCTTCGCTGAAAACCGCACTTTTTTTGAGCGCGCAGAGCAAAGTGCGGCCAGTGCCATTATCGTCGACAAAAACTTTACTTCCGAACGCAAGGTTCTCATTCGCGTATCCAGTGCCCGTCTGGCCTTTGCCAAGGTTGTTCCACTCTTTTACCCCGAACCCGGCCCTCCCACTGGCGTCCATCCTTCGGCAACTATTTCCGATAAAGCTGAAGTGCATCCTGAAGCCTGCATTGGCGCACACGTAATCATTTCTGATGGTGCAAAGATCGGTGCACGCACGGTACTTCATGGAAATAATTATGTGGATGAAGGCTGTGAGATTGGCGAAGACTGCTCAATTTTCCACAATGTAACTCTTTATCCACGCACGGTGCTAGGTAATCGCGTGCGTATTCACGCGGGCACCATTATTGGTTCAGACGGTTTTGGATACGTACAGGAAGCTGGACAACACCTAAAAGTACCGCAGATCGGAAATGTAGTGATTGAAGACGATGCGGAAATCGGCGCAAACGTAACCATTGACAGAGGAGCTCTCGGCCCCACTCATGTTGGCAAGGGCACTAAAATCGATAATTTGGTTCAGATCGGCCACAATGTGTCCACCGGTGAAAACTGTTTGGTTGTAGCCCAAGCGGGCATCGCGGGCAGCACCAAGCTGGGCAATAATGTGACTCTGGCTGGCCAAGTGGGCCTTGCAGGTCATCTACGTATTGGAAACAATGTCACGATCGCCGCTCAATCCGGCGTCATGCGTGACATTAGTGACGATCAAAAATGGTTTGGCACCCCTGCCCAGCCTGACAAGCAGATGAAACGTCAGCTATTGGCCCTTCAAAAGCTGCCTGAGCTATTACGTCGATACAATCGCTTCGAGAAATTCGCTAAGCCCAGACTCCTGACCCCTGAGGAGATTACCGAAGCCAAAGCTAAAGCGGTGAGTAAAGAACAGAAAACGGGAGGAAATAAGTAATTTCGCCCAAAAATCTGTTGACCCGATTAAAGTATCTGCTATTTTCTCCGGCCCCTTGAAAGACAAGGTATGAAGACTTTTTTGCCCAAAATTGACCTAAAGAAGTTAGGTGAGCCCGATTCCAATGCTACCGATTCGCGTGGCTGGCGAATCATTGATGCTGATGGACTGGTACTCGGGCATGTCGCTGAAAAAATAGCCAATGTCCTACGTGGCCGTGACAAACCCACCTACACTCCCCATTTGGATACCGGTGACTTTGTTGTCGTCATCAATGCCGAGAAGGTTCGCGTCACCGGCAACAAAGAAAACACTAAAGAGTATCAACGTTATAGTGGTTATCGCGGAGGTCTAAAACGGATCCCCTTTGCCACCGTACGAGAAAAGAATCCTGAACGGTTAATCATGAGTGCGGTAAAAGGCATGCTCCCAAAAAACCGTCTTGGAACAAAACTGCTCACCAAACTCAAGGTCTACAAGGGCAGTGAACATCCACACGCCGCTCAAAAACCTGAACCTTTAATTTTAAGTTAACATGGCTGCAGACGCTAAAACTGGAGAACTTCTTGGAACGGGTAGGCGCAAAAGCGCGACGGCCCGGGTACGAATCAAATCTGGCTCAGGCAAAATCATCGTAAATCGCCGCACTGCCGAAAACTACTTCCCGATTGATGAGCACCGGATGATCATTAATGAACCGTTCACCGTTACTGAAAACGTGGAAAAGTTTGATGTACGCGTTAATGTAACCGGAGGAGGTGCTGCTGGCCAGGCCGAAGCCATTCGCCTTGGAATATCTCGTGCCTTGCTAGAACATGACTCCGAACTGAGAGCCCCTCTCAAGGCTGAAGGACTCCTCACCCGTGACTCCCGGGTACGTGAACGCAAAAAACCCGGCCAGCCCGGTGCTCGCAAGCATTTCCAGTTCAGCAAACGCTAAATGGAAAAAACTTTCAATAACCCCGCTGGTATCCCCAGCGGGGTTTTTGTTTGCTTTCAATTATCGAAAAAAACCTGCAAAACAAACCAAACATGAGCCAATGTTCATCTATCAAAGTTGCCGTAGTCGGAGCTTCAGGCTATTCGGGTGAAGAGCTCGTTAGCCGACTGCTGCATCACCCTTGCGCTGAATTGGCAGCCATTACCTCGCGTCAATATGCAGGCCAACCCCTTAATGACATCTTTCCACGCTTTACCGGTCAGGATGCCGCAGACACGCTGGAATTCACAGAACCTGATCCCTCGATCCTCGCGCAGGTCGCAGAAGTTATATTTCTTGCCCTCCCTCATGGAACCGCCGTTGAATATGCACAACCACTACTTGCCAAGAACATAAAGATCATCGACCTCTCTGCCGATTTCCGCTTGAACAATTCTGAAACATACGAGGAATTCTACGGCAACAAACACCCCGCTCCCGATTTACTGAAAAGGGCCGTCTACGGCCTGCCAGAGTTTTACCGGGAAGAAATCCGAACAGCCCAACTCGTCGCTTCACCTGGCTGTTACCCAACCAGCATCCTGCCTCCTACCGTGCCGTTATTGAAGGCGGGGTTAATTAAACCCACTGGAATCATTGCCGATAGTCTTAGTGGCGTAAGTGGAGCCGGTCGCAATACTGATATCTCCTTTCTCTATTCAGAATGCAACGAAAGTGCGCGACCCTATAGCATCCCAAAACACAGACACCTTTCTGAAATCGAACAGGAACTTTCCACAGCAACGGGTGAAAGTGTCGTAATCCAGTTTTCACCGCACCTCATACCCGTGACCCGCGGTATTCTCACCACACAATACCTTGCCCCATCAGAAAAATTTCAATCTGAGACTGAAGAACAGGCACTGGGAGAAAAAATTTCGCATTGTCTGGAAACTGCTTATGCAACCGAACCTTTCGTTCGACTACTCCCCGCAGAATCCCTGCCCGATACCAAAAATGTAACACACACTAATTACCTGGATCTAGCATGGCGACTCGACCGCCGCACCGGACGGCTGATTATGACCAGTGCCATCGATAATCTGGTAAAGGGAGCCAGCGGCCAGGCTATACAATCATTTAACTTAATGTGCGGATTCGACGAAACCACAGGGCTACTTTAAGTACCATGACATATCTAAAGACGTTAACTCTCATAACTACACTGTTAGTTTGCGGTTGCAGAACCCCCGATGAGTCTACTTACGAATATGACCCTTCTGGGCCCCTGCCTGGACATTCCAACCACGGGGAGGCTTTCAACAAGGGGCCACGACAAGCCGCTTATCTCATGGGTACGACCAGCAATGTCTCCTTCCCTATCACCACCGATTCCCCTGATGCTCAGGCATTCTTCAATCAGGGAATCGGGCAACTCCATGGCTTCTGGTATCTTGAAGCCGAACGCTCTTTTCGCCAGGTACTCAAACTTCACCCAGAACATCCCATGGCCTACTGGGGTGTCGCCATGGCCAACGCCAATAATCGGACCCGTTCGCAAACGGTCATAAATAAAGCCGTAAGCGGCCGGAGCAAGGTTAGCAAACGGGAGCAAATGTGGATTGATTCCATGGCCGCTTATCAAAAAGAGACCGACTCCAAGAAGCGTAAAGCAGCCCAGCTCAAGGCATACCAATCCATTTCAGATAAATATCCTGAAGACCTTGAAGCCCAGGCATTTCTGGCATTGTCCATGTACAACAATGTGAAGGCTAAAAAAAATTATGACGAGGTGGAGAAACTCATCACAAAAATTCTGGCAAAAAACCCAATGCATCCCTGCCACCATTACCGTATCCACCTCTGGGATTACAAGGACCCTAAACGTGCTCTACCCTCAGTTGGCCTTTGTGGTCAATCCGCTGAAGGAATAGCCCACATGTGGCATATGCCCGGCCACATCCTCTCACGTCTCAAAAGGTATAATGATGCCACATGGATGCAGGAAGCCAGTGCCCGTGTGGATCACGCGCATATGATGCGTGATCAAGTGATGCCCGATCGCATCCACAATTTTGCCCATAATAATGAATGGCTTACCCGCAACCTCAGCCAAGCTGGTCGGGTGCACCGTGCTCTGGCCATGGCAAAAAACATGATTGAATTACCACGGCTACCCAAAGTTAAGGACGATGGCACCTGGAGTTTTCCCAGTCGCAGCAGCAACAGCTATGGCCGCCGTCACCTATATGGAATTCTCACTGGTTACGAACTGTGGAATGAGGTTATCCACTTAAAGGATACTCATTATCTGCTTCCAGAAAAAAGCACTGCAGAAAAAGCAAAATACTGGCGACTCCTCGCATGCGCATTCATAAACACCAACAACGCTAAAGAAGGAAAAGCCCTCCTGTCACAAATGGAATCGCTGCTCAAAAGTCAGCGGGAGGACAAAATCAAAGCCGGCAAAGACGCTGAAGCCAAGGCGAAAAAAGAGAAGAAAAATCCGCGCGATATCAAAAAATCAAAAAGTGATGCTGAGCGTCCCTACTCTACTGCCATCAGCACACTGGAACGGGGTCTCGCTGAGGCAGGAATGTATCTGGCACTGAAAGCCAAGAACCTGGAAGAAGCAAAGACCCAATACGCTAAAGTTCGTGACTTTCGTAATGAACGCAAAGCCCTGCTTCAACTAGAATTTGGAAACCAAGAAGAAGCCATCAAGCTCGCAGCTTCTGCTGTAAAATCAGCCGCAGAACAAGCCCGCCCGTTAGCTGCACAAGCCTATATTTTACATCGGGCAAACAAACGCGAGGAGGCCAAAAACGCCTTGAATCATCTCAGGCGTATCGCTCCCGAACTGGATATGGACATCCAATGGTTCTCACGCCTTTCTCATTTGGCTCAATCACTGAATCTTCCCAAAGATTGGCGACAAAAACAACCGACTACCAAAGACATGGGCCTCCGCCCAAAACTGGATGATCTGGGTCCTTTCCGCTGGAGTCCTTCTCCCGCACCAGACTGGACCTTGAGGGATAGAAACGGACAATCGTTTTCCCTCAAGTCCCATCAAGGTAAACCCATGATTCTCGTCTTCTATCTAGGCAAAGGGTGCACGCATTGCATGGATCAGTTAAACGCATTTGATCCATTAACCAAGGAATTCGACTCCATGGGCATCACGCTCATGGCCGTAAGCACTGATACCACCGCTGGATTACTCGACACATTTATCGGTTACGATGCCAAGGACCGGCACTTCAGCTTCCCTTTGTTGAGCGATCCCACGCTCGCTACTTTCAAGAAATACCGAGCATACGATGACTTTGAGAAAACCCCACTGCACGGCACCTTCCTCATTGATCCCTCAGGACGCATCCTGTGGCAGGAGATCAGTTACGAACCCTTCATGGCTCCAAAATTCCTTTTAGAGGAAGCCAAGCGCCTGCTTGCCCAACCAACTACAAAGTAAATGGTAGTTTTGCCTTTGCTCTTCTGACTCTGGGCTTACAATCGACTCATCCATGAATATTTTGTTTCGAATCCTCCCTGTTGCCATCGTCACTGCGTTTTCATTTACGGTTAACGCCAAGGATATCAATGTACTAATCATCGACGGTCAAAATAACCATAACTGGGCCGCCATGACGCCCTTTATGAAGGAACAGCTAGAGCAAACTAACCGCTACAAAGTCTCCACCTCCTCCGCTCCCGCACGCTTCCGTGCCCCGAGAAATCTGCCCAAGGAAAAGCGAGCTGCCGCAGAAAAAGCCGCACGCGAACTCGCTATCAAGGACTGGGCCAAGTGGCGACCGGCCTTTGAGAATTACGATGTAGTGATCAGCAACTACAACGGTGAAGACTGGCCAAAGGAAGTACAAACAGCCTTTGAGAAATATATTTCAACCGGCGGTCGATTCATTTGCGTTCACGCCGCCAACAACTCTTTTCCTAATTGGTTGGAATATAACAAAATGATTGGCCTCGGTGGCTGGGGAGGACGAACAGAAAAACATGGCCCCTACGTATACTATGACGAAAACAACAAGCTGGTTCAAAACACAGACAAGGGACGTGGAGGAAGCCACGGCCCTCAACACGAGTTCATCATCCAAATCCGTGACAGCAAACATCCCATCACTGCAGGCATGCCCCCCAAGTGGAAGCATGCCAAGGATGAACTTTATGATTCACTGCGCGGTCCTGGAACAAATATGGAAATTCTCGCCACAGCTTGGAGTTCAAAAAGTAAACGTCACGAACCGATGATGATGGTGCTCGAATACGGCAAAGGCAAAATATTTCACACTCCGATGGGTCATGAGAACGGCCAATCTCTGCAGTGTATCGGATTCATCACCACTTTGGACCGTGCCTGCGAATGGCTAGCCACCGGCAAGGTGACCACTAGTATTCCAAAGAACTTTCCGACGGCGGATAAAGTCAGTGTAGCCCCAAAAGGCAGGTAAGCTTTACGACGCTAGTACACCGCGAGCATTGGGGAACACCAAAGAGCGTGTAAGCCCTCTTACTTCAGCTCTTTGACAAAGATGTTGGCAAACTGTGTTGCCACCTTGGGACACAGCGTGATGTGCCCGGGCTTCAAGGGGCCTCTTTCACGAAGTTTTGCCTCTTTAACCAGTTTGCCATTAAGCTCCACCTTGAACTGACCCAATTGACGGGTGACCTGCACGCGGTTCCATCCCTTGGAGAGATTATCCAATTCGCCAACCGCACCAATATTTGGCAGCTCAAGGGGAGCCTCTTTCCCGTCGGCGCGAAAGTCGGCAAACATTTCGTAGCTGGTGAATTTCTTTTCCGTGCGAAGCGCATTGCCGCCCTTGGTGGTGAGGCGCCAATCATTGACAGACCACGCACCGGGCTTGTCAGATTTCCAACCAGACAGGTCCACCCCAGTGTAAAGACTGTGAAAACCAGCCTCAGCTTTGGCTATTTCCTCAGGTTCTGGGTTGGTGCTGGGCAGTTCCTTGAGTTTCATGTTGCGGAACTGCACAGGCGACCCTTCCGACTCAAGACAAATGTAGCCCTTGCGAGGTTTGGCCGCCTTGCCACGTGTCACCACCTTGCCATTCACCGCCAGCGAAATCTCGCCATCGTTGCAGGCAACACGGTAGTGGTTCCATTGCGGTGAAGGCTTGCTGCGGTTTTCAGTGGGAAAGGCTCGAGAGCCACCGCGACCGTTCAGAGGCATCATCTTCGCGCCATGAATTGGAAAAATATCCCCATGTGTTGTATAACCGCGAGTGTTGCCGTACGCATTTTCAAGCACCTGCACCTCAACACCTCGGTGGAATGGTTGCCCCTTGGCGGTATAGGCATCAGCCCAGACAAAAATCCCCGCATTGCCACGCGGCTTCAAATGCCGCCATTCCACCTCGAGGATAAAATTCTCATACATCTTGAGCGTCCGCAACTCCCCGATGGGCTTTCCGGTACAATGAATCATTCCATCCTTCACCAACCACGTGCTCGGCGCACAGTTGATATTACGCCACCCTTCGAGATTTTTCCCATTGAAGAGAGGTTTAAACCCCTCCTCCCCGTATCCATCCAAAAAAAATAAAAGTGCAACGAAAAGTGCGTTAACCCGGTAAGTCATTCGGATATGGAAAGCTATTTTTCCGTTTTTGACCACTCCGGAGAATAGAGAGGTAGATAGCGGTAATAAACCTCGAGAGAAAGTGCTGCCATCGCAGTCGTCACCACCGGACCGGCTACTTTATCAAACTGGAACTTACTTCCTTCAGCCGTCCAACTCCCTCGGTTCGCCCCTCGCAGGATCTGCTTCTGGAGTAAAATTGGTTTTATTCGGTCGTTCCATTTTGTCCACGCTATACCTTGTGTTTGCCTCATTGCCAAACTGCCATAGTACCAATAGTAGTAATCCACCTCCTCAGAACTTGGTAACCGAGTTTGGATCAGCGTACTGCTTTGCCTCATCTGCTCAGTCATTACCCCTTCCCTCAGTATATGCTCACAAAAGAGACCTTCAGCAATCATGGCATTGCTTGGCTTACGACCAGGTTGATATTTATAGCCTTGATCCGTAGTTGTAACGCCAGCCAAAAAACCCCTTGCTCTGGTAAAGACTTCTTCGGGCACCTTAATTCCCCCAAGGCGGGCACTCTTAAGTGCCATCAATTGCCATCCGGTAACCGATAAATCCCCTTTGTCGCGCGGGTTTTCGTGATAAGTCTTGTATCGCCAACCTCCAGTCAATGGATTCTGTGCCTTAATAGTGAAATCCACCATTCGTTGAACTGGCTCACGAAGACGTTCATCATGCGTAAGATTATAGGCTTCAGCCAATGCAATTGCCGCAATACCGTGGTCATACATATCCCCACGGTGACGTAAATCTCCGTTACGCTCCTTTTCCATCGTCCATTCTATCGCTTTACGAAGAACTTCCTGATACGGTCCTGATTCAGTATGTTTTGCTCCCCAGCCCATAAAGGCCATCATTGCCAGACCAGTTGATGCTGTTGTATGTCCATGGTTCTGGGGCCAATAACCATCTTTTCTCTGGGTTTTCTTGAGCCATTCCAAAGCTAGGGCAACCGCCGATTCAGTTTCAGGACCACCTCCTTGTTTTCTCACAAAGGCCGCCCGCAGTTCAGGCTTAACGAAACGTTTTTCGTAGGGATTTACTGGCTTGGATTTAACAGGATTGGTCTGTGGGTTTATTGACTTCACCAATGTGGGTTTGGGCCGTGGAAAAGGAATTTTCACTTGGAAACTTGAAGGCGGTGGTGTCACTTCAACCATCGAAGATACAGGCCTTGACCGACTTTCCCTCACCGTGGGAACAGAGGAACGGATTTTCGTCATCGACGGGGTGTATGAATTAATTATATTTGGATTACCCAAAGACGCTACCGAAACCGATGAAGTAACTGAGGTTCCAGTCTTGCCCGGCCTCGTGACATAAGTCGACCGGGGTCGAGAACGCCGTCCTCTCAAATCCACCGGCCCTGCCAGAGCCCGCGATCCAGCCTGCAACATGATCTGGCTGGAAGCATCGGAAGCAGAACCTCCCAACCTTGATCGTGAAGAACTCACCATTGGTCTTGATGAGGCCTGAGCGGAGACTGAACCGTTACTCCGGACCACAGGGCCTGCAGTCCGGATGGATGAAATTGATGGGCGAAAGGTGTCTGCTGCTGAAGCCCTAGAAGGCATTGCTCCAGAATTGGCAGCCGCGACTGAACTGCCCGCGTTGCTCTTCCTTTCCGATGGTCCGCGCCGAGCAATCCCCTGGGCGCCTGAAGAAGCTTGAGATGAAGCCACTACTGAAACACCGGCCATATTCCGGCTAGCTACGGCTTTAGCTCCATCACTGCGAACCCCATTGACTGCAGCACGACTGCCTGAAACTGACGGGGAAAGAGACTGTCTCAAACCGCTCGAACCGGAAACTGCCGTAGCCGAATTGGAGGCCTGCACTGAAGCCGACCCCTGAGAAACTGAAGCAGAAGGAGTGTTACGCGAGGAACCACGCGATCCTGTAGCCGCCTGGGCCAGTGACTGAGACGAAGCTGCAGACATATTCCGGCTGGACTCGGCACGCGCATCGCTGGTTTGAACAGAAGCACTGGAAGCCTGTGTCGTGGTTGCGGGCGACAGGGCACTTGTATTCCCCGATGCTCTCACGGCATTAACTGCACTCATCTGGCGGCTGACTGAAGCCGATTGGGCCGCGGTCGCTTGTGGTGTACTGCGAGCACTACTGTGACCAGAGGCTGCCTGTTGAGCTGCAGCAGGCACGTCGGCAGAACTCATGCTTTGACTGGATTCAGCACGGGCCCCTGAAGCTTGAACCGAAGTGCTGGCAGCTTGTGTTGCCGAGGGAGAAAGGGATGTGCTTTTACCGGAAGCCGACAAAGAATCAGGTGTATTGTTGCTGCTGGCAGAAGCCGATTCGACTGATGTCGCCTGCGGTGTACTACGAGCCGCATTACGACCGGTAGCCGATTGGAGGACAGGTTGCGCGACCGACATACGCATACTTTGGCTATTTTCCGCCCGTGCCTGGCCTGCCATGACACTGGAAGAACTGGCTGGTGAAATGGATGGTGAAATGGAGGAACGACTCGCACCCGAGGCACTGGGGGCTGAGGATGCCGCAGTGCTGGCCGAAGCTGATTGAGAGGCACTGTTATCCTGCGGCTCACTGCGCTGGGCACTCTGGCTTGCTGCTGATTCGGCCATGGATTGCGCTGAAGCGGCAGCCGCCATAGGCGTATCGAGAATGGACTCGCGTATCTGCTTGCTCATTTCCTGCACGGCGGAATCTTCCCCGTTTAGGGATATAGTCATCTGTTGCTCGTTCCTTCCCGCATTGCGCTTGCTCTGGATGACCCAGTTCTTCTCGTAGATATACCAACCTGTAACCAGCGTGGAAAGAAACAGTACAAATAGACCAAAGAGAACGTGCCGACGCTGAATACCCAACCGATCGGCCAAAGCCTCAAAACCCCATTCAATGAGTTCCTGAAATCCTTTAAGTCTGACTTTCATGCCCACTCTCAATTCAGCGGCCTAGTATCATAGGCAATGCTAGCCTTCGAAAATCCTACCCGTCGGGCCACATCCAACGCAGAGGCCGTTTGACCGTGAAAAGCCTTGGAATCGCCGCGCAATACGAGTTTTTGATCGGGTTTTTCCTCAAAACGCAATTTTAGTTTTAGCTCAAGATCATCCAATTTGACTATTTCCCCACCCACACTGTAGGTACCATCCTGAAGAACATTAATGTAAAACGGCCGGTCTTTATTCACCAAGGACGAACCACCTTGGCGGGGCAAACGAACCTCCTCCTCCTTCTCCTTCTCCTGAAAAGTAGTGGTTACCAAAAAGAAAATAATCAGTGTAAACAAGATATCAATCAAAGGAGCCACATCAACGCCCGTAGCCTCTTCGTCCTGAGCCTGTATAACCTTCACTTCGTGTTTTGTTCCAAATCCAAAGAACCCACCGGTTGTTCCCCTTCAGTGCCCCGATGAACTCCTCCCCTTATCTCAGGAAAGAATGTTCCCAAGAAATCCCGGGATTGTCGATTTAAATTCTCGCCGATTTCATCTGTTTTCCGGCTTAACCACAGGTATAGAAACAGAAAGGGAATTGCGATGGTTAGGCCAGTAGCCGTTGTTACCAGTGCCTCATAAATACCCTCCGAAAGAAACTTCACCTTGTCGTCTCCAGCTGTCCCCATACTTTGAAATGAGGCAATCATCCCATACACCGTACCCAAAAGACCCATTAAGGGAGCAACGGTAACCACACCCTGTAGCGGCTTGATTCCTCGCTTCAACCGACCAAGCTGCAAAGCTCCTTCCTCCTCTAAAGCCTCCTCTACAGCAGTTTTTCCTCCGTATACGGATTTCAACGCAGCCTCGACCATTTTTGGAAACGCAGCCCGATCACGCTTGAGAATCTCCTCCTGCAAAATCCTCGGCATATCCTCCTCATAGGAAACTTCGTGAGGATTAAGGCGAGAAAGTAATTCATGATCCTTCTGCTCATCGTTACTAAACAGAATGACGTATAATTGAACCCCCCCACAATAGAACCCATATAACGCGAGTAAAGCGAGTGGTATCATCATCAATCCACCACTTTTCACCAACCCCCACAAAGTTTTGCGTTCCTGGGTCACAACCTCGGGAGTTTCCTCCACGATTGTCGATTCAATCGTCCTGTCATTGCCTTGCGTATTTGTCTGTGCTTCAACACTCAGCACGGGAAAAAGCGTTATCACCCCAAAAACAGCCAAGTAGAGATAAGATTTAATCTGTTCCATGAAAATCTGTTTAACTGGCAACTTAGTTAAGCCGCTTAAGTTCATCTTTGGCTGCGGCGGCACCGGAAGTTTCCGGATATTTTTCTATTAATTGCATAAACACCTTACGAGCCTCCGCATCTTGATTATCCTGGGCAAACGCACGCCCCATTTCATACAACGCCTTGGATTGCCATAATGGAAATGCATAAAGCACCTCAACCTTCGAAAACTCTGTACGTGCTTTCACGAGTTGCTTTTGTTCCAGATAGCACTCACCTAGCAGAAACTGTGCACGCGCACCTGTATCATCGCGCACACCATCTTTGACCACCTTTTCGTAGGAAACAATAGCCTCGGGATATTTTTCCTGATTATGAACCGCCCACCCAAAACCCAGGTGTGCGGTCCGGATCAACTTATGTTTGGGGTAACTTTTGATAAATTGCTCAAAAGCCTGTTGAGCCGAATCCCAGTTCTCCAAGGACGCCAGAGTTTGCCCAATACGTAAGAGCGATTGTTCCTGCAGCTCTGATTGGTTTCCTTGTTCTTTAACTGGCCCTTTAGTTGCCAATTCATAGTTCGTTAACGCGACCTTAAATTCACGGATTTGAGCATCTCCTTTGGCAGCCAGAGCCAACTGGCGACGGGCTTCACCGGCCTGCCAGGCGGCTGATACAACAAGATCTTTTGGTGCATCCTTTAATAACTCCTCAAAGGCCCTGGCAGCGGGAAGAAAACCCTCTTGCTCAAACTGTACAATGCCCAACCGATATAAAGCCAGTCGTCGCAACTCAGGTGCAGGCTTGTTCTTCAGCAGTGCTTCAAGACGTTTCACCGAATCAACACTGCCCTTCTCCCCTCCCGTTTCAAACTCTACCTCTGCCAGTTCAAGTGCCACATTGTTCACCAACTGACTGGCAGGATGGTTCTTCAACAAATCCTTGTAGTAGGGAACAGCCTCAGCGTGATTGCCTGCCGAGCGCTTGCTCCAAGCAGCCTGATAGAGCGCACGATCATGAATATCTGATTTTTCTGGAACCAATTCAAAGCTCTGAATTGCCTTATCCCAGTGTGTCAATTCCATGAGTGCCAGCCCTTGATTAAAAGCAGCTTCATCCAGTTTGGCATGTTCTCCATGCACCTCAACAAACGCTCCAAGTGTCTGGACCGACTCCTTAAAACGACGCCCTTCAAATTCAGCAACACCCTGATAGAGATGTGAAAGTGCTTTTAGTTGATGATCTGGTTCATCCTTTTCAAGTCTATCCCGCAGTTTATTAAATCTCCGGCCAGCCTCCAATGGCTTCTGATTGTCCAGATCTGTCCAAGCCATAAAGTACTCCGCATCGGCTTTGAGGGGATGATTGGCTGGAACTTTTTGCAGAGGTCTTTGAGCATCCTTAAAACGAGCAGCTTCGTAGTGAATTATTCCTAATTTAAGCCGGGCACTGGGGACATGCGGACTGGACGGACATTTGGACTCGAGCAACTCATAAGCAGCAATGGCACTTTCATTATCAGGCTCCTTCAGATTGCTATACGCAACACCCGCATTATGCAATGCAACATCCGCATTAAGGGCTTTTTCATTCCCCTTGGCAAACTGCATATAAAACTTGGCCGATTGCTCCCATTGCTTCTTTTGATGATAGCTATCTCCCAGTAGAAACACCAATTGGCCCAGCGCAGGATCCTTATTACCAATCAGCGGTTCAAGGGCTTTAACTGCCGCGCTCCAATCTTCCCGGATATGCTGGAGTTTCCCAACATAGAATTGCGCCACATGCGCCAACTCATGTTTTTTATTGGACTGGAAAAACTCCCCAAACAATCGAATCGCATCGGATAAGTGCTTTTCTTTGCCTCCGTAATAACTGTGGTAGTAACAGAGTGCTTCATTGAATATCGCATCAGCTCGTTTGGCATCATTCCGATTTTTTTCGGTAAACGTGTGGAAATTTTTGGCGGCCATTTCGTAATCATTCAGATAATTCAGGCGCACCAAACCAAGCCTGAATAATGCCTCACCTGAGTCAGCCCCCTTAAGGGAGGAGGCCACCTCGTAGGCCATGGCTGCTTCCTTGAAATTTTTCGATTTCGAATGAGCCTCCCCAAGCAACAGCCGGGCACGTTGTTCAATGCGTGTGTCTTTTATTAATCCTTCAAAAGCCTCCACCTTGTTAACAACTGACTCCCAGTCTTCCTGCAGGTAGGCAGCCTCCAAAAGCCCCACAAACACATCCGAAGCCAACGTCTTCTGTTTCTGATCCTTATTATTATCCAGCCAATCCTTGACGCTTTTCTTGTCCCATTTTCGATTGATGAATCCTTTTCGGTCAAAACCCAACTCCTTGAGACTGGCGGCAAAGGCTCCTTCCGCGGTTTTGTACTCCGGTTGTTTCTTCATCATCAGCGCCTGCCCCAAGTATAAATTCACCTCCACTAGGTTGGCCCCTTTGCCTTTTCCTGCCGCCGCTTTGAGTTCGGTAGTTGCCGCAGCATAATCCTTGAGATTAAAATGAGCCAACCCCAGTCCAAAATGCGCATGCCCCGCCAATGAATGACGCGGGTGTTTATCGAAATATTCCTGATAAGCCGCCGCAGCCTGTTCCCAAAGACCCAAGTTAAACAAACCTGCCGCCGCCTCATAGGCCGCATCCCCTTGCTGATCGTCAGCCCAGGCCGGCTGCGGACTGGTCAAAAAAAACAAAAGTAATATCAATACATTCAGATACCGGCCAAAAGCATTTTGATCGTTCATAAATTGTTTCATCTTTTAACTAGGTGAGAATTGCCACCACCATAAACCTTGGACCCAAAGTAAACGAACTGTAAGCTCGAAATTTCCGGGAAGTTATTAACATTGCGCTTCATACTCCACCCCCTGCTACCTCGGCACACCCTATGTATCCAAATATTGTAAACTTACTTCAATTGCTCTTTGGCAACCTTGGCCGCATGAGTATCGGGATACATTGAAATAAGCTGATTGAATTGATCGCGGGCCTTGGTGGGTTCACCTTTGCGTTCAAGCACCACGGCAAGTTCGTAGAGCGCCTTGGCTTGCCATTCTTTGAATGGATAGAGCGCAACATCAACATACTCGCCAATGGCTTGATCATATTTTTTTTGGTCGAGAAAACATTCACCGCGCAGAAACTGGACCTCTGCTCCCAGTTCATCTCTTATTTTGCCTGCAACGACCTTCTCAAAGGAGCGCAGTGCCTCGTCATACTGCTGCAAATGTCGGTGAGCTACTCCCATCTCTTTCATAGCAGCCCGAACCTCTGCATGCTCAGGATAAGTCTCAACAAATTTGGAATACGTTTTTCCTGAATCGGCCCATTTTTTCTCCTGAGCCTGAGAATACCCCAAGCGCAACCAAGCCTGTTCCTGCAATCGATCGAGATTTGTATCTGCGCTTTTTTCGGCTTTAGTAACGGCTTGGTAATGCACTGAGGCGCGAGTAAATTCCTTATTGCGCAATCGAGACTCGCCTGCCTGCCAAGTCGTAACAGCAGTCAGATCCTTGGGTACTGCAGGCAGTGCCAATTCAAATAATTCAGCAGCCTTGTCATACTGCTTTTTTTCATAGAAGGACCAACCCAACCGATATTGTGCGCGGGCCTTGAGTGACACCTCTGGGTTCGATTCAATAAATTTGGTTAACCTGTCAATAGCCTCATCAAACTCTTTCCCTTCAAACTCCAATTCGGCAAGCTCCAGTGTTGCCGGATTTATCAGAGGGCTATCTTTGTAGTCTGCCAACAACTCCTTATAATAGCTGATTGCCAGAGGCTTTCTGGCGGTTCTTTTTTCGCACCACGCCAATTGATACAAGGCTTCATCCCTCCAAACCGATTCCTTAGGGACCTTTGAAAATTTAACTGATGCAGGATGCCATAATTTTTGATCCATTAGAATCAATCCCAGTTGGTAATTGACTTGATCAACGCGATTGTCCTCTCTGTGCTCAGTAATAAACTTCTCCAAGGCCTTTTGGGCATCATCAAAACGGCCGAGATTAACCAGTAACATTCCTTGCTGAAGCCGCGCGTCTGCAGCCAACTGATGTTTGGGATAACCATCACTAAGCTCACTAAAAATTTCCACCGAAGCTTCGAGATTTTTTTCGTTTAAATTCAACCATGCCAGATAATACCCTGCCTCTGGTCTGTACTTATGCTCCTTAAGAACCCATACCTTTGAGAGGAAATCTCGCGCTGACCGATTGATTTTTGCTTGGTAATACGAGATTCCTAAATAGACCTGCGCCTGCTCATATTGAGCAACCCCTATTTTCCCTGAGTAATCCTTACACGTCACAGACAACAAGCTAATAGCTTTTTCAAAATTATCTTGTTGATAGTAAATCAGCCCAGCCCGGAGCAAGGCTTCAGCTTTGAAGGCCCCCGGCAATTTGGCGACAGCCTCGTATTCAACCAAGGAATCAGGCAACCTTTTTAGTTCGCGCAACACCTCTGCCAAAAGATAAAGCGACTCCTGTTCATAAGGTGTTCCCTTTGCATCCTTCTTCAATTCTGCAAGCAACGGCAAAAGCTCCTTGAACTGTTTTAATTCATATCGAGCCAAGGCTCCGTAGAGAGAAACCCTCAAACTCTGCGCACCTGCTTTTCCTTTCAAGGCCACCGATGCTTTCAAGGCCAACTCCCATTTTTTTTGACGCACCAAAAGCTCCAGCTCATTAACCTGCCGACCTCTTCGTGCAGTGCTCAGACTCCGCTCAAGCTCTAGGGCCAAAATCTTTATCTCTGAACCGGTAGAAGCCTTTGGCAAAGCCCTCAATCCCTCGCTCAATGCTTTTTCCGCTTCACCATATTTGCCCGTAAGCAACAATGATTTACCCATGAAATACTTGACGCGCGGCACATCAGGACATTTTTTATCGACGGCTACTCTAGAAAGATTAAGCACCGCCTCTTGGTATTTCTTTAACTGAAAATAACTCAACCCCAGACCATATTGAGCATTCACCGATTTCGGATGGTTCGGAAAATTTTTTAAGAATTCAGCATACTTCCCAATAGCCTTTTCGTATTGCCCCCGATTAAAATTCCCATTTGCCTCCGAATAAAGCGCTTCGGTCACCGGTTTTGGTTTAGCGTCTTGAGCTGGAAGTGCAAAAACTGCGTTAACCGAACCGAACACACACACCAAAATCATATCCCTATACCCGCGGGCGAAGGAGAGGAAACTGACATACCTCATAGCTCTAACATCGTTCAAGTTCCCGGATTCAACAACCATTTTTCTGGCAAGCAAGACTAGAGAAACCGCCTTGGAAATTCCATACCTAATCACCAAAACTGACCACAGGCTCACCCAAATCACGTTGAATTTCTTCCAAACGATAGCCAAATCCGGAACCCGCTATAGTGGCCAAATCCACGACACCCGATCGGCGGGAATGCAGTCCAGGGTGAACTTTTGCTTCGGCCTCAGATGCTGCGGGATAGAACTGCATGGCATTAGTCTCAACACCCATAATTGTGCCAACCTTTGAGGCTAAACGAACATGAGGCACCTGGGCTAGCATGGGATTAGTGAGATCCTGAACCATCAATGTCATTCCATGGGCCTTAGCCCAACAAGCACTGAGGATAGCTCCAGTTTGTGTCTTGCACGTTTTCAACGCTACGCCCGTCCAGCCGAGTTCACGGCCCAGTCGCACGTGTTGCCAGTCATGTGCGCTTTCATCCAAAAAGAGCGGCTTACGGGCAGAGCAACTACGGGTATCAATTCGATCCTTTTCCAGTTCATAGGGAAAGGGCTGCTCTACATAAAGCAACATTCCGTACAAACGCGGATGTTTCAAACAAAGCCGGTCCAGTATCTCGTTCACATAATCAGGCTCGGTAACCGTACAGTTAAAGTCGGCTGTCAACCAATCAACCCCCTGCTCCACTGCGATATTGCCCACCTTCACAACCCGTTCATAGTCCCATTGCGAATCATTACCCCGCAATTTGATTTTCAAACACTTCAGTCCATCGGTTTGAATCCAGTCGGCAAGCAAAACCGGATACTCGTCCTCCGGCTCATTACCACTCAACTCACTTTCATCCAGAGGATCCACCCCTCCCACCAGATGCCATGCGGGCAATTGAGAGGGCGCATCGGTCACAAAAAATTCCTCCGGAAATTTTCCGCTAAAATCCACCGTGGCATCAGCAGCCGGCTCCATAAACCGCTCCAGGGAACGGTTCATCCAATTGCCATTGTAGGTTTCGTATATGTCCTTGTTATGAAGATTCCCGTACGCATCATGTAGGGCGATGTCGAAAAGCGAATTACAAACCAAAGCAGCCAACCAGGGCATCGATTCCTCACGACCGGCATTATGTTCTTCCAGAAGTTGAGGCAGTTGTTGTGAGTTAAAATCATCACCCACCTCCATCGGGTGACCATACACTTCGAAATCCGCCCAAGCTTGAGCGAGTTTATTGCAGAACGCTTTTAATACCTCATGCCGCTCCTCATAACCCAGCGGACTTGGCCAAACCCAGGTAACACTCAAAGGCGTTTCTCCCCAGCCTTCAGCCTGATTACCCTCACGATCCTGAACCTTCACGCGACAACGGGCACAGGTAACGAAAGTAACCGTCTCTCCGCCAAACTTGAGCGGCATACGGGTGTTAACGGGCAGAAAATACAATTCCGTAGAGACCGGTCGAATATCGGTAGGCAAACTCATGGGGTTCACCTCAGAGTGAAAGGAGCAGACCAGCTATGTCGAGCTTTTCTGGGCCAGCGAAATACCGAATTGCCGTCTCTGCCTTTGCGAATGCCAACCGTAGGCAACCAACAACGCCAAACCCAGAGCTCCAGCCAGATAAGATAGTACTGCAGTTAATGAATGACCCTTGTGATTTTCAGTATAAGCTGATTGTTCGGAAAGTTTGCGTTCAATCTGATTGAGATGCACATTGGCAACATCCCCTCCCCGCAGCTGACCGCCAGGACTATCGCCAATAAAACCCTCGTTAAGATGCGCAATATTCAGAGCTTTGGAAACAAGTGTCTTGGCTTTTTTCAACTGCCCTTCGCACTGGCGTAACAAACCAAGATAATAGGTGGCGAAAAATTCACGTTTCGCTCTTTCAGTTTCATCCGGACTGCCGTATTCCACTGCCAACCATACATCTGCCTCGGATCCAACTCCTTTGTACAACCTGTAAAGTTGCGCCATTGGCACTCGTGTTTCACCGGAAACTTTCATCAAATTATCACGTGCTTTTCCCAATCCTTCGGTACGCGCAACACAAAGAAAGTGCCAAAATGCCACCTCCATATCCTCGGTGTTCTCGGTCCAATGCCATTCGAAACGTTTTCGCGCCTCCTCATAATTACCGAGCAACGCATGCCCAACACAAATTTGCCAATGATCGGTCTCTTTTTCGGGTTTAAGCTGTATGAATATCTGCCAATCCCGCACTGCAGCCGGCACATTGCCCAGTTTAAAGTGATTGCAGCCACGCAACTGATAGACATCGGCGAATGTTGGGTTAAGACTTAACGCTGCACTGCAATCCTGAATAGCCCGTGTGTTGTTTCCAATCAGGTCGAAAAGCTGTGCTCGCTTAATGTAGGCAAATTGATTCGCCGAATCCAACTGCACTGCCCGGTCCAAAAGCTTCACCATGGAGTTTGTTTTCCCTGCATCCAATGCTTCAATGGCTTGCATGAAAAGCTCCTGCTGCTCTACTTTGGGAAAGGGGACCGGCTGAGGTTTTTCCTGACGAGGCTGGGCTTGGAGCTGAATGGACACAACCGTGCCCACGAAAACAACGACCCACTTACTGAATAAACCTCCCCGCACTGTTCATTAGGCTAAACACTCCGACAAGCCCCCTCAATACGAAGCTATTCACAAGAGCCCTGCTTTTGGCTCTTGGAAACCTTGATCTTGTT
The DNA here is from genome assembly GCA_030747505.1 of Verrucomicrobiota bacterium. Classification (GTDB taxonomy): domain Bacteria; phylum Verrucomicrobiota; class Verrucomicrobiia; order Limisphaerales; family UBA1100; genus UBA1100. The sequence continues at coordinate 883 of JASLKQ010000058.1, read as the reverse complement.
TAACTCGGCATGCACACGGGCCACATCTCCCATGTAACCGTGCTGGTCGGCTACTGAAGCGGCCAGAGCGATGTATTTGTCACGCAGTTTGAATTCTTTATTGGTTTCATACCAGATACCCAGATATAGGTGCGCGTAGAATAGTTGCCGTTCCAGCCGCGCCCCTTTCACTCCATCAGCACGTGCCTTCGCCAAAATTTTCTCCGGAGTGCTCTTCCCGCCAAAAAGTGCGTGCACTTCCATCATAGGGATGCGTCCATCACCCACAATAGGGATCAGGTTTTTCTTTGCCTCTTTAACCCCCTTGGCACGCGCAAGGCAGAGGTAATGCCACACGGCATTTTCCACATCGTTACTATTTACGACCTGATGCCTTTCAAACTGCTCGTAACCCTTCTTGAATTCGTTTGCGTAGTAATAGCAAATACCACGCTGCCAGTGGTAGGGGTCCTGTTTGGGGCGGATTTTCAGGTAGGCATCAAAATCGGTGATGGATTCCTCGATCTTTGCCAGCTTAAAGTAAGCCTCTCCACGGCGCTGCAACACAGCCGCCTTGTCCTGTTCTGCGGGTTTGAGCGCCAGCACCTTGGTAAACCCTTTCACTGCCTTGGCATGATCCCCTGCGCGCGAGGCATCCAGGGCCTGATTGAAGAGCTTCTGTGCCTCCTCATTTTCTGCAGCCAATAAATCCGAATTCAAAACCATAACCCAAGCCAGAAAAATAATCACGCGCTTCATTGGAATACATCGTAACGAGCCATTACACATTCGCAACCGCAAAAGCCCTTGCGAGCTTTACCTTGCCTCCTTGCTCTGAGACGGGTCAAAGCGCTAGGATGCCCAACCAAAGGCCATTAAAATGAACGAAGTCATTAATATTGAG
>JASLKQ010000057.1 GCA_030747505.1 Verrucomicrobiota bacterium | reverse complement strand
TTTCTCAAGACGATGAAGAACTTTGGGCATACGTAAAACGCCCCAAACTGGAAGGCGCTGGAGATTGGACCCATCAATACGGATCGGCCGATAATACAACCAATAGCCGTGATGACCTTGTCCGTGGAGAGATGGAAATTTTATGGTGGGGCGAGCCCGGCCCACGCCCGATGCCTGACCGGGGAGGCCGTAACCCAGCCCCATTGGCTGCCAATGGGCGCATGTTCGTGCAGGGCGACCGTGTGCTATTTGGACTGGATGCCTATAACGGCACCGTTCTATGGACATTTTTCTCTCCTGAAATGCGCCGCTCGAATATGCCTCGTGATGGATCCAACATGGTGGCTACTGATGACACGCTCTTTGTTTCGATAGGTGGCGAATGTATTGCAATCGATGCCCAAACCGGCAAGAAAAGAATATCAGTAAAGACACCGAAAGACCGAGAGATAGGCTGGGCATCAGCTACCAATAAGCAACTACTCACCACCACAGTAAGGCCTGGTTCAGAATACAGAGCCGATGTAGGCGAATGGTATGATGCTGCGAAGAAAACCAGCGAAATTGCCCGTATGGTTTCTGATTCACTGGTGAGCCACGATTCAGTTACCGGAAAAAAACAATGGTCCTATCAAGGGGGTGCAGTCATGAACTCCACCATAACCATTGCAGAGGAGATCATCTATTTTGTTGAGAGCCGGAATGCAAAATTAAGCCAATCACCAAACAGTCGGATTGCCCCGGCAGAACTGACATCCCAATACCTCGTTGCCTTAAATAGCGTGAATGGAGAAAAGCTCTGGGAGAAACCCGTAGACTTCTCCAAGTGCGAAAACATGCTCTACCTTATTCATGCTGAAGGAACATTGATTGCCTCAGGGAGCGATCAAAACAAGCATTACCATATCTATGCTTATGATGTCAGCTCACCTGCATTACGCTTTGGCACTGAGAATCCTGAAATCCCGGAACTATGGCGCGAGAGCGCAACTGGATCGGACAATGACCGTAAAAGATTCACGCATCATGGAGGTCACCTGCAACATCCCCTAGTGGTTGGTCAGACCTTATATTCAGACTGGCGCGCTTTTGATCTCCGTAGCGGCGACCGTAAAAAAAATATTACTGTCCCGGCAAGACGTGGATGCGGCAATATGGCTGCCAGTAATCACAGCATGTTTTACCGGAACCATTCCCAGACAATGTGGAATTTAGATACCGGCACAACAACAACACTTCAAGGCTCTCGAACCGGATGCTGGTTGGGGATGATTCCAACGCAGGGACTAATGTTGGCCCCTGAAAGCAGCGGGGGTTGCTCTTGTGATAAGGGCGATATATCAATCCAAACTTCGGCAGCCTGGATCCCGAAGGCCAGTCTCTTCAGGCCCAAAAAAAACCAGTAACACCACACTGACTTGATGTTCGTTGGGTTCGATTCCCCAGCGCGAGCTATCTAAGGATACTTTGGATAACATAATTATATCTGACAACCGACTCCTTGCCTTGACATGACAGGGAGCATAGGATTTTCTGCAATGAGACCTTTCTTCTTGATGATTGCGATGGCGGGGTGCTCTTCGAACCCAGTTGAGATTGCTGATCCCATTGTTGAGAGAGCGGTCCGTGATGGGCTCAAGAAGCCCACCGGTGAGCTCACCAAGGAGGATTTGGAAAAGGTCAATGCGATCGGTTTGGGTTACTCCCAAATTACCGACGCAAGCCTTAAGGAGGTAGCCAAACTGGCAAACCTCACCCAGCTTGACTTGAGATTCACACAAATTACTGATACAGGCCTCAAGGAAGTGGCCAAGATGAAAAAACTTACCAAATTATATCTGGCAAATACCAAGGTAACAAAGCAGGGCATAGCTCAAATACAGAAGGAGCTGCCAAAGTGCTACATCATAGCCCCCCCCTAATCCTCATTCAAAAAAATATCAATAAAGGTTTTACTTCTACAGAACCGCGGATGGTCGAAGGCCAGCATCTGGGGTCAAATCTTATGAGAGTTCGGGTTTGCTTTATTTATCAGAATAGCGTACTTTCCCTGCCCCTTGACTCCAGAAATTATAGAGCCCTGTATTCGTAGAATATCAAAAAATGCCAAAGGAAGACTCCTTAAGGCAGATTATGAAAAGGTCCTTGAGGTATCTTTTTCCGGTAAAAGTATTACGAATATAGAACCTTTGATTAAGTTAACATTAGTCAAAAATGTGTCACTAATTGACAATCAGATCGCAAAGCTGGAGCCACTGGCCACGTTAAAAAACCTGGAGAGCCTGCAACTGCAAGGCAACAAGATTGTCACACTAAAACCTCTGGCCAACTTGAGCTCACTTGAACGACTGAACTTGAGTAGAAATCATATCAAAAATATTGACCCTCTGGCTGGCCTGGCCAATCTGGAATGGCTGAACCTGATTAGTAACAGCGTCACTGACCTATCCGCATTGGCCAAGACAACTCAACTTAGATGGCTGGGGCTCAATTACAATAACGTCACAGACTTAACCCCTTTGAGAGGACTCAAAAAATTAAAAGTTCTCATGGTTAAAGGTAACCCTCATTTGAGTGATACAGAGGTTGAGGAACTCGAAGAAGAGTTACCTAACTGCACGATTGAATATTGATCTCTCTATGCGGAAATACGCCGCATTACTGCCTATCCTCACCCAGAGTTTAGGTTTACTCTCCCGCAGTGAAACAAGTAGGCTTCCCGTATGAAACCGATCCTTTCGATCCTAAGGGTAGCGGTCGCCATTAGTTGGGCAACCGGCCTCACGGCAAATGAATTACCTCGACTGGAAAAAGGCCTAAAAGCTGAACAACAATCCTATCAGGAACAAAAAAAACTGCCATACCTCAAGGAAGCCTACTTCAGCACTTCACCAGAGGATTTAAGGGACGGGTTAAAAGTGGGCCGACTGGATTTACCGGGCACGGGGAAGGCCGTTCGTGCATTAATCCGTGATGATAAGGCCGGCAAATACTCCAACCTAGACAGTATTCTTCTCTGGAAGGATGGAAAATTACTCTTCGAGATGTACAACCGCCGCGGCCGTGTGGATGGACCCCATTATGCCATGTCCATAACCAAGACTCTGACTTCAGTAACCCTGGCACGCGCCATACAAATGGGCCTATTGAGCATGGAAGACCTTGATAAACCTGTTATCAGTTTCATGCCCGGAATTGACCCATCTAAGATACAACCCGGTGTAAAAACCATTACCTTGAGGGAGGCACTCTACATGAAATCAGGGCTGCGGTATCCGGATAAGAACTTCGCCTTCAACCTCGGACAAAAATATAAGCGGCAACATTTTTTTCAGCACTTATTTGAAAAAACCGCCCCCATCACTGCCGCCAATAAAGAGTATAAATATACCGGCTCAGATCCTTCCCTTATCATGATGATTATCGATGTAAAAACCGGCGGGAAGGTACAGCAATTTATTGCCCGGGAAATCGCTGATAAATTCGGTGCCATATACTGCTGGGATAATCAGGGATGTGGCATCCCAAAGTGTGGAGCCGGCAGCAACTTCACCTCCCGTTCCCTTCTTAAAATAGGAACCGCCGTCATTCAGGGCGGCAGGTATAACGGCCAACAACTACTCTCTTCAGACTACATCAGGCAAGTAATGAACCGTAAAAAAGGAGAGGGTTATTTCTATTACTTTCACAACCGCAAAAAAATAGTAGCCGGAAAAGAGATTTATTTGATTAGTGGCATTGGCGCCGGCGGTCAATACATGGCCACTTTCCCTGAGCTCAACATCGTTGCAGTAGCAACCGCACACAATAAAAAACAAATAGGGCCTCCTCTAAACGCAATCCTGGAACACCTTATACCGCTATTTCTCAAGCAGGGATAACTTAAATCCCTAAAATCATCTCAATCCCCAAGATAACTGCCACACACCAAAGCATGGTTGAGCCTGCACCACTTAACCGATTCTTTTACGGGTGTTCAGGTTTGATTTCTTGGCATGGTGAGGATTATGTTTAAATAAAATGAAGCAGATCGCCATATCCCTTTATCTGTCGAGCAAGCAGGTGGAGGAGTATTATCGTGGGAAAGCTCGCCACGTTGTGGTCGAAGCGGTGGATGGGCGCATTGTGCAACTGCCCATCAATGTGTTGCACTCCTTCATCCTGGAAGACGGGATTAATGGCGACTTCGTAGTAACCACCGACGACGACCACAAGTTCGTGTCCATCAACAGGCTCAATCCCGGATCAGAAAGCGGAAACGTGCTGGATCAAATTGGGTGAGATGAACTCCTAGAAGTTGTTAATCAACAGTCGCAGGACGTTTTCATTCACAATCCGTGCCTTATCCAGCATTTCTACTGAAGATTTCACCAGAATCTGATGACGAGAAAAACGGATGCTTTCCCCAGCCACGTCTGTATCATGCATGCGACTGACTGACTGACCCAAATTTTCACGTAACATCCCCAACTGTTCATCCATTCGCCGCATGCGCCCTGCCACCGAGCCTATACTCGAACGGTCCGTAGCTATTCTATCCAAAGCTGTATTTATCTTCGTTACCGAAGTCTTTGCCCCCAAAGAGGTAAGAACATGCGAATCGGCCAACTCTGTCGCCCCTGCATCCGCCGCGGTTGGATCAGTAGTCACAATCGAACCAGCCGCATAATAAGTCCTAGCAGGATCTTCTCCCGCAGGATCCACTGTAATGTAATCACCTGTATTCACTGCTGTTTGTGCAGCCCCTAAACCTGGATCATTCGCAAGAAATGTTCCTTCGGCAATAGTTGTAGTTGAAGGCGGATCCGAACTATATGATGGATCATAAGCTAGGTAAGTACCCGAAGGAATAGACCGCACGTCACTTGCCTCCAAGTTACCTTTTGCCAAGGGGTTGGTAACGGTGGCGTATTTTGAGGTAATTTGTTGAGCGTATACGGGACTTATATCGTAAGGAGTAGACTGAATATTCTGGGTTCCGGAACCCACTCCAAGTTTGATAAATGAGTCTGCATCATATTTTGTCCCTCCATTGTTTGTCGCTGACCAACCCCCAGTACCTCCACCCGTATACCACATATCCTGTTTCAAACGCCAAATTGTGTCATTGGTGTTTGTGATCTCATGCCCAGGCTGTGTTGTTTTATAGCTCGTCTGATTTAACGTAAAACCAGGCTTGGAAACTTTCCATAGATTAACGGAAGTCTGCCACTGTTGGATCGAAGTGACTTCGCCCTGCGTCAAACCGGTAATATCTACCCCGGTCAAGTTGGCATTATTATACGAATAAAAGTTACCGTTGGAATCGCTGATAACACTTTGTGCACTTCCATCAAACAGGCTTTGCCCGTTCATGGTCCTAGTCGCCACATCGCGGATATAAGCCTTAAGGTCTTGAAATTCAGTGTTATAATTCTGTTTGTCAGTGAAAGACTTTGTATTATCCATCGCAAGGGCCGCCAACTCACTCATACGATGAAGTGCATTGGTGACTTTTTCTAAGTAACCATCTGCAGTTTGGACTTTCGAAAGGGCGTTGGTAATATTAGACCGTGCAGAATCTACTCGAGCTGACTGAGCATCCAGTTTACTGGCAACCACGATGCCTCCCGCATCGTCCACCGAGAGAGACCTTTTTCCGCTGGCCAAACGTTGCATGCTATCATTAGCCCCCTTTAGAGCCGCGTGATATCTATGCATTGCATACGCCGAATTGGTGACATCAATCTCCATATCGATTCGCTAAGTACCTATCTTCCTGGCCAGTACGGAGCAATCAGTATGCCAAGATTTATGCAAACCCATTGTTGCCAAATAAATCGCCATCGATTAACATTCATAGAATATAATTATGCGTTTTTTACCCATAATCCTCACGGTTTTAAGCTATATGACTGTCTTCATTCAGGCCGAGAATTGGCCTGCCTGGAGGGGGCCCCATGACTCCGGGTCCACTGCCAAGGGTCCATACCCGGCAAATTTGTCCGATCCAGAAAACCTTGCCTGGAAACTAACCTTACCGGGCAAGGGTTGTTCCACACCCATAGTCTGGGAAAATCAGATTTTCATTACCGGCCCACAAAAAGGACATGACACGGTGAGTGCCATCACTTGGGAAGGCAAGGTGGCTTGGGAGAAAAGCATCGGCAAGGAACGTGCCGGCAAACACCGTAACGGCTCAGGCAGTAATCCCAGTTGCGTAACCGATGGTCAACTTGTATTTGCCTACTTTAAAAGCGGCAACTTTGCCGCGGTAACACGGGAAGGTAAGGAAGTATGGAAAAAGAACCTGACAGACTACGGCAAGGACACTCTTTTTTGGGATTTCGGCACCTCACCCGTGCTGACCCAAAAACATGTTATCATGGCATTAATGCGCAAGGGCAATTCCTGGCTTGTGGCATTTGAAAAACGCACAGGCAAGGTCGCTTGGCAGGTGGAACGCAATTATGAAACTCCCATTGAAGGAGACCACAGTTATGCCACGCCCATTGTGACCACCCAAAATGGACGTGAAGCCATCCTCGTGTGGGGTGCTGAACGCTTCACCGCCCACGACGCTGCCAATGGAGACATCCTGTGGACCTGTTCAGGATTCAATCCCCAGGCAAAAAAATTCTGGGTCGTTGTTTCCTCATTCGTACTGGTTGATGACATGGCCGTCATTCCCTACGGCCGCGGCGCAAGGCTGGCCGGCATCCAGCTCAATGGCAAAGGCGATGTAACCACCACAAACCGCAAATGGACATTGGAAGGCAAAGGTTCCTTTGTCCCCTCACCCGCCGCACAGGGCGGTAAGGTATATCTGGTACGCGACCGGGGCGAAGTACTTTGCGTAAACCCTAGGGACGGCAAGGTGGAATGGACCGGTGCATTTCCCAAGGACCGGGCCAGCTACTATTCCTCCCCAACCATTGCTGATGGGAAGATCTATGCAGCCCGCGAGGACGGCACCGTCTTTGTCGCCAACTTTCAGGACGGTTTCAAGCTGCTAACTGAAAACGACATGGGCGAGCGCGTCATCGCCAGCCCCGTCCCGGTAAATGGCTCTTTACTCATTCGCGGGGAAAAAACCCTCTTCTGTTACCGTAAAAAGTAGCCCTTACTTCGCCAACGAATAACAGCGAATCTCCCTGTCATTTCGCAGGTAAATGCTGCGGTTGGCAAAAGCAGGATGACTCCAGACTATTGGGCGACCCTGCGCCTTCCCGGTAGGATCAATCAGCTTGGTGCGACTGATCTCTTCATATCCCTTGGGGCTGAGCTTGGCGATGATGAGCTCACCCGTTTCGTTATGAATGAAGAATCGATCCTGATGCTTTACCAAAAATGCGTTAGCCCAACGACCGGACGCTCCGGTCACTGGCTTGAAACTCTCCCATACCCGCTGCCCGGTTTTAACATTTAGACAACGGAACTGCCCATAACTGCAAACACCATAAATATGACCATCCTCCACAAAAGGAGTACACATAATGGCGTGTAACTGCTGTGTCACCCGTTCACTGCGGCCTGTTGCTCTCCATACCACTTCGGCCCTTGGAGCATCCTTTGCCAGACGCATCATAAGCGGACCATCATAGAACGATGTCACAAACAAAAAATCATCATATAGGCGGGGCGTGGGAATGGTTAGGCCATACTTTACCCGAAAAGGGGTGGACCAATAAACCTTGCCCGTCTCCGGATCAACCGAGTTAAGCGACCTTGGATGCCATATAATCAACTGTCGCGTGCCTCCCGCCTCATATATCATGGGAGGACAGTAGCCCAGATCAGGACTTTTCACCCCGGCCCAAATCACTTTGCCGGTCATTTTATTAAACGCCATCGCCACACCACGATTGCCCCCCACCAGGCATATCAGTTTATCCCCATCCACCAATGGGTGTGCCGCGAAACCCCACACGGGAAGCTTTGCCCCATAATCTTTCCTAAAATCGGCCTTCCAAATAACCTTGCCATTCTTTGTGTTTAGACAAAATAAATTGCCCATAGCTCCAAGGGTATAAACGCGATCACCATCAACGGCCGGAGTGCAGCGGGGCCCCGCCGGATAGCTTATTTCGTAGGGGCAATTATACTCATGGGTCCATATGATTTTCCCATCAGATTCGTTAAGGCAAAGGATTCGCTCCGTTCCCTGGAGTTTACCCTTATCAAAAGGATTCTGCGGATTGCTTTTACCCTTGGCGAGTCGCCGATCAAGCACATAAACACGACCAGAGGCTACCGTCGGCCCGGCATAACCTCCCCCGATCGGCAAACTCCAACGCAACCTTGGTTGCCCCTCAAATTTATCAACAATTCCATCCTCTCTCCAAACTCCATCACGTTTAGGCCCGAGCCACTGAGGCCAATCATCACCCAATGACAACCATGGGACCAAGAGAGGAAATAAAATCAGATATTTCACCGAGCAAGTGTCGTCCAAGGAAGAAGCAGAAACAACAGTAAGCTCGACAAAGTATGTGTAAATACCATTAAAATCATGTCTTAATGCTGTATTTTTACACTATTTCTGATAATAGATCGGGTTCTGTTCGTCCAATCAAGGAGCAGTTAATAACATGAAAAGACTGGCAGTATTTACCATAGCACTTCTTATCGGGATCAGTGGGCAAGCCGCAGACTGGCCGATCTTTCGGGGAGATCGCGGACTGACTGGAGTTGCTCAGGGCAAATTGCCCTCTAAAATTTCCTTATTATGGAAATTTGATGCAAAGGGGCCCGTCAAGGCCTCAGCCGTAATCGGTGGAGGGATGGTCTTTGTAGGCGGCGATGACAACGCAAAAAAGGATTTAAAAGGGAAACTCTACGCCATCAATCTTTCCACCGGAAAAAAAGCGTGGGAGTTTACCTGCAACGACCCAGTGGAAGCCCCGGCCATGTACCTCAATGGCCGGGTGTACTTTGGGGGCATTGATGGATTCGCCTATTGTCTGGACGCCAAAACGGGCAAGGAGCAGTGGAAATTTGAAACGGGCGACCAAATCATTGGTGGCCCAAACTGGACTAAGTCTGCTGATGGAAAAAAAACATATGTCCTGATCGGTAGTCACGATTTTTTCCTCTATTGTCTGGATGCAGAAACCGGCAAAAAAATTTGGGAGTACGAATCAGAAAATTATATCAATGGATCCCCCGCCCTTACCGAAGGTCGCACCATGTTCGGAGGGTGTGACGCCATGCTGCATGTAATCGATATTACAAAGGGTAAAAAGGACAAGATGATCAATGCCAACTCCTATATTATCGGCAGTGTTGCAGCAGATACAGGCCGGGTGTATGTCGGACATCATGACAACGAGTTCCTCTGCATTGATATAAAGGCGGGCAAGATTGTCTGGAACTACAAGGACCGACTCTTCCCCTACTCTTCCTCACCGGCTGTGACAAAAGATCGCGTCCTCTTTGGAGGCCAGGACAAACGACTTCACTGCGTGCGTCGGGACAACGGAAAACAGATATGGACATTTTCCACCCGCGGCCAGGTAAACAGCTCACCGGTGGTTTGTGACGGCAAGGTCCTGGCGGGCTCAGATGATGGTCGCCTTTATATGATATCACTCACAACGGGTAAACGGATTTGGGACTTTGAAACTGAGGACGTAATCTCTGCCTCGCCAGCAGTAGCTGATGGAAAAGTCGTCATCGGAAGCGAGGACGGCAAGGTTTATTGTTTCGGACAAAAAAAGAAATAGGTGCATCTCTGCTGGATTACCTTCCGGATAAGGAAACCATAAAAGCCGCCAAAAAATTCGTTGTTTGCCCAGCCCCCGCATCAAGGTAAAATTCACCGTGCGCATCATTCAGATCACTCCTGGTGCCGGAAAAATGTATTGCGGAAATTGTTTCCGTGACAATGCCCTGGTCGCTGCCCTACGCAAGGAGGGACATGAGGTTACCATGGTTCCTCTGTATCTCCCCTTGACACTTGATGAAGAGGATCAGTCAAGAGAAACGCCTATTTTCTTCAACGGAGTAAACGTATATCTGGAACAACAATCCTCCTTTTACCGCAATGCCCCACGATGGTTGCATAAAATGGTGGGCTCAGAAAAAGTTCTCAACTGGGCTGCAAAACAAGTAGGCAAGACGAAAGCTGAGGAGGTGGGAGAACTCACCATATCCATGCTCAATGGAGAGGAAGGGAATCAGGCCAGGGAACTTGAGGAACTCATTGATTGGCTGGCCACACAACCCAAACCGGATGTCGTTTTGCTCTCCAATTCACTTTTGCTTGGATTCACACGACGACTCAAGGAAGCCCTTGGGATACCGGTAATTTGTTTGCTTCAAAACGAGGCTCCCTATATTGACAGCATGCCTGAGGAACTTCGTGCTCAAGTCTGGCGCATAATGGCTGACCGAGCCCGGGAGACTGATCAATTTATTGCTCCCAGTAATTTTTATGCCGAGCACATGCGTGAAAAGCTAAAACTCCCTGAAGATCGTTTGCACGTGATCTATAACGGGATCAACCACGAGGGTTTTGATGCGGAAAACATATCCCCGACCCCGCCCGTGATTGGGTTTTTCTCGCGTATGTGTAAGGACAAGGGGCTTGATACATTGGTAGATGCCTTTATCAGGCTCAAAACCAACAATCATATCCCCCAGTTAAAACTAAAGATTGGAGGAGGTTGTGGCCCGACAGACGAAGCCTTTGTACAACGCATGCGTGAACGACTCCATGCGAAGGCATTACTTGGTGATGTGGAGTTTCATCCCAATCTCAGCCGCGAAGAGAAACAGGATTTTTTGAGATCACTTTCAGTCCTCTCAGTCCCCGCACAATTCGGTGAAGCATTTGGTTTCTATGTCATTGAAGCAATGGCGGCCGGCGTGCCGGTAGTACAACCCCGGTGCGCATCATTTCCTGAATTAATTGAAGCCACCGGAGGAGGCGTGGTGTATGATCATCAGGGGACCGAAAGTCTGGCAACTGCTCTGGAGAAGATGCTACACAATCCTTCCGAGGCCAAATTACTGGGACTCAAGGCCCGCGAAACAGTAAGAAAGAACTTTTCCATCACGAAAATGGCTAAACAACTGGTTTCACTACTCGATAAATTAACGAAATCAAACTGAACACGTGAATAATCCAACCCCCAACCAAGTGCCTCTTCTAAGCGTGGAAAACCTGACCCGTGAGTTTAATTCTGCTGAGAACGGGGAACCTTTGCGGGTACTGCAAGGGCTCATCCTCGAGGTGACACGGAGCGAATCGGTTGCCATTGTTGGCTCCTCTGGTTGCGGCAAAAGCACCCTGCTCAACCTCATAGGCACGCTTGACCAACCCACCAGTGGCACTATTTTTTTTGACGGACGTGACCTCAGTCAGCTTGATGCCGAAGAACTTTCTCTTCTTCGCAATTGCGAGATGGGTTTTATTTTCCAAAGTCATCATCTCCTGCCGCAATGTAGTGTGATGGAAAACGTACTTATACCCACGATCGCTCACCGCTCCACCTCCGCCTCAGATGAGGAACGTGGACGTCGCCTGCTGAAACGCGTAGGCCTTGGTGAACGACTTTCACATCGCCCGGGCCAACTTTCCGGAGGCGAACGACAACGGGTCGCCGTAGTTCGTGCTCTTATCAATAAACCTCAACTCCTGCTTGCCGATGAACCTACCGGCGCACTGGATGAGGACACAGCCGACAAACTCGGCCAGTTGCTCGTGGAACTAAATAAAGAGGAAAAGGTTACCCTTATTGCCGTAACTCATTCCCCCAGCCTTGCTGAACGCATGGACCGCACCGTGAAGTTGGCTGATGGCCGGATCGTTTCCTGAGATGACTTGCCTTCGACTTATCCTCAACAGCCTTGGCCACCATATACGTGCACACATAGGCACTATTCTAGGAGCAACAGTCGCCAGTGCTGTATTAACCGGATCACTGGTAGTCGGCGATTCAGTAAAGAAGACATTACAGAACCAAGCTCACCAAAGACTTGGGCAGGTGCAGGTTTCCATGGAACAACACGACCGGTTTTTCCGGTCTGACCTGGCAAAACAATTCAAGTTGGGCGAACAGACTCAATTCACTTCACTCCTCAAGCTCAACGCCGCCGGTTACTCAGAAAATGAGGAGGGTCAAATCGAAAAGCGGGCCAACAATATTCAGCTGATCGGTATTGAGGATTCTTTTTGGTTCCATGCAATGCTGAAGGCAAACCAGCCCCCCGTTTTGGATGAGGGTCAGGCACTGATTAATCGGCGCTTGGCCCGGCAGCTTGGATTAAAAGACGGTGATGAATTTCGCCTGCGTATTGCCAAACCCAGCGTATTGCCTCGCGATGCGCCACTTTCAGTATCGGAAGATCTCACCGTGCGCCTCCGCCTGAAAGTGGCAAAAGTTACTGGTGCAGATTCAGAACTGGCAAACTTCAGTCTCAGACCGGGTGCGGTGCCTCCATACAATGTTTTCGTGCCCATTTCCTGGCTGCAGGAGAAAGCCGAACTGCCAGAGCGAGCCAATATATTAATCGGCTCAGGACCCGGATCAGCTGAAGCATTAACTCAAACTGCAAACAAACAACTAAAAACCATCTGGCGACTGGCTGATATCGAGTTGGAACTCAAAAAAAATGAAGAGGATGGTTTCGTTGATTTACACACCGACCGTATTTTTCTGGACCAAACGACGCTTGCATCCGCCGCTGGCAAAAAAACCGCCCTTACCTACATAGCCAACAACCTTCGCCGTGACACCAATTCAACCCCGTACTCAATGATTACGGGTGTCAGCAAGAATTTTTTTGGAGAACAAACCCCCACTGACAACGAGATTCTCATCACGCAGTGGCTAGCTGAGGATCTGGAAGCCAAAAAAGGTGACTCGATAAAAGTAGACTATTACGTTCTGGGGCTAAACCGGCAACTGGAGGAACACTCACACACTTTTACCGTCAGTGGAATCACACCTACTGAAGAACCCGGTTGGCGCGAATTGATGCCGAATTTCCCTGGCATCGTTGACCGTGACAACTTGCGCGACTGGAATCCTGGCATTGATTTTGATTCAGGCCGAGTACGTGACAAGGACGAGGATTTCTGGAAAAAATATCGCGGCACTCCAAAAGCCTTCATCGCTCTGGAAACCGGTCAAAAACTATGGGCCAACCGTTATGGCGAAGCAACCGTTGTACGCTATGAGCTGGCCGACACCAAACAAACCCAGATTGAATCGGATTTGCGCAATGCACTGGATCCGGCTCAAGTGGGGCTTCGGTTTCGTGATGTGCGCACTGAAGCGATCACGGGCAAGGCTGCCAACGATTTTGGCGGACTTTTCATCGGATTGAGTTTCTTTCTGGTCCTTGCCGCTCTGATACTAATGGGGCTGCTCTTTGTTTTTGGGATAGAACAACGATCCCCACAAATAGGCACGCTCCTGGCAGTTGGTTTTACCGGGAAAAAAGTCCGGAACCTCCTGCTTGCTGAAGGTTTTATATTGGCCCTGATTGGTGCCGGGCTGGGTGCCTGGATGGGGCTTGGATACACGCAAACACTGGTTAGCCTATTGAATTCTGACTGGGGTGGGGCAATTGGTAATGGACAGATTGTCTATCACGCCGAACCTCTCACGGTGAGTTATGGAGTGCTGGGGGGCTTGCTTGTGGCACTGTTCACCATTTGGCTGACGGTCCGTAATCTTTCCAAGGCCAGTGCCATTGCCCTTATCCAAGGCCAAACCGGCCTGATGCCTACCGACCACAATGGGCACAAAGCCCTCATCACAGCAGCGATCTGTACAGTAGCTGCTATTGGCCTGGGTATCGCGATGAAGGATGCTCAAGGGCAAATGAAAGCAGGTGGATTTTTTGGCGCAGGCATGCTGCTTCTCGTTGGCTGCCTTTGTGTTTGCTATGCCTGGCTCGGGAAAATGGCCCATGGTGGAGGAACCACATTTGCCTCTTTGAGTGCAATGGGTTGGCGCGGCAGCGCGAGGCGGCGTAGTCGCAGCCTAGCCTGCATTGGACTGATCGCCTGCGGTGTATTTTTACTGATTTCCGTAGGCGCGTTTCGTTTGAACTCAGAGGAAGGCGCAAACGAACGGTGGAGTGGTACTGGCGGATTTGCCTTCTTTGCCCAAAGTGACGTGCCGGTATTGTACGATCTAAACACCAAAAAAGGCCGTGAAGAAATGGCTGTGGACGGCAACAAGATTCCCTCAGGCAGCATCGTACAAATGAGACTCCGTGAGGGGGAGGATGCGAGTTGTTTGAATTTAAACCAGACCAGTGAACCCCGACTTCTGGGAGTAAACCCAAAGCAGCTTGCCAATAAGGAGGCTTTCTCCTTTGCCAAGGGCGAGGGTTGGGAAATCTTGAATGAGACGTCCGGGGAAACAGTTCCAGCACTGGTGGACATGAATACAGGCATGTGGGCGCTCAAGAAAAAAGTGGGCGATATAATAGAATATCCGAGTGAAACAGGGGGCACTTTCAAGATTCGGATTGCCGGTTATCTTGCCAACTCAATGCTTCAGGGCGATCTGATTATTTCTGAAGAACAGTTTGTAAAACATTTCCCATCAGCAAGTGGTTACCGGGTATTCCTGATTGATTCCAACAACCTAGAGGCAACGGAGGAAGAACTGGGGCGAGCCCTTGAGGATTACGGACTCGAACTGACACGAGCCAACCATCGATTGGAGGAATTCAGCAGGGTACAAAACACCTATCTGGATATTTTTCAGGTACTGGGCGGGTTAGCACTGCTATTGGGAAGCATAGGCCTGGGTGTGGTGGTGCTGCGCAACGTGATGGAACGCCGAGGTGAATTGGCACTATTACAGGCAATCGGCTTTCGAAAAGGCTCGCTCCAATGGCTGGTATTGGCCGAGCACGGCGGTTTATTGATGCTGGGCCTGATCGGAGGCGTGCTCAGCGCACTGATTGCAGTGTGGCCTTCACTTACCGCACCAGGACAGGGTTTGCCCGTGGATTTGCTTAAATGGACAGTCGGCGGGATTCTGGTCAGCGGACTTTTCTGGACGTGGCTGGCTGCCGTGATTGCCCTTCGCGGAAAACTATTGTCATCGCTTCGTAGCGAATAGCTTTTTTAGCTTTGCCCCGAACGGCGAGGCGGGTTTAATCCTGTCAACCAATTGACCTAATGAAACGTCGTATAATTAATCTTCTTTTCTGCATCAGCCTTGTACTGGGATTCCCCACCTTGGCTGCGGATAAATATCAACCCAAGCTTGGATTGCAAACATGGACCTGCCGGAACATGGATTTTGAGCAAATGGTCGCCTTTGCAGTGAAGCACAAACTTAAATACATTCAGCCCTTCAGTAAACATATCAATCCGATGGGTTCCAAGGAAGAGACCCTGGCCAAGAAGGCCGTCCTCGATAAGCACGGACTCACTTGCTATACATTCGGCGTCACTGGCACCTATAAGGAGAAGGAAAAGAACCGCAAGCTCTTCGAATTTGCCAAGCTAATGAATATCAAGGTGATTGTGGTGGAACCTCGTGATCAATCACAATGGGATGTCCTGGAGGAATTGGTAAAGGAGTATGATATCAAACTTGCGATCCATAATCATGGTATCAACTCCACCTACGGTTCGCCCGAAAAAGTATGGAAGGTGCTAAAAAACCGTGATAGGCGCATTGGGGTATGCATGGATGTGGGCCATATCACCGGTGCGGGTTTTGATGCAGCAAAAGCGTTTACTGAATACAAGGGCCGTGTTTATGACATTCACCTGAAGGATAAAAAAGTCGAGAAAGTCGACGGAGGTAAAACGGTACTCCTGGATGTAAAAGTGGGTACCGGCAGCTCCAATTACGATGGACTCTTCAAAGTATTGCGTAAGGCCAAGTGGCCGGGCGTGCTGGCCATTGAGACTGATAACGGCACTTTTGCACGCAACCCCACCGATTTCGTCAAAGCAGCAATCAAGTACGTAAAGAAGAACCACTAAGGTGCTTAAACGTTCCATCGCCATTTTACCGGGCCTTCTGACCTGCATCGCCTGTGTAACAACTGAAACCTCCGTGTTTCATGAGTCCTTTTCCAGTGCGAAGGCATTGCCCGCTGAATTTACCGAGTTTAACGGGAAAGCGGGAATTGGCAGCTCGAATGGAAATCGATATGCGGAACTGCCGGCAAAACCGGCTTCCTCACACGGGTTACTGTTTGGACCAGCACTTTCAAAAGGTCTACGGGTGGAAGCTCGTTTTCTTGCTGAAGATGGCGAGAAATCACCCACCTTTGCTGTCGGGCTCAATGGGTTGAGTGGATACAGACTTCAGATAAACCCAAATAAACAACAACTGGAATTATTGCGAAATGAAGTAGTTGTACACACAGAAAAGTTCGAATGGTTGTCTGAGAAATGGACCCATCTTCAATTGCAGGTGCGTGAATTACCCGGACTACAGTGGATAGTAGAAGGAAAAGCGTGGCATGAAAATCAAGCCGAACCAAAAAAGTGGAGCCTACAGTGGAAGGATACCGCCGCTCCCAACAACGGACAACCCAGTGTCTGGGGTACCCCATATGCCGTGAAACCCATTGCACTAGATGATGTGCGTTTGAGGGCAGTGGAATAGTAAAGCCTGAAAAACAACCTAGAGCCCAATGGGCCCATCAAGCCGTTCGCCATCCATCTCGTAAATTCCAACCAGATAACCGTTTTCCAAAACCTCACCCACCTTGAGCCTCCCGAAGATAGTCACGGGTACATCCATCACCGGTTTCACTCCTTTGCCCTTGGGCATGCGCACACTCACCCATTCATTTATCTTTGGGACCGCACCGTAACAGCACATGGACTGATCACGCAGAATCAGTAATTCGGTAATCTTTCCATCCTCCACTTTCAGTGGAAGCATATAACCCTTGAGGGCAATCTTCTGTTTATCAAATTTTTTGACTGACTCAGGAATTTCATTTTTTTCGAGAATCTCTTTTGCCTTGGGTTCAGTAATCGGGTCATCAGGCACCTCATAGGCAAAGGAAGCCAAACGATCAAAGCCCAGTAGAGAATAGTCTCCTATCTTTTGTATCGGACCAGGGGGGGGCACTTCAGCAGGTTTTCCCTCAGCGTTTTTGTCTGCCACAGTAGTTGACTTTGGCTTGGCTGGCACCGGAGCCTCAACAACCGGTTTAGGCGCGGGCACTTCCTTAATGAATGGCTCAGGTTCAGGTGTTACGCGCTGGACCGCTTCTCCGCGCTGCACTTTAACATCCTGCTGGATGGGAGCCTGCTGATTGCATGCCATCGAAATAGCCATTGCTACCACCAAGAATCCCTGCCTAGTTTCCATGTCCCCTAATCTAGTCATTTTCTGCCAATTGAAAAGTAATTTCACTAACTTTGAAGCCGTCTAACTTTGAGGGATAAGGTTCTGGGCCACATCGGTGCTATAGGCCTTGCAGGCCGGGACAATCCCAACTGCTGCACCCAAAGCTATCAATCCCAGAGGCACAACCACCATGATATTGTGAAACTCCTGCAAATGCAGAGTCACACCGATCTCATCTCTCAAGGTATTCTCAGCAGCAACCATGATCACCGCGTACACAACAAAACCAATCGCTGCGCCAATGGCTGCAATTACCGCACTCTCCAATACTATGATACTGAAAATGGTTCCCCGGCTGGCTCCTAAAGCCCGAAGGATGGCAAATTCCCTCCGTCGTTCGTTCATGGAATTGTAGATACTGGCCAATACCCCTCCTGCAGCCACCACAGCAACAAGGTAGGCCACCCAACGCAGAACGATCTCCGCCCAGGCAAACTGCTCGAAGAGGCGGGTCACCACTTCATCAGTGGATTTCACAAAAGTCAGGTGATCCGTTCCCTTATTATAGATACTGTCGAGTGAATTCATGCCAAAACCACGTGCTGTGGGATCCTCGCTCATTTGAATGAGTACTGCGCTCACGTCGCCAGAGTATTTTAAATCGTGTCCGTCCATCTGCTGGAGTCCTTCAATGGGAATCCAAATCACCCGATCAGCCGGTGCACCGGTAGGCTTAAGAATACCAGTAACAATATACTCATCCTTGTGGGGTTTTTGATTCGGGGCAAAGTTTAAGCCGTGATAGGGATTAAATTTATCGTTCAAACGCAATCCGAGCTTGCGAGCCACCGTATCGCCTATTACCGCCTCTTTATTCCATTGTTTTTCGTTCTGAATAAAAAATTCGCCCACAGCCAGTTCGTATCTTTGGCCTGGAGTATGTTCTGTACGAAAAAGGTCATGAGTAGTACCGACAATGCGATATCCCTTGAAATTATCGCCCACAGCAATAGGTACGGCTGCCTGATAGAAGCGTTGATACTTTTTGCGAAAAATCTGGTAGTCCACTGAATTGACCAAACCCGGTGAGGAATCCATGTGAAAAAGGCTGTTAAGCACCAGTTGCAACTGCGAACCACGCGGCCCCAGGATTGAGTCAAACCCACCGGTAACATTCTTGAAAGCGCGCTGGGTTTGAAAGTTCACCACCCACACCGCCATGAGCAACCCACACCCCAAGCCAATACTCACGGCGGTAATTCCTGTGGAAAGGGCGTGCTGGCGAAGACTGTTACGAATGATCATCCAAAGAGTCATACAATTACCTCCCTAGAAGCTTTGTTGATTTGCGCCAAATCCCGGCAATCTTCAAACTGATTCAACACAGACTGATCGTGGCTGACCAGCAGCAAGGTTGCTTTATTTTCCTCGCACACATCACGAATTAACTGCATTGATTCGATGGCATTCTGTGGATCCAGATTTCCGGTTGGTTCATCAGCAAGCACTAGCTTGGGTTGATTGGCCAGAGCACGTGCAACCGCCACTCGCTGCTGCTGGCCCACTGAAAGCTGACCGGGCCGATAACTTAGTCGATCCTTCAATCCTACTCTTTTGAGCAACTGAGCTGCGGTATCCCTGTTAGTTCCATGACCGAAACTCATTCCCAGCAACACATTTTCCATGCAGCTGTAGCCTTGAAGCAGATTAAAAGTCTGAAATATAAAGCCGATATTTTGAGCACGAAGCCAGTCTCGGCGACTTTCCGAAACACCCACCATATCCTGACCATTCAACCGAATGACTCCTTCATCTGGATGTAAAATTCCGGCGATACAATTGAGAAAAGTGGTCTTTCCGGTACCACTGGCACCCCTCAAGGCAAGCTGTTGTCCTGCTTTTAGAGTAAATTCAGGCACATCCAATACACGCTGCAGTCCTCCCTCTGGCGAGCGGTAGTTTTTGGCAAGATTGATGATTTCTAGTAGTTGCACCAAAGGAAGATTATCGCGGGCAGCACGCGGTGTCGATGCCACTTTGAATGTGTTTCAACACAAAAACGCTGTTTTTATTTGGCGTTGACGACTTGGCCGCCGCAGCTATGATGCGCCCCCCCCAACTTTTAAGGACAAAAAATATGCCAGTCAAAGTAGCAATCAATGGTTTCGGACGAATCGGCCGCCTAGCCTATCGGGCGATGGTGGAACAGGGCCTCGTAGGCAAGGACATCGATGTGGTGGCAGTGGGTGACATTGTAACCGCTGATAACCTGGCCTATCTCGTAAAATATGACTCCACGCAGGGCGCATTCCCTGGCGAGGTCACCCATCAGGGCGATGACACGCTTTATGTGAATGGCGATGAAATGAAAGTTGTGAGTGCCCGTGATCCCAGTGGCTTGCCCTGGAAGGAACTCGGGGTGGACGTGGTCATTGAATCGACCGGTCTATTCACTGACGGAGAGAAAGCCAAGGGGCATATCGAGGCTGGAGCCAAGAAAGTGATTATTTCCGCCCCGGCCAAAAATGAGGATCTTACAGTGGTGATGGGGGTGAATGATCATCTTTATGATGCGACTAACCATCACATCGTTTCCAATGCCTCCTGTACCACCAACTGTCTCGCCCCGGTGGTGCATGTACTCCTCAAGGAGGGCTTTGGTATTGCTGAAGGCCTAATGACCACCATTCATTCCTACACAGCCACACAAAAGACTGTGGATGGACCCAGCCGAAAGGCGTGGCGGGATGGCCGGGCAGCAGCCATCAACATTATCCCGGCCAGCACCGGTGCGGCCAAGGCTGTCAGTCTGGTGTGCCCGGAAGTAAAGGGTAAACTCACCGGTATGGCCTTCCGCGTGCCAACGCCGACTGCCAGTGTGGTGGACCTGACTTTCAAGACCGAGAAAGCCACCAGTTACGATGAAATCTCTGCGGCCATGAAGAACGCCAGCGAAACCTATCTTAAGGGATATCTTGGCTATACAGAGGACGAAGTGGTCAGCACTGATTTCATTCACTGTGCCGACTCCAGTATCTACGATCAGGGTGCCGGGATGGAGTTAAACGAAAACTTCTTTAAGCTCGTTAGCTGGTATGACAACGAGTGGGGCTATTCCAACCGTGTTGGAGACCTGCTCAAACTCATGATCGAAAAAGGTCTGTAAACTTTACAGACCCAACGCGTAATCTGATAAAACGACGGTCAATCGGCCGTCGTTTTTATTTTTCAAAATAATTGGTCAACTCCTTGATTTCTGTGAACAACTTTATCAGCAAACCTCATCAAACTATGCGAGCTTCTACTAGGAGGAAAGACCATGTGGTATGCAGGTCAACGGATTCGTTGCACAAACGACCACTTCTCAGGAGCAGTTTGGGATTGGACCAGTGCCATTCCTGAAGCGGGCGGAGTATACACCATTGCAGCACTCGATCGCTTGCCCCAGTGGAACACCCGCACCCCCA
>JASLKQ010000056.1 GCA_030747505.1 Verrucomicrobiota bacterium | reverse complement strand
GAAGCCAGATATTTCACTGGCCCAAAAGACACTGGGTTGGGAGCCTGCTATACCGCTTGAGGAGGGATTGCGCCGGACCGTCGATTATTTTCGTCAGCAGGTTTAGTTTTTGAGGTGCAGATTCAGACCAAGTTCACAGCGTACTTGTTTTGATGCGATGGTCTTGGTTAGGCGGGCTTTGCTTTCAGGAACATGCTCCTTTGCGAGTTCGGGATGATTTAGGTGATAGACGATGGCATGCCCGTAAACGAATTTTCGGTGGTTACCCAAATTGTATAGCCGTGCCCCTAAATCAGAATCTTCGCCGATCCCCCATCCTTCATACTCTTCGTCAAATCCGTTTATTGCCTCAAGATCTCGTCGCCAAGCGGCTAGGTTGCATCCAAGTAATCCGTAGAGATCTTGATTTCTTTTAACCAAGGGAAAAGGGAGGCGCAGTGATTTAAACCAACCTTGAAGCTGAAAGGTCCAAGTTAGTTTGCTGGTGGATGTCTGCCCTGACAATACACGTGGAACATATGACTCTGGGATAAATGTGCGCCGACCCTGAACTAGACAGTGGGGTTCAGCAAGTTTCAGGTGATCTTTAACAAAATCCTTATGAGGTATGCAGTCTCCATCCAAAAAAACCACATAATCTGAGGAAACCTTGGCTAGAGAGATATTAAGAATTCGATTCTTTCGAAATCCCACATCTTTATGCCAGCAGTGAAGGATGGGGGTTTTGGTGGATTTATCTAATTCATTAATGAGTTCTGAGGTGTCTTCGCTTGAGCCATCATCTGCAATAATAATCTGATCTGGGAGGGAGGACCCCCTCTCGATATAGCTAATAATTAACTTTAGCGCCTCCGGATTATTATAGGTGCTAATGATGACAGAAACGCTTCGTTTGAGCATAAGGTATTATTCTTCTTTTGCTGTCGCTTCCCAATTAACAAGAGGGCAAAGCCATTTTGTTTCACCATGTGTGGAATATCCAGGGATGGGGCTAATTAGGGATCGCCCCATATCCCTTAGCTCCATAAACATATTGAAATCATGCGGGTGTGTTGAGCTTGTCCATTTTTTTATTACTGGCTCATTTTCTCGTAGAGTTTTAACGGTTGCTGCAAAAGTCATGGTTGTGGAGTTAGTCAGTTTCCAATGGCATGATTTTGTCAGATAAACCTTGGTTATTTCTGCGTTACCTTCAATTAAAGGATTCCCGCCATCACAGTACTTATCTGGATGGTCATACAGCGTAACATAGTCGGCCCCCAATTCTAATCCTTCAATAATCGCGTCGTAGGACCCGGAGCGATGCAGGTAGTCGTCCTCCACAAAGTAAACGCCTTCGCACGTAGTCTGCTTAATAGCTAGGTCAAGTGCCATGTTAAAACTAGCGGCTCCATTGCCAAAGGTTGTTCTAGTGCTTGAAATTGAAGGATATAATTCATTTATTCGGTTCCAAGTCGAGTTGCTGACGTTGTCAGCGATCAAATGAAAGTTTTTCTGTCCAAACTGACTGATAAAATTACTTAAGCATGCTTCATTACCTATGTAGTGGGGCTTAATTTTATCATACCCACCGTCAGACAGCCGATAAAATACTTGTAAGTTTTTTACTCTGACAGGGGCTTCAAAGATTCCCTTTAATTTCCTAGCAATCTTTTGAATCTGGCGTTGGGCTTTACCAGGCATGTTGGTGTTCACGGTTTTTTTGGTAATATACGATTAAAGTCCTGTCACTAAAATTCCAATTGTTATTTGCTTTACACAATTAGCTGGTTTGTGAAACTTGTTTCTGGGGAGCGAGTTTGGTTAGTAATCCAATATGAGAGTCATAATATCAGGTGTTGCGGGGCTATTGGGTGCACGAATGGCAGAATGGATTCTCCTTAACAAGCCAGATGTGCGCGTAGTGGGAATCGGCGACTTAAGTGAGGCTTTCGAGACATTGTGCATTCGGGCGTTGAATTTATTAAAGAAGATTTGGCAGGAGCTGAATTGGACTCAACATATAAGGGAGGAGTAGATTATGTATTCCACTTTGCAGCTTACGCAGCCGAATGGTTGAGCCCGTTTATCCGCTGCTATGAAAGGTATTATTCTTGCTGGTGGATCCGGTTCACGACTTTACCCGTCGAATCAAGTCAGCGGTCAGCAGCGCTCTGGTGCGGTGAGACAAGATTGTCTCAGCAAGATGATTTCATTGATGGTGGGATGACTTATCGGGCAAGTGTTATTATTCTTAGCTATAATAGCTTTGAGACTACAACGAGGGAATGCCTTGAAAGCTTGCTGCCTAATGCGCATCAGGAGGGCTTTGAGATAGTTGTTATTGATAACGCTTCAGATTGTGCTACTCGGCAGGCTCTTGAGGCATATCGGGGCAATTCTCATCTAAAAGTAGTTTTCAATGAAAATAATCATGGGTACGCAGCAGGTAATAATCAGGGGGTTGCTTTTGCTCGCGGAGAAACAATTGTTTTATTGAACAGCGATACAGTTGTTCCCAGCGGTGCAATAAAAAACATGTGTGACGCGCTACAGAATAATACTCAATTGAGTATGGTGGGGCCTGTCACGAATGAAGTTGGCAATGAGCAGGCAATTTGGACTCGTGGAAAAGTTGTGACGGACATACTGAGTGAAGGACAAGAATGGGTTAGTCATGCAAGCGCTTCGCATATCCCCACAAAACAGCTCAGTTTTTTTTGCTCAGCTTTAACGAGGGAAACTTGGGATCAAGTTGGGGAATTGGATAAAAACTTTGGATTAGGATATTATGAAGATACAGATTATTGCATCCGAGTAAGCCAGAAGGGATTGGAGATGAGGGTATTAGAAGATGTATTTGTTTACCACCAAGGTAGTGCTTCATTTGGAAGAGTGCCTCAAAAGGTTAAAAACCTAATGCGCGAAAACAAAAAAAAGATGCAGGCAAAATATCCGTTTTCGATTGAATTGCTTCATAAACGTGATGCAAATCTTTCCTGCTTGAGATATTATTTGCGAGAAATTGATCAATGCCCTCGTGACTCTCTGCGATCACTTTGCTATCGTTTTGAGAATCGGCTTCAATTAGGCGGAGATGAAATGCCTCGAGGGTTATTTAAGAGATGGGCTTATAGGAGACGTCTAAATGCGATACAAGATTTGTGGGAATCAGCGATAAGGAGAAGTAAAATTAATGACTAATAAAGTTTCTGTTTTTATTTTGGCATATAATTCTGAAGATCGGATTGAGCGTGCAGTAAAAAGTGTTTTGTGGGCTGATGAAGTTGTAGTGGTGGATTCATTTAGTAAGGATCGGACTGCGGAGATTGCCGAAGAGCTTGGAGCCAAGGTGGCACAGGTTAAATTCGAAGGTTTTGGTAAGTTGCGCCTGGCCGGGATTGAGCATACTTCCCATGACTGGATTTTTAGCCTCGATTCAGATGAGGAATGTACTCCTGAGGCGGAGAAGGAGATTCGGGAGATTATCAATTCTGAGAACCCTGCGGAGGCTTATCATACACCCCGCAGGAATTTCTTTATGGGGCAACCGGTTCGTTTTAGTGGATGGTATCCGGATTATCGCCAGCCGCAGTTATTTCAGCGCGGTAAAATGACCTATCCTGCTGAAGAACTTGTTCATGAGGGGTATCGTCTGGATGGACGGTTGGGGTATATGAAGTATGATATATTTCAGGAGCCTTTTATGACTATATCAGAGATCATAAATAAATGTAACCGGTATACCTCTTTGGGGGCAGAAGAGTTGTCGAAAAAAGGACGTTCGGGAGGAGTGGTTATCGGAATGGTTCATGGAGTAGCACATTTTGTGCAAATTTATTTCTTCAAACTAGGAATTTTCGACGGAGGTCCCGGACTCATGATTTCGATATGCAAAGGGTTGGGGTCATTTTTGAAATACGCAAAACTTGGTGAGATTAATCGCAAATCAGCAGCAATGGGCTGATCGGTAAAGGTCGGTCTTGAGCACATCCAGACCATTTGAAATTGTTCAGGTTGTCCGCCGTTTTGGTCCGGTTGGCGGGATGGAGGCTATCGCTTGGCGAATTTGTTGCGGACTAGCCGAGCATGGGTTTGAGGTAACGGTGTTGTGTGATGAGCTTTTCAGTTCTGATGGTTACAAAGGTCGGGTTGTTGCCCTCGGTCCGAGAGCGGAAAAACCAAGATGGATGGCGCACCTTAGGTTTTCTCGACAAGTACAATCTTGGCTTAGAGAGAATCAATCTACTTGCCGGCTTGTGCACTGTCACGAGATGGTTTCCCGGGCCGATATCCTATCAGTGCATTCAACGCCCCATGGGATATATGAACCCGCCTTTAGCCCAAAAAAACTTGATCCTACTTGGTATATTAACCGCTGGCTCGAAAAAAAGGTTTTTGACACAGCGAAACAGATTGTGCCCTACACTGTGAGCCATTTGAATCAGATTCATATGATGCATTCTGCAGCTCAAAGTTTATTGGTTGCGCCAGTGGCTCCAGGCACCGAACCCTCTAATCGGCACCGAGTTAAGCCGAGGGGTGCGATAGGTTTTATGGGCAGGGAGTGGGAAAGAAAAGGGTTGAGACTAGTCATGGATATTTTCTCCCGTTTGTGTTTTTTGCAGCCATCTTTACGATTAGTTATAGCCGGTGTGGAAAGGCAACTCGTTAAAAAAATGGGAACAATTCCTACAGATAATGTTCATTTTTTGGGCGAGATAAAGGATGTTAACGATTTCTACGATCAAATTGATCTTCTGATACACCCTGCACGCTTAGAGGCTTTTGGGATGGTTGTGACCGAGGCGCTGGCCAGACGGATTCCGGTATTGGTTTCCGATAGAGTTGGGGCCTCTAGTGTCGTTCAGCCGGAAAATGGTCGGGTTCTTCCCGTCGATGCACCCTTAGAGGAATGGACTGAGAATGCACATAATATCCTCAGATGGGAGTTGGCTAGAGTTCCTGAATATACCAGATCGTGGAGCTCAGTTATTGAGGAGTACATGGAGTTATATAAAGCATGTATCACGCTTCGAAAGAACTGAAACCGAAAAGATGGTTGGTGTTGGCCTATTGCTTCAATATGGATGGTCAGGCTGCTAGCCATCATATAACCGATAAGATTCCATACCTAAAAAGACACGGGATTGATCCGGTCGTTGTTTCCGCCGCGACAGGTTATCTCGATTCTGGTGTGGAACATCATCAGGTGACTTCTCCTGCTCCTTCTGGTCTTAGGTTTGAGTTAAGGCATATATTAAAATTGAAATTCGGTACGGGAATTTGGGGCAGGTTTTTGCGTGCTCTTGCGGCTATTGTTCTATTGCCTTTCTACGCACTGGAAAAAATATTTCTTCAATTCGATAGCCAATGGTCATGGTTTATTACTGCGGAAAGAAAAGGAAATCGATTAATCCGGGAAAGACCTTTTGATCTAATTTATGTGTCTGGAGGGGCAAGCTCTGCTTTTTTGGCAGCACACCGCTTGTCTAAAAAACATGACATTCCTTGGATTGCTGAAATTTATGACCCCATGATCCATGATTCATGGAGGCGTAGTCGCATGGCTTACTGGTGGAATGCCAGAATGGAAAAGCTTATATGCACGTATGCTAAAGCAGCCTTTTGGTATACGCCAGATGCTATTTCTCAAGCTAAGGATAGAAACCCGCAACTCGGAAATCGGGGGCACTTAATGCGCCCGGGCATGATGCCTCCAGACTTTGGTGAGGTTAAGTATGTTCCAGATAATAAATTGAAATTCAGTTATTTCGGTGGGCTCACTCCGGAGCGTAACTTGGGTATTTTAACTGCTGCTTTGGGTAGATTACTTAAAGAACGCCCTGAGCTTAAAGCCGTAATGCAAGTTCACCAGTACGGAGGGGAGATGGACAAAGTTTCACAGGAAGGGTTTAAACAATTACCCGATTCAATTCTGGTGTCTCATGGTCGTTTGGAAACAGATCCGGTTACTGGGAAAAATGGGCGCCAGCGTGTATTGGAGCAGATGAGGCAATCGGATGTGTTAATCTTGATGCACGGACAGGGAGAGATATGCCAGTTATATATTCCTTCGAAGATATATGAATATCTCTGGGCACAGCGGCCAGTTTTAGTGTTTTCCCCTCTGCCGGCTCATTGGAATGATATTTTGGATTCGAGTGATCATTATGTGATCGACCAAACTGACCCTGTCGCGATAGACAAGGCACTAAGCCAGCTGGTTGCAGATTGGGAGAAAGGTCAGCTATCGGATCGGCCAATATCACAGGCACATTCGGTGGAAAGTGCGGTGGAATTGTTATTTGAACAAGTCTGTTCACTTAACCCCAAATCCCATTAGTGTTTTTCTAAAGGAAGGAATCAGATCTCGTATTCTTGATCCAACTAACCGGATTTTTTCTGGCCATTTATAATAGTGTGTAGATTCAATAAAATTAACACGAATGTCTGAGAATCCGGATCTTTCTAAAAGAGTGATTAGCTCTTCCCTAGTATATTCTCGGTTATGGCGCAGTGGGAAAAAGGACATGTGGTTGTGTTGGATTGGGTTTGCATCGTAATAGGCTGATTCAAAATCCCACGTTATATTTTTGCCACGAAGGAGTCGGGATCGATTGCGAAAACAGGCGACATTCGGTACGTCAATTTCAACAATCCCTCCTGGCTTGAGAACGCGATAAAATTCCTCCATTGCGTGTTTTGGGGAATGAGTAAAATGCTCCATGCATTGGCCGCAGGTTACTGCATCAAAGTAATCATTGGGATAAGGGAGCGGGTCAACTTCAGCATTGGCAACCGTGAATTCGATATTTTTTTGTTTGTATAGGTAAGGATATTGTTCGGAGCAGTCCACAAAATCTACTCCATGGCATTCATGGCCGAACTCATTAAGCATTGATAATAGGATGCCGCCCGCACAGCCCACATCTAAAACTCGGTTCTTCTCTTGGATCTCATGAATAATATCGGAGTATTTGTCCATACAAACATTGAAGACTTCCACCTGATCTTTTCGGGTTAGATCAATAAGTTTGCCCGCTTCTAGTGCGCGAACCAATTCTGTTTTAATTTGATTCTTTGTCATGAATCCGCTACTTGAGGAGGGACCATAGTGGTTGGCGTTACTGAGGGACAAGATAATTGGGTAATATTCTAGATATCCTTAAGTTTGGGTGGCCCTATTTGCGCAAGTACCGCCGTCGTCTTGCGGTGGCAGTTGTTCTTGGTATTTGCTTCGGGCTTTTCAATGCGAGTTTCGTTTGGGGGACAAAAACATTGTTTGAGAGGCTAAGCGGCGACCAACCTCAGCTAGTTACAGAAACGGTTACGGACGACTCTGGTGGAGTTTTCCAGAACTTGTTTGTTCGTGTAAAGTCAATGGCTGACACGGGGGTGGATTATTGGCTTCCGCCTTTTGAAAAAGGAGCTGATTCCAGCGGTAATTTCCGTCGAATGATGGGGGCAATTCTCTTTCTTCCCGTGTTAGTTTTACTTAGGGGAGCAACGGGGTATGCAACCGGCTATTTAATGGGGTGGGTGAGTGAAAATGCCATTAAAGATCTGAAACTTGATATACACAGAAAGCTGCAAACCTTGTCACTGGGATATTTTCAGCACCGTGAAATGGGTGGGCAAACGATGCTTTTTAACACTGGAGTAGGGGCCGTTTGGAGATGTTTGTACTGCGGGTTTTCGGATTTGGTGAAGGAACCTTTTGCCTTGCTCAGTATATTTGTTGCACTACTTATTCTGGATTGGCAGTTGACGGTTGTTGGGCTTGTTTTTCTTCCTTTGACAATTGGTCCAGTAATTATTCTTGGCCGAAAAATACGAAAACAATCCGAAATTGCTTATGAAAAAGGGGAAGATCAGGATAGTCTAATTGTGGAGGTTTACTCGAATATACGACTAATAAAGGCTTATTGTTTAGAGCGATTGCAACAGAAGAGGTTTGAAACCCTCTATCAACATTTAGCGCGCGCGGGCATCAAACGTTGGCAAGCTAAAGAAATCGTAAACCCAGCTGTTGAGTTTCTTGCCATGATCGGGTTTGGAGTGCTTTTAGCCTATATTTTTTGGGAAGGCCGTTCGATACCACAACTGATCGGGTTCTTGACCGGAATGATAATGCTCTATCAGCCTTTAAAAAAATTGGCCGGGATTAACATTTATTTTCAGGAAGCTGTAGTGGGGGCCAATATGGTGCGGGATGCAATGAAAGAAGAGCCAGCTGTAAAGGAGGATCCCGCCGCTTTAGAGCTAAAGGAATTTAGTGAAGAAATTAAATTTGAAGGGTTGGAGTTTTCGTATGAGAAAGAGTTAGTGTTGCATGAGTTTGATTTGGTAATTCCCAAAGGATTGAAACTGGGTGTGGTGGGTGAAAGTGGAGCGGGTAAAAGCACTTTGGTTAGCTTGCTATTGCGATTTTATGATCCGACCAAGGGGCGTATTGCCATTGATGGAACCGACATAAGGGATGTGAGTTTTGAAAGCTTGCGAAAGCAGATGGCACTGGTGAGTCAGGAAGTGGTGATCTTTGATCAGACAGTCGCAGAGAATATAGCTTGTGGGAATCTGGATGCCTCCCCTGAAGAGATTATTGATGCAGCAAAGGCGGCTAATGCCCATGAATTTATTGAAGGGTTGCCCGAGGGATATGATACGCGACTGGGGGAACAGGGGACTCGGCTTTCAGGAGGGCAGCGGCAGCGAATTGCGATTGCCCGGGCCTTTGTCAGGCAGGCGTCAATATTAGTCTTAGATGAAGCGACAGCATCCTTGGATTCCAAGGCAGAAGCGGAAGTGCAGGCTGCAATTGATCGATTGGAACAGGGCCGCACGGTGTTGTGTGTGGCTCATCGGTTGTCGACATTACGGAAGATGGACAAGATCATTGTGCTGGAGGAAGGCCGCGTGGTGGAATCTGGTAGCTTTGAGGAATTGTTGAAAAAGGACGGTGCCTTTGCCGAGATGGCACTTAAGCAAGGGTTGACTGGAGGGGCCGCCAACTCAGGAGGCTAAGGCAAGGGAGTGAGCGGTAACTGGCTGATGCTGAACGCCGAGGATGTTGTGTAACCGGGCATTCAAAACTGTCATATTTGGATAACGTGCGTCGGGTTGGGGTGCCAGGCAATTTCCTATGAGTTGACTAAGAGCAACTGGCACCTGCGGATTGAGCTGGTGCACCGGTTTAATACGGTATTTCTCATCCAGTTGGTTTCGGCGCGATTCCTCCGGGGTACGCCCTCCAAAAGGCCGCAGTTGAGTCAACAGTTCATAGGCTGTACTTCCCCAGGCATAGATATCGGTGCGTTGATCTAACGCCTCCCCTTTGAGTTGTTCAGGAGGCATATAGGATGGGGTTCCGGATATCTTCGGATATTTCTTGGGTTTCCGGGGCATTTTTTGGGCCGTGTCAAAATCGATCAGGCTGACGTGACCGTTTAACGAAATCATGATGTTCTCGGGCTTGTAATCCAGATGAATCCAACCGCGATCGTGGAGGTAATTGAGACCATCAGCCATCTGGACCAATACGTCCGCAACATTATCGATCATATCGTGCCTGCGCGATAACAAGGCTTTTAGATCAGCTCCTTCGATGTACTGGAGCACCATGAACGGCGTTCCGTTGGTTTTCCCGTGTTCAATGAAACGAATGATGTTCGGATGAGGTGAAAGCTTTTGGTGAACTTTGAGGCCCGCTTTGAATAGCTTTGGACCACTGGCACTCAGACCTCTTCCCCGAAGCTTCCGCACTGCAACCACGTTTTCATACTCGTCGGTTGCCATCCATATCTCAGTGATGCCGCCTTGAGCGACACACTCGTGGAGTAGATATTTTCCAAATCTTTTAACCACAATTATTCTTCTATTCTAAAAAACTGCACGCTTCATTGCCTATCTTATGGCACAAAGGGCCTTAAAGTTACTTTTTACCGAATTTCAGCCCCAACAGTCCAAAAGCCCTTAAGTATTCATTTTGAAGAGTCTTTCGAATGGTTCCTTACAATAAACAGCCCCTCGGGACAATAGCGGGCGGACATAAAAATGAATTAACGCGTATTTTGTCAAACAAAAGTCACAAATTGTTAATAATCTGCTAATTTGACTGGGGAAGATCAGCAAAAAAATGTAACTTCGGCCCCTGTTTTGCTATCCATAGGAGGTACAATGAAGTCGGTTCTAGCTTCTCACGGTAGTTATATTGGAGCGGCTGTTGGGGTGCACACAAATTTTATGACAAATATTAGAATGCCTAGGTTAGGAGGCTTTGCTTTTGAGCTTGCTGGATCGTTTGTGTGTGCCGTCCTTTGGCTTGGGTGTAGCACGCCGGCTGAGCAATTTGCTGATGCGGACAAGGAAGTACTGGGGATTCTTAAGGAGCGCCAAGAGCAGGTTTTAGGCGAGCAACAGTTGTCTGATATTAAAACGCCCTATTCTGAACGCAAGTTGAAGGATATCCCACCTTCAGAAATCATTCTCAACCGCTTTGCAAGTGGCACCAATACCATCACCATGCCACAGGCCTTGGATATGGCGGTGAAAAATAGTCGTGATTACCAGCGTGAACGGGAATCGCTGTATCTTTCAGCCCTTACCTTAACGGGAGAACGGCATAAATTTGCGTTAAAGTTTTCCAATGCCAATGTGGATTTGGAAAGGAGTCGGTCCACTAGCGGGGAGTTAAGCACCAGTTCTGACGCGGCCTTTACCTTAAGCAAGGCCCTTAAGGCTGGCGGTACGTTTACCGCTTCGCTGGCTAATGATCTCACTTTGTATTTCGATGGGAGTACGCCCAAGGTTCCTGGTCTTACATTTAAACTTACTCAGCCTTTGCTGAAGGATGCAGGCCAGAAGATGGCACTGGAAAACCTCACTCAGTCTGAGCGCAACCTGGTTTATTCCATTCGCACGTTCAGCCGTTATCAAAAGACCTTTCTGGTTGACCGCATATCCGAATACTTAAGTCTGTTGGAACAGAAGAACAGGGTTCGCGTGCAGTGGGAGCTGTATCAGAATCGCATCCGGTTCCGGCAGGAACAGGAGTTGCGCCTTCAGGGTGAACTGATTAGCCAATTTGAATTGGATCAAGCCTTGCGCTCAGAATATTCCTCCAAGGTGAGCTACATCAACTCGATCGAGTCTTATCGCGCGAAACTGGATGATTTCAAGAAACAGTTGAATCTCCCCTTGGGTGTAGAGGTGATTCTTGATGATTCAGAACTGGCCAATTTGGAGAACTTCGGATTGCGGCCGGTGCCATTGACTGACGCGCACGGTTTCCAGCTCGCACTGACCAATCGACTGGATATCATTAACGAAGTTGACAAGTTTGAGGACAAGAAACGCAAAGTTAAAGTGGCTGAAAACGACCTATTGCCCAGCCTGAAACTTCTGGCCGACTACTCCATAAAGGACCAGTATTACAATCGTAACTCATTTGATTTTGGTGACTACTCGGCCAAGGCCGGATTATCGCTGGACCTCCCCTTTGACAAGCTTGCTGAGCGCAATGCCTTTCGCCAATCCCGCATCACTTTCGAGCAGCAGTTGCGAAGCCTGATGAAGACATTGGATGATCTACGTGACCAGTTGCGGACCAACGTGCGGACTCTTGACCAGAACCAGCAGAGTTATGTGATCAACGTAAAGGCACTGGAAGTGGCAAAGCGTGAGCTGGAAAAGGCACAGCTTGACCTTCAGGCTGGCGAACGAAACATATCCCCCCGGGACATCTTGGAGGCCCAGACTGCCGTGGCGAGTGCCCAGAATAGCGTGACCCAGTCCTTTATCACCTTCCACACGCAGCGGTTATACTTGCTCAACAACACGGGCATCCTCAACATGGCTCCTGCTAACTGGTGGAGGCAGCCCCAATCAGTCCCGGGAGTGCCTCCGGCAGTCCCCATCCCTCCGGGTGCCGAGCAGGATATTCCTGTGGTGCCTCCGGCGCAAATTTTGGGGAATTAACCGACTTTAAATGGAAACCATGCACTATGAAAATTAAATTCCTCATCGCATTGACTCTCATAGGGACCTCAGGCTGCGGCTACTTTTCCAAGCAGGAGATTGCTTCCTATGACTATGGCACCGAGAAGGTGAAAAACGAGCAGTTCATTGTGGCGTTTTCAGAGGGAGGGGAGCTGGTGTCAGTGGATGATGTGAAAGTGGAAAACGAGATGGATGGTTCCTCCACGATCGTGAGTATAATCGATGAAGGTTCCTCAGTGAAGGGGCCCAAACGGATACAGGCTGAACCTTCTGACACTCCGGCTACACTGGCCAAGAAGCACGGGGTGAGCGAGGATGCGTTACGTCATGTGAACCCGGATTTGGAGGATGCCATCAACAACAGCAAGTCCATTACCATCCCTGGCGACCTGCTTGTGGAGCTGGATCCCGGATCCCTCAAGGATAAAATTCTGAATCAGGAAATAGCGGTGCGCACGGCCAAAAACGCTGTTACCAAGGCCAAAAACGATTTGGAAATTCAGCGCCTGAAGAATCAACAGAGCATTGATAATGCCCGCATGGATGTGGATTTTTCAAAGCTGGATCTGGAGAAATTCAAGGAAAGCGACGCGGCGCTGAAGCGTGCGGATTATAAAGGCAGTATTACAAATCTTGCCAATCAGGTGGAGCGATCGAAGGAGCAGATGGCAATTACCGAGGCCCAGATAGTTGCGTATAGGGAATTGGAGAAAAAGCAGTTTCTTTCCAAAATTAAACTCCGGCAGGAGCAACTGAATCTGCAAACAGAGCAGGATAATGTTACGAAATACCTTCACAGCATCAAGATGTTGCGCCGTGAGAGCGATGCCTATGAGAAGTATGAATATAAAAAGCTGGAGGCTAACCTGACGTCTCTTATCAAGCAGTCGGAGCTCTCCTTGGCCACCGTGCAGCAAACGGCCACCAACAACATGATTACCGCAACCACAGATTTGGAAACCCAAAAGCAGAAGCTCGAACTGGAGAAAGAACAGCTGATCGAGGTCAAGGACCAGATGAACAAGACCCGGATTTATGCGCCCTCTCCGGGATTAGTGGTGTATCATGTTGGCGAATCCTCCCGCTATGGAGGTTCATCAACCATGATCGAGAAGGGGGCCACTCTTCGCAAGGGCCAAGATATCATCCACCTGCCTGACCTTAGTCAAATGATGGTTTCTCTCAAGGTGCATGAATCGCGAATTAATCAGGTAAAGCCAGGGTTATTCGTGCAGATACGCATTGATACGGTTCCCGATCAGACCTTCAAGGGCGAGGTTTCCTATGTGGCTCCGGTCGCCTCGGCTGCGGAGCGCTGGGGGAGCAACAAAAAGGTTTTCAAGTGTGAGGTGTCCATCAAGGAGGATCTTCCACCCTACGTCCGGCCGGGGGCTTCGGCAACCTGTCGTATCTTTGTGGCCAACCTGCCGAAAGTACGCGAGGTAAATGGAGAGAAGGTAAAGACCCTGAAAGTACCGATCCAGAGTGTTGTGACTACAACCGAGGGCCGGCGCGTGGTTTTCAAGATGGATAAAAAGAGGCAGCCCGTGCCTGCCCCCGTAGATACCGGCTACTATGACCAGACTCACATCCAGATTACGCAGGGATTATCTGAGGGGGAGACGGTGCTTAAGGCACCACTGTTACATGCCAAGGAATTGAATGTGGGCGGAGGCCTCTTTGGTTATCGTAAGCTGGGTCCTGAGGATTTGGGGGTGGAGCTGCCTGAGACCAAGGCCCCCGCAAAACCGGCCCCTTCTACTGCCGGCTCAGGAGGAAAAGGTAATGACAATACCAACCCGGTGGCGGCTGCAAATACGACCGGAAACGGTCGTCCTGAGGGCAGCCGTGGAGGGGGATCGGGCCGTTCGTCAGCTCCACCTGCGGAGTTGAACTTGACTGAGGATCAAAAGGCCAAGTGGGAGACGGCTTCCAATAAAATGCGTGAAGATATGCGCGGCATATTTACCAGCGGGGTTCCACGCGAACAGATGCAAGCCAAGGTGGCCCAATTACGTGCGGTTTTTGAATCCGAACTGAAGAAATTTCTCTCCCAGGAGCAACTGGCCAAGTATCAACAGAGTCGCAGTCAGCGTTCCCAGGGAGGGAGAGGAGCAGGAGCAGGCGGCAGCAGTGGTAGGCGTCGGGGTTCTTTGATGGATAACGATACTAATGGTGATGGTAAGATATCTGAGGAGGAATATTCAAAAATAGATGCGCGTATGCTCCAGTTTATCGGTGAGTTTAGTTCTCATGATGCCAACGGTGATGGATCCATATCCAAGGAAGAGGCTGATGCGGCCCAGGAACGCATGATGCAGCGCCTTCGCCAGCAGTTTCAAGGTGGCGGCGGGCCTGGGGGTGGGGGAGAATAGCATTCCCCCCGCCGAGTAAACCGGATAGGCAGCTTTTAGCGGAACTTATTATGAGTACCACAACCAGCAGTAATGGTAGTAATTCAATCATCCGGATTGAAGACCTGACCAAGATTTACGACCTCGGAGAGGTAAAGGTGCCGGCACTGGCCGGGGTGAGCATCGATATCAAGGAAGGCAGTTACGTGGCCATTATGGGCCCCTCCGGCTCGGGCAAGTCCACCATGCTTAATATTCTTGGATGTCTGGATCAACCCACTTCAGGTCGATATTATCTTGGAGAAAAAGATGTCTCCCTGATGAATGACAGTGCCCTTTCAGAAGTGCGTGGTCAGCGGATCGGTTTCATTTTTCAGTCTTACAATCTTATTCCCCAGCTGGACGTCGTGGAAAACATTCACGTGCCGCTTTTTTATCAAGGCAAACAACTCTCCAGCTGTCGCAAGCACTGCGAGAAATTGGCGGCATTGGTTGGCTTGGGCGATAGGCTGGATCATCGGCCATTGCAGCTTTCAGGCGGGCAACAGCAGCGTGTTGCGGTGGCGCGTTCATTGGTCAATGATCCTTTAATGATTCTAGCCGATGAACCTACAGGTAATCTGGACTCCAAGACCGGCGTGGAAATTCTCGACTTGCTTGATAAGCTGCATGCTGATGGCAAGACCATTATCATGGTTACCCATGGAGAGGAAGTGGCAGAACGTGCCGATAGGGTGATTCGGCTTAAGGATGGTCTGGTGGACAGCGACCAGCTTAATCAGCCATAAGTTATATGGGATTGTTCCGAGCCATTATTCAGGGGGTTAAAAGCCTCATGCTCTATCCATTGCGTTCAATGCTCACGGTTCTGGGTATTATCTTTGGAGTGTGCTCGGTAATTGCGATGTTGGCCATTGGGGAGGGACAAAAGCAGAAGGCCGAGGAGGAAATTAGGAAACTCGGTGCAATAAACGTAATCATCTCCAGTGTGAAACCCACCGAGCAGGAAGTGCAGGGCCAAAGATCAGGGTTTGTCGCGGAGTATGGCGTGAAATATGAAGATGCGGTTCGGATTGCTGACACGGTGCCCGGTGTGGTTCGGGTGTTGCCCGAGAAAATAAGGCGTGAAGATGTAAGCTTTGGAAATTTTGTAAAAAAAGACCGGCAGATTTATGGGACATCCCCCTTTTTTCCGGAATTCAGTCAGGCGGAGGTTGTTGTGGGTCGATTTCTCAGTGAAGAGGATGATGTTATGAAAAACAACGTGTGCGTTATCTCCACCACGCTGGCTTCGGAGTTATTTGCCTATCAGAATCCCCTGACCAACGAAATTAAAGCCGGTTCAAGTTACTACCGGGTGGTGGGGCTTATCCGGACGCCAGCTGACCTGTTGCAGGATAAAAAGGAGCAGGAACAACGTGAGGTTGAAGAACTCACCCGGCTCAAGGCCCAGCAGAAGCTTGAGGCTACGCTTGCTGAGCAGGACAAGCTGATTCAGCAAAGGCGGGAAAAACTAAAAACCTTGGGCGAGAAGGAGCACATGGTGGCCGTGGCTATCGAGCAGGAGCCTAAAATCACGGCCAAACAGATTCAGGATTTGGAAAATAACCCACCGGTTGTTTTTCAGGAAAGATTGAAAGAGCAGGACACTCCCGAGTCAAAATGGTTTGCTGATCAGTCGGGCAAGGAATTTTTTGTGACGCCCAATAATTGGGTGTATGAGTCGAATGGAACTCAGGGCATCCTTGTGGGTAACCTCACCCATGGTCGCGTGATGCGTATGGCCATGGAAACCGATGTCACCGAAAAGGATAGTGATCTGGGAAAACAAAACGAATTTTATGGCGACGTATACATTCCCTTCTCCACTGCCCGTGTATTTTATGGGGATCGGGAGGTAAAGCGACAATCCGGTGGCATTACCGCCAAGGAGGTCCAGATCGATCGTTTGCGCGTGCAGTTTGATAGTATGGAGCACGTGATACAGGGAGCCAAGATGCTGGAGCGCACGATGCGCTATGGTCATAAGGACAAGGATGACTATATTATTCGCGTGCCCCTGGATGAGCTTGCTACTGCACGCAAGATAAACCTCATCTTTACCATTGTCCTGGCCACTATCGCTTCCATTTCACTCATTGTAGGCGGTATCGGCATTATGAACATCATGCTCGCCACAGTCACCGAACGGACCAGTGAGATCGGCGTGCGCCGTGCACTTGGAGCAAAAAAATCGCACATCATCAGGCAGTTTCTGGTCGAGACCAGTGTGCTTTCTGTAGCCGGTGGTATTGCAGGAATCGTGGTGGGACTTTCTGCCCCACTGGGGGCAAAGTGGATTCTGGGCAATTACTATAGTTACGATCTGGCGATTATTTTCACCGGTTGGTCGGTGGTTCTGGCTTTTGGTATTTCCGTATGCATTGGTGTTATCTTTGGTATTTACCCGGCCTTTCGTGCGGCCAATCTGGATCCTATTGAGGCATTACGGCATGCTTAGTTTATTATGGTGATATTGGTGCAAAGATTGCTTCCAAAATAATGTAACTTTAAGGCTCTTTGTGCTATAAGATAGGCACTGAGCGTTCAGTTTTTTAGCTAACCAATTATCGGAGATATGAACATAAAAAGACGAATTCCGTCCAAGTCCAACGAAAGGGGTTCTGCCTTGGGGAAAATTTTAGGGATACTATGCGTGGTTGGGTTGGTTGGAGGAGGTGTGTGGGGTAGTAAGTATTTGCTCTCCAAGGAGGAAGAAAAGGTTCGTCAGGAGAAATACTGGACCGCTGAGAAATCCGATTTTCTGGTGACTGTGAAACTTACCGGCAGATTGGCAGCCACCGATGTGGTGGAACTTAAATGCCAACTGGAGGGAAGTACAACGATTGAGTCGATTGTCGAAGAAGGTACAGAGGTCGAAGGTCCCTTCCGGTACACCATCCAGGCAGATGACACACTTGCGTCAATTGCTGCAGACACGTCGAAAGATGAGCTCTCCATCCGCCTGCTTAATTCAGTCGAAGACATTGATTGGGATAATTTGCCTGAAGGACAGTCGATCATGATCCCCGGCGATTTATTGGTGGAACTGGATCCGCTCAATCTCAAGGAGCGAATTAACCAAATGGAGATTGTGGTGGAAAAGTCCGAGAATGCCCTCTTGCGAATGATAGGGAACCTGAAAAATACCGAGCTCTCGGCTGCCTTCGCCTTAAAAGTAGCGGAAAATAATCACAAGTTGGCAGTCATGGCACAGGAGAAAGCCTTAAACAGTACCATCAAGAATCAGATCAAGTCCGACATGGGGAGTATCACCAACCTTGCCAATCAGGTGGAGGAGTCAAGGGAGCAGATGGCCATTTCTGAAGCGAAGCTCAAGTGGTATAAGCAACTGGAGGAGAAACAGTTCCTTTCCAAGATGAAGCTACGCGAAGAGCAGCTTAAACTGCAAAGGGAGAAGAATAATGCCGAGCAGCTTCGTCACCAAATCGCGATGGCGAAGGCGCGGCTGGATGCCTACAAGAAGTATGATAGTGTATCCATTTTGAATCAAAGCGAATTGGCTGTTGATGAGGCCCTGGTTTCCATTGAGAAGGTAAAGGTGAGGAATATTGCTGACTTAAGGGATGCCAATTCAACGATTGCCACCCAGGAGAAGACCTTTGATTTGGAAAATGAAAGACTGGAGGATCTTAAGGAACAAATGGCCGCCACAAGGATTTATGCGCCTTCAGATGGCACGGTGGTCTATTTTTCCGAAAGCTATAAGGAATACGGTCCCATCATGGATGGTGCGCGGGTGCACCGCGGGCGTAACCTCATCAAACTACCAAAGACAAAGTCCCTAAAGGTGGAGCTCAATGTTCCACAAGCCAAACGTGGGTTGCTGACGCGCGGAATGGGGGCTTGGGTGCAGGTGGAGGATGTAACTTTGCCGGGAACCCTGTCGGTGCTCGGGACTACGGTTGATACCAATCGCCGCGGGCACACCGAAAAGTCTTATTTCAAGGGCGAAGTGTATATTGATAATAATGATTTTCCTGATTCAGTTTCTGAAGGCATGACCGTCACCGTCGAGATCAAGGTCATCAATCTCGAGGGCGAAAATCAACGGATCAAGGTTCCCAATCAATGCGTAACGACCCGTATGATCAGTGAGGACACCGCGCAGACAGGCTGTTATGTGTTGGATCCGGTCACCAAGAAGCATAAGTGGCGTCCGGTGACTATCGAATACAGCGATGAAAACTTTATTGCCATTAAGGAGGAAACTGAGCCGGGGCGCGGTCTTCAAGTGGGGGAGTTGGTCCATTTGTCTCCTTTGACCGAGGCGGAAAACCTCAACTTGGAGGAGGCTGTCATGGACAAGGGGAGAGTTGCGCTAGGGACACCAGGCAGCGGGAAAGCCTTGAGTGCAAAAGGGGAGAATAACGAGCCGGTGGACTTTGGACTGAGTGATGAGCAGAGGGAAAAGTGGGAGGCTGCACAAGCTGAGGCTACAGGTGAGATTACAGAGGTGATCAAGAAGATTCAATCCAGAGAGATACCAGAAGAGAATGCTGTTTCGACTTTGAGTAAAGCTTTTGAAAGCTCCCGGGCAAAGGTTGGGAAATTCCTCAATGAAGATCAGCTAGAGAAGTATGATATGTGGATCATACCTGCCAAGCTTGCTGCCAAGGGGAGGGTTAAACGTTTTCTTTCACCAAAATCTTCATTGGGTAAGTCGGTTGGCAGTAAGCAGCGTCGCAGCCGTGAATAGCCGTGTTTGGTTTTTCCATCTTCAGAATTGTCCAGGTTGGCTTTAAAAGCTTAAGGCTTCACAAGTTGCGTAGTGGACTAACAATGCTGGGGATTGTCATTGGGGTTTGGGCTGTTATTACGCTGGTGGCCATTGGGGAAGGAGCTAGTCATGATGCCCAGGAAGCGATCAAGGCACTGGGGGCCAATAACGTCATTATCCGCAGTGTAAAGCCTTTGTCCGACAAGTTGCAGCTACAGGGCCGGATGCAGTGGGAGACGATTTATGGGCTTAAGAACTCAGACGCCGGAAGGATTCAAAAGACGGTACCGGGCGTTAAGCGCGTGCTGCCTATCTTGAGTCAGCGCAAGAATGTGGTTCACGGCAAACGCAATGTGGATTGTCAGCTCATTGGAACGTATCCTCATTATCCGGGTTTTACCCAGTCGCGTATCGTAGCCGGCCAATTCCTTAATGAGATGGAGGAGGCGCGCAAAGAAAACTCCTGCGTTCTCACTCTGGAGTTGGCTGAGAAACTGTTCGCAGGCCAAAATCCACTTTTGGAAAATGTGAGAGTCCGTGGTGTTGAATCCGATCAGATATTTAGGGTGAAGGGTATTTTGCAGGAGCGCGTTGATAACGAGAAATTGCCACAGCTGGCAGACGCTACGGGTCGGACGATTTCCGCCAACGTATACATTCCCTTGTCCACCTTTAAAGCTCTCTATGGAATCAAGAATATTGACCTTAGTGTAGGAAGTGTTTCGGTGGAGCGCGTGGAGCTGACCGAGATTCGGGTTGAGTTTGGATCGGTGGAAGAGGTGATGCCGGCGTTGCCCCTGCTTAGGGATTGTTTGAATAAATCACGTAAAGGAGAGGTGGATTACGAGATTGTGGTTCCCATTAAGGAACTCAACACACTCAAGGCACAGAAGGCGCGTGATACCCGCATGCTTCTTTATATAGCCTGCATCTCGCTATTGGTGGGGGGGATTGGAATTATGAATATCATGCTGGCCACCGTTACCGAGCGGACTCAGGAGATCGGTATCCGCCGGGCACTGGGAGCCACTCAGACCGACATCACAATACAGTTTATGGTGGAGGCACTGATGCTCTGCCTGATTGGGGGTTCCATTGGTGTTGCGGGAGGTTGGGGTTTTGCTGTATTTCGGCAGAACATATTACATATTACAACCATTGTTACCGAATGGTCGGTGGTTGTTGCTTTTAGCTTGTCAGTGGTCGTTGGATTATTCTTTGGACTTTGGCCGGCGATTAAGGCCGCCGCATTGGATCCTATAGAGGCCCTGCGGCATAATTAGTCTATTATGGTGACTCGTAGGGGCAAGGATTGCTCCGAAAAAAATCGCAAAATGTAACTTTAAAGCTCCTTGTGCTATAAGAATGGGAGCGAATTTACAGTTTTTTAGTTATGCTTGGCTTATCCATTCTCCGTATCATTCAGGTTGGCTTCAAAGGCCTTCGGTTGCACAAATTGCGCAGCGGCCTGACGATGCTTGGAATGATCATTGGGGTGTGGGCGGTTATTACTCTGGTCGCCATAGGGGAAGGGGCCAGTCACGACGCGCAGGAGGCGATCAAGGCACTGGGTGCGCAAAATGTCATCATTCGAAGTATTAGACCCCCTTCAATGAATGCCCAAATGCAGGGGGACTGGGAGAGTTTTTTCCGTCGTTGGATGGCGATCTATGGGCTTAAGAACTCCGATGCGGTTCGCATCAAGAAAACCGTTCCTAAAGTAAAACGAGTGTTACCCG
>JASLKQ010000055.1 GCA_030747505.1 Verrucomicrobiota bacterium | reverse complement strand
GGTACGCATTGGCATTGCCGGGATCAATGGCCGTGGCCAAAGCCATATGAGCGCCTATCTGGGCATGAAAAATGTAGAGATTGCCTATCTCATCGACCCGGACAGTCGGCTCTTTGAAGGTCGGTCCCGCACCGTAGAAGGCAAACAGGGTAAACGCCCCAAGTGCGTTCAGGATGTCCGCGAGGCATTGGAGGACAAGAATTTGGATGCGGTATCCGTGGCTACCTGCAACCACTGGCATTCCTTGATCGGGATCTGGGCCTGTCAGGCCGGTAAGGATGCCTACATTGAAAAACCCATTTCCCACAATGTTTATGAAGGGCGCAAGCTGGTGGAGGCCGCTGAGAAATATAACCGCATTGTGCAACACGGAACCCAACAACGCAGCAGTGGCGGACGAGCGAGAGAAATTGCCGCGGTACACTCAGGCAAATACGGAAAGCTGCGGGTTAGCAAGGGTTACTGCTGCAAACCACGATGGAGCATCGGCAACAAAACAACTGGCACGCCCCCCAAAGGTCTGGACTTTAATCTCTGGCTGGGACCGGCTGCAGAACAACCCTACCATGGCAATTTGGTTCATTACAACTGGCACTGGTTCTGGGAAACTGGTAATGGCGACACGGGCAATCAGGGTGTCCATGAAATGGATGTCGCCC
This sequence comes from Verrucomicrobiota bacterium, assembly GCA_030747505.1. GTDB lineage: Bacteria > Verrucomicrobiota > Verrucomicrobiia > Limisphaerales > UBA1100 > UBA1100. Next base: position 20,276 of record JASLKQ010000055.1, on the reverse strand, counting down.
GTTGGGCCATTAAGGGTGCCACCATGCCCAAGAGTGTCTGGAGTATCGGGGGCCGGTTCGGTTATGAAGATCAAGGTGAAACCCCCAATACCCAAATGGCCGTTTATGAGTATGATGAAGCGATCCTGATTTTTGAAACCCGGGGACTCGTGGGCAAGCACAACATCCCTCGAGTGGTGAAAAATGAATACTACACCACCGAAGGCAAGATCACCGGAGGAAAATTCTATCCCAAAAATGGCGGGAAAGCTGTTGGTCTGGACAACCTCGGGGGTGAAGTCCAACCAGGTGGCCCATTCGGTAACTTCATCGACTGTGTACGCAGCCGTAAACGCGACCATTTAAATGCAGACGTAGCTGAAGGCCATTACTCCAGTGCGCTTTGCCATCTGGGGAATATCAGTTACCGTACCGGCGAAAAAGAGGCCTTTGATATCAAGTCACGAAAATTCCACAAAAACCCGCAGGTCAGCGAAGGATTTGAAGCACTCAACGATAATCTCAAAGGCATAGGGATGAAGCTTGAAGACACCACCTATCAGGTCGGCAAACAGCTCGAATTTGACCCAGCCGGAGAGCGTTTCAAGGACGAAGGGGCCAATGCCCTTCTTTCAAGGCCTTACCGAAAACCGTTTATTGTGCCTGACAAGGTGTAATGGAGGAATCCGAAGAAACCTTCAATCTGGAAACGCTGGAGGCCAAGGCCGAAGCGGGCGAGGTGGAAGCCCAGTACGAAATGGGCTGGCGTCATGCCTTGGGAATGGAGGTGGATATGGATGATGAGATTGCCGTCCCATGGCTGGAAAAAGCTGCTGCGGCCGGTCATATGCTCGCCCAAAACAACATGGGAGCACGCTATTATACCGGTGATGGCGTAGACCGAGACCTCATGGAATCTTATCGGCTCTTTTTCAGAGCCGCCAACCAGGGTGATCGCAAGGCGGGAAAAAACCTGGATGCAGTAGCCAAACAATTGAGCCAGGGCGATTTGGAATCCCTGCGCTCCGAAATGGGTGAAACCAAGTTCGAGGCTACTGATTGAGCCTTGTTCAGGATTAAAACGAAAAACATCTTTTTTTGTCCATTCTGTTTTCCTGAGTGTCTATGCACAACCTAACCAAACAAACTTGCGACACTGAATCGGGCACGTTAAACTCTCTTAAGTGATGCAAAGGCAGTTTATATTCGGAACCATCATCTCTTATGTTGGTATTATTGCAACAGGATGTGGAACCACTTCTGGCGAGCCTCCCACAGAGAAAACTGAACTCACGGTCATATCCCCTGATAACACATCGAATACAAATAGTACTGCACTCCTCCCGACGCTGGAAACCAACCTTACCGCAGCTTTAAATCCACAGCCCTCGCTTTCTAGTGGCATTGCGCAATTCAACCGAGCACTGGAACTGGAAAAATCCGGGAAAGTAGCAGAAGCTACTTCATTGTACATAAATGCTGCCGATCAAAATGTGCGTGAGGCACAATATAATCTGGGATATATGTACGAACACGGTGAAGGAGCCCTGCAACAGGATATTTCACTGGCCGTGCTGTGGTACAGGAAAGCGGCAGACCAAGGCTTGCCTGAAGCTCAACACATGCTTGGCATTCTGTACACCGAAGGCCGAGGTGTAGAGGAAAACTATCTCAAGGCAATCCAATGGTATGGAAAAGCAGCCGCCCAACATTATTTGCCCGCCGAATACCAGATGGGTTTGCTCTACGCGGTTGGCCAAGGCGTTGAAGCGAGCCCCTCCATAGCCTCCAAATGGATGCTCAAGGCAGCACAGAAGGATTTACCTGAAGCTCAATTTCAAATCGGCTGGCGATATGCCCGTGGCGAAGGCGTCGAACAAGACGTTATAAAGGCTTACACTTGGCTCAACATTGCCTCACTGAGAGGCAATCACAAGGGCGCGTTGGAAGCTAAACGCGATCTAATGCGTCACATGAAGCCCGATCAGGTTACGGCCGCTCAGGAAGCTAGTGCAGCGTATTTTAAAAACCGCAAGAAGGGAAATCCATCCCACCCAAGAGTCACTACCCCTTGATTCCAAAAGAAATGAACCGACGCCAGGCTATCCTGCTCACCACGACCGGCCTGGCCGGTTGCATCACCTCAGGCAGGGAAAATACCGGTTATATTGATGCCCACAGCCATATTTGGACCACCGATATCAAACGATTCCCGCTGCGCAAGGGGGTCGCGGTAGGGGATCTCAAACCTCGCAGCTTCACAGCTAAGGACCTCATCCATCTCGGCCTCACTGAGAATGTTAAGCGGCATGTCCTCATTTCCCACGGCCAATACCATGGATATAATAATGACTATTATACCCACGCTACAGCCCAACATCCCGGAATTTTTGCCGTAGTAGGGGCAATGAACCCCTCGCTGGATCACATCCCTGATCGTATGCGTGCCAATCGTAAACTTGGCATCACCGGTTACCGTATCAAACCCAGCAACGATGCCAACTGGCTACAGACCAAACTCATGCAGGCGATGTGGAAAACTGGCGGAACAGAAAACGTCGCCATGTGTCCCTTGATCGATCCAAAATACATTTTCCAATTGGATTCCATGTGCCACCGATTCCCCGACACCACCGTCGTTATTGATCATTGCGCCAGAATTGACAACCAGCACGAAGAGGAACTGAATCAGCTCTGCTCCCTATCAAAACATCCCAATGTCTATGTAAAAATTTCCGCTTTCTATGCCTTCGGCAAGAAAAAGCCACCCTACCTTGAGCAGATACCAAAAATAAAAAGACTCTTTGAATCCTTTGGCCAAAAAAAATTAATGTGGGCCAGCGATTGCCCGTATCAACTTGAAAACGGCAACACATACGGTGCCTCGATCAGCCTGGTGCGCGACCGTCTGGATTTCCTTTCCAAGGATGACAAGAACTGGCTGTTGCGGCGCACTGCAGAAAAAGTGTTCTTCAGTTAGAATGATGATGGTTGTTAAGGCGCTCTAGTTTCTCACCCCATAACTTCTGGGCCATCTCACGTGAAGGCATGAAAGGGCATTTCGACTTAGGATTCGCGTGCACAGTATCCTTGCAACGCAAGGCATATTGCGCACCACTAAGCACCACACCATCCCCCCATTGGCCCTCGAGTTTTTGCGTGGCCTCGTCCAGTGCACCCCAGCGTTCGGCGTCGGTGGCGCCCCAGAGAGTAGGCTGTGTATCCAGTGGCTTGAGGTTGCCGAAACAAATACGAACCTGCCGCACCGGTTGCACATGCCCGATCATCGTTTCGTCAAAAAGCTGCTCCAGCATCCCGTTGACGATTGAGTTGCGAAACTGCGGATGATCAAACCGGTGGGACGCCCCGCTCTCGGTAAAGTCGGTAAACCGGATTGCTAAACTCATCTCGAGCGTCTGCAACCCTTCCCGTCGCAACTGACCGATCAAGCGTGTACTCTCGCTCAGGGCAAAAAGCCGGGCCGCCTCATAATCCGGCTCATCATAAGGCAGCGTGGTACTGCTGGAAATCGTCGTACGATCCTTTACTTCCAGAAGCAGCGGCTCATTCCACTGCCCATTGGCAAAGAGCCACAATTGCTGCCCCCAGATGCCAAATTTCTGCTTCAGAACTGTTGAAGGTAATCTGGCAACATCGCCAAAGGTGCGGGCACCCAAGACCAAAAGCGAACGCTCGCGCCGTTTGCCTACCCCGGCCAATTCACTCACATGCCGCTCGGCCAAAAATTCCCTTTCGCAATCCGGCGGCACCTCCACAAAGCCCGGCTTGGCCGCGCTGGTTGCCAGTTTTGCCATCCATGTACTGCGCCCCAGACCCGCAGACACCGGCAGTCCGGTTTCCTTTTGAATCCGTGCCCGTAGACCATTCACATAACCCGCCGCAGTGGTATCACGCCACACGTGAGACCTCATGGTGGTAAGATCGAGAAACCCCTCATCGATGGACATGGGCACCAGAATCGGCGTGTACTGCTCCATAATCTGGAACATCTCTCTGGAGAGCCGCCGGTACTCATCATACTGCGGTTTAGCCAACACCCCGTGCGGACACAAGCGTTTGGCCTCAAAGCATGCCATACCGGTATACACCCCAAACCGTTTAGCCTCACGATTGGCAGCGATGACAATCCCATCTCCACGCCGACCGCCCCCCACCCATACCGGTTTACCTGACAGCGACGCATCCAGCGCCATCTCGCAACTTGCGAAAAAGGTGTCGCCATCCACATGCAAAATTCGACTGGGCTGCCTTGAAACCATCAGGGAACGTTTCCACTTTCGGCGGAAAGCTACGGCCTGTCAATATACCCCTTCTGGCAGGACAAAAGCTGTCCCTTGAACGAATTATTTTGTTCGTTGCACCTCAAACTGCCGGTGCTTGCGCTTGGATTCGGAGACCTCGAAACTGGAGCTGGGGTTGAAGATTTCGGCTATGCGGTTGGCGATTGCAGGATCAACCGCACCATTGTGGGCATGCAGTAGATAGCGCACGCGCAGGGGGTTTTCTTTTTTGACAACTATGGCTTCATGCCGACAGAGCGATGCGCAACAATACTAGTCAAGCAATTGGGGTAACGTAAGGTGAGGAGCTTGGATATATCAACCCATGCCCAGTCTGGCGGCTTGGGGATCGATGGATTTAATTGAGGCCTTTCACTGCCTGGTACAGTTCCTTACCATTCTCATCATAAAACTCAAAACGGGCCGTACCCTGTCTGGCAACCACCACTCGAAGGAAACCACCGGAGCGATATTTCTGTGTGTAGAACTGCTTGATCTTGCCTTCAGGATCGGTTGACTGGGGATCGCCCGGTTTGCGGCCCAATCGAGAATTTGAATCAACCAAAGCGCCGCAGGAAAATTCCTCCACGCCCAATGGGTGCCTGGCATGGTATTGCCAGTGGCGATCACCACACAGGGTATAGAAGCCCTGTTGGTGAAGGTTGTTGTCAACCACCCACTTGAAGAACTCCTCCCCTTCATGTCGAAAGCCACCGATATTCGTATGATTATCTTTCTTGCGTGCATCATCAGGCCCCACCAGTGGGGTTGGTGAGATGAGAAGCTTGAAGGTGGCATCGCTGGCCAGCAACGTCCGCTTTAACCAGACGATTTGCCCCGCACCCCACAGCGTCTTTCCTGGGCCATCCTTCATCTTGTTGGGACTTCGAAAATCCCGTCCCTCCACCAGCCAAATCTGCAGGTGACGATTGATACGGAAGGTACGATAGGTTTTTGCCTCCCGATCCAGCGGATCGACCACCGGCACCTGTTCGCGGAATGTTGCGATCCCCAAGTCACTGATGGGAGGACGATCCCCTTCCCGGTCACAGTCATCGAAGCGATGATCATGGTCATCCTTTTCCCAATAGGCGGGAACCTGCCGAAAGAGCTCCTTGAATCGCGGTTGGCGAAACTGCTGGTGCCACTTTTGTCTCATCTGAGGCAACGTTCTTGCCTCCATCGCATCATGGCTGTCGTAATATATGTTATCGCCTGTCCCGACAAAAAACGTTGGCTTCAACTTGGCAATGGTTTCCAGAGCCGGGAACCCGAGCGCCTTATCCTTTCCCTGATAGGAAGTTGCCGGATTACGAGTCCGCACCTTCGTTTTTGGGTCTCTCTGGCCAAGCTTCCCATGATGAAAAGACATATAGTTCATGCCGGTGACCACAACGAAACTCACCTCTTCGATACCGGTCGCCTTTTGAAGTGTCGAGAACGACCCGACTGGTCCCGCATGGGCATTCGACTTATTAAAGCCGTAAACCACCCGATAAAAATACCGCGTTGCCGGATTCAATCCAGTAACCTTGATCTTCACGATAAAATCACTCGCTGCCTGGGCCTTGAGCCAGGGTGTTCGTCGGACCTGCTTGAAATCTTTCGCTGCACTTATCTCAAAGCACGCGACCCCCTCGTGGCCTGAAACATCGCCCTCAACCAGTTTCTCACTGGCTGTCAATCGCGTTTGCAGGATGGCACTTGTCTGATTCACCTCGCCAACCATGTTTCCCTGCCCCAAGAAAATCTCTGCGTGCACTGAGAGAACCCCCATCACGAGTAAACCGAGGAAAACCCCAATGTTTTTGGATTGGTGGACTATACTCCTTAAGGGCAGAAAAACACAAAAACGGATGTTCATGGGTCTCGGAGTGGTACACTCTCAAAAGAGGCCGGACAAGTCGTTTCGGCGTATTGACAATCCACTGTGATTCGCCACCCTTGGCACATGAACCGCCGCACTTTTCTTGCCGCCAGTTCCTCCGCAATCGCCTTTCCCTATATAACCCATGCTGCGGATAAAAAACTGCGCGTGGGGGTTATCGGCCATACCGGCCGTGGCAATTATGGGCACGGGCTTGACACTGTCTGGATGAATGTGCCCGAAACAGAAATCGTGGCCGTGGCTGATGCCCACGAAGGGGGGCTAACCAATGCCAAAAAGAAACTGAAAGTCAGCAAGGGCTTCAGTGATTACCGCGCGATGCTCAAGGAGATAAAGCCCGATATTGTGGCTGTTTGCCCGCGGCACGCTGACCAACATCATGACATGTCCCTGGCTGCCATTGAGGCGGGCGCGAAGGGCATTTACATCGAGAAACCATTTGTGCGCACACCGGCTGAGGCAGATTCACTGGTTGCCGCCTGCAAGAAACACAACGCCAAGTTGGCGGTGGCCCATCGCAACCGTTATCATCCGCTGTTGAAGGTCATCGACAAGTATCTGGCCGATGGAAAACTCGGCAAGGTGCTGGAGATTCGCGGGCGCGGCAAGGGCGACCGGCGAGGCGGGGATGAGGACCTTTGGGTATTGGGATCTCATGTGCTTAATCTAATCCACTACTTCGGGGGCACTCCCAGAAATTGTTCGGCGCGGATGTTCAAGAATGGCAAACCCGTCACTGCAGCAGATGTAAAGGCAGGCAGCGAAGGCCTTGGCCCATTGGCAAGCAACGAACTACATGCCCGCTATGAGATGGAGCGCGGCTTTACCGCCTATTTTGATTCCATCGCCAATGATGGAACACAAAATCACGGCTTCGGCCTGCACATCATCGGCAGCAAGGGCGTCATTGCCATCCGCAATGATCGACATCCGCTGGCGCACCTGGTCCCCGGCAATCCGTTTGGGCCCACGGCAAAATCGCGGCCCTGGATCCCTTTCAACACACCCGGACCCGGAAAGGATGAGCCGGACATGAAGGTAATTGATGACCTGATCCATCACGTAACTGCCGCCAAGGATCTGGTGGCGGCCATTCGCGAAGACCGCGAACCGCTCTGCAACGTGCACGAAGGGGCGATGACGGTGGAAATGATTTGTGGCGTTTTTGAATCACACCGCCAGGGCGGACGAGCAGTCCCCATCCCGCTCAAGGTACGTGGTAATGCTTTAGCTGGGCTGTGAAGGACTGACCGAATAGAAGCAAGGGCAAATTGAGGATAAACCTACCCATTCAAAAAATAAAAGCGGTCGATCACGGGGAAACTAAAAGCAGCAAACTCGATCACATTTAATGGTGATCGTCTGCCGGAGGAAGACAACCGTACCGGGCAAAGATATAAATAAAACCAGCCAGATAAGCGAAGAACGGAACCATTGATAATAGCCCAGTTCCCTTGACCATAATCAGAATCGAGACACCCAGTAGTATGGCCAAGCCCATGGTGACGGCAAATGACTTAAAGAATTCCACTGGCCGTAGGTTACCAATATTGCACTCTCAATCAAGGCAAATCAATATATCACCCGGATGCCTGGAAGTTTAGCCTTCAAATCATCCACCGAGCTATCGGTCACTTTATTCGGATAAAGATATATTTCACGCAGGGATTTTATATTAGCGAGATGCGAAAGACCGGTATCGGTAACACCCGTTCGGGACAACCCTATTACCCTCAGGTTTTTTAATGGCATAAGACTGGGGAGCCCCGCATCTGTAATCCCCGTATTTGTAAGCCAGAGTATTTGCAGGTGTGGCTGTCGGGCAATTACTTCCAGATCCGCATTGGCGATCGGTTTACCGGTAAGGTTAATCTCAATCACTCGACCAGTTGTGTCGCGACCAAGGACAGCTCCAAGAGACTTCAATTCTCTAACGCTTTCTGTCCCAGAAGACATTCCTCCACCGGAGGAACCACATCCTATTCCTCCCGCAAGCAAACCTATCATCAGACAGAAAAATCTCATGCCGCCGAGACTACCGAAAAAGCATTGTTCCAACAAGATAGCAAAACCACCGGGAAAGAAGGAAGACGGGCTCCTTACGGAAACCCGCCCTCCGAGGCATGTCACAGACCTTGTATCCTCAACGAAAGTTTTTTAGTGAAGTCTGTTCCAACCTATCACTATATCTATTTAAGCAACGGACGTGCCAAGATTTGACCACGCAAAAATGCTTTGTTTTCAGGAAGAAAACGAATGAATGTTTTATGCATGCTATAAAACACGCGTGAAGCTCACCCTTTTGGCGCAAAATTTATTCCACCACCAAAACCGGCTTACCTATGACATCCATCCGAGGTTTAACACCCAATCCTGATTCGGTGCCGGCAGCCAACCGTCCTCCTTTTCGTTGGGGGGCTCCTTCCGCAATGCTACAGGTCACATAACTATTAAAGTCTGTGGAACTAAAAAGCAGCTCAGGAGGCGTACTGTGAGCCAGTGAGGCTATGGCAGCCGTGACAATATCCCCTCCCCAGCTGTCTTCAATAGTCATTGCGACTCCCAGATCGATGCAAAGGTCTCTGGCCTGTTTCAATTTGGTTAACCCTCCCAGTTTGCTGATCTTGAGGTTCACTACATCCATGGCGCCATCGGCATGCCCACGCAAGAGCGGAGCGAGACTGTCGATATTTTCATCAATAATAAAGGGATGATCGGTGCGCCGACGAATAGCCAGATTTTCCTCGTACTTGGCACAAGGCTGCTCGATGTAGACATCCACATCACGAACCGCACGCACCACACGGGCTGCCTCGTGCATCAGCCAACCAGTATTGGCATCGGCCACCAACTTATCGGTTGGCTCCAATACCCCACGGGCCTCATGGATCCGCCGAATGTCTTCATTGGGATCTCCACCCACTTTCAGTTGAAAACGCCGGTATCCCTCCTCCCGGTAACCGGCAATCTTACGTGCCATCTCTTCAGGCGCCTCCTGTGAGATGGCACGGTACAGATGGAAATCTTCGCCATACCGGCCACCGAGCAATTCACAAACACTTTGGCCGCTCTGTTGACCAAAAATATCCCAACAGGCCATATCCAGTGCACTCTTCACATAAGGATGCCCCTGTAGTGCTTTATCCATTATCCAATTGATTGGACCCAGCCGGGTTGGATTCTGCCCGATAAGATGTGGCCCCAATTCATTAATCCCCGCACGTGCTCCCTTCGCATATGCAGGAAGATAAAAAGGCCCCAGAGGACACACTTCACCATAGCCTGTAATCCCCTCATCAGTTTCAATAGCCACCACCGTGCTATCAAAGACATCAACCGATTTTCCTCCCGACCACTTATAACTGCCCTCATGCAGGGGCAAATCAACCTGATAGACCTTGATGCGTGTAATCTTCATACCTAGTAGAGGAAACGGGATAACCCCAAAAAGCCAATAGGCCAATCTGTTTTTCCCTTTGTGGCCAAATCAGCCAGGACTTCCCCCATCACACTGGCAAACTTGAACCCATGTCCACTGAATCCACAGGCCAAGCTTACCCGTGAACTCTCAGGATGCTGGTCCACTATAAAGTGTCCATCAGCGGTATTGGCATAAAGGCAGACTTTCTGGGAAACCACTGGGCCCGTGGCCTGAGGGATAAAACGACTGAGCGCATCCTGAATATCCCGATCATCACCCAAAACCATTCCGCGCTCCACGGTGTCTGGATCAACTTCCCTGCCCGGCCAATGCAAAGCCAGTTTTAATCCTTCACCCCCTGATCCGTCAGGAGTAACGGGAAAACCATAATAAACTCCCTCCCCATTATTCCCATCAATAACCCAAACTGGGAACCGATCCGCAGTAAACTGATCGGGCTGTGCCGGAGTCACCCAACCAATCACCTGCCGGGTAATACGCAAAGGCACGTTTAAGCCCTCCAACAGTTTTCCAGCCCAAGCACCAGCCGTAATCACCAAGTGTTGGGCAACATATTCATCAGGACCCACACGCACCCTTACTCCGGTATCCGAAACCGTCCAGTCAGTCGCCAGTTGGCCTCCACGTAGATCAGCACCATACTGACGCGCGCCATTGACATAAGCCTGCACAGCACGTTCAGAAAGCAAATAACCGGCCCTGTCCTCATAGAGTCCCTGAAACGACTCTGGCAATCGAAATTGTGGCCAGTTCTTCTGGAGTTCAGCGTGAGTGTGAAGTGTGTGGGGCAACCCGTGCTCTTTGGCCGATCGACTTGATCCACTCATCAATTCTCCATCAGGGGGCCCCATATATAGTGCTCCGGTGAGTCTCAACAGCTCCTCACCACACTCTTGCTCCAGCACCTCCCAGCCCTTGTAAGCTCCGCGAAGTAGCGGCACATAGTCAGGATGCTCGGCATAGGAAAGGCGAATGGCCCTCGTCAATCCTGCGAACGAGGCTTCCGGATTTGGAATCGGTCCCTGCTCCAACCCCAATACTTTCAACCCCCGTCCGGCCAAATGCCAGCAAGTCGACGCCCCCATCGACCCAACCCCAACCACGATGACATCAAATGCTCGTGCCATAGGCAACTATTGGCGATCCACCCAGCAGAGACAACCCTTGAAACATTCAAATCAAAGGCCCGAACCGATTCTTTTTGACCAAGCTAGAATCCTGTCATTGAATCAACTCAAATGCAAAACACCCCAAAAAGGGACGAAATGTGAAACTGCAGAATACCACCTTTAAGCCAGGCAGCAAAATCCGGCTCAAGGATTTTGACACCCGAACAACCAGTGGCACGACCAAGGAAAAGGCCTTAGCGATCTGTGAGAAAAATACTACTGCCATAGATGAACTTTCCTACCGGCTTTATGCAGAAAATACCCGGGCACTCCTGTTGGTATTCCAGGGCATGGATACAGCGGGAAAAGACGGAGCCATTCGGCATGTCATGCAGGGCGTTGATGCGCAGGCTGCAGAGGTGCACCCTTTCAAGAAACCGAGCTCCTTGGAGCTAGACCACGATTTCCTATGGCGCATTCACCAGAAGGTTCCCGCACGCGGAAACATCGGCATCTTCAACCGGTCCCATTACGAAGATGTTCTCGTGGTACGGGTTCACAACCTCGTACCCCGAAAAGAGTGGAATTCACGATACGACCGGATCAATGACTTTGAGAAACTGCTAACCGATTCAGGCATCACGATTCTGAAATTCTTCCTTCACATCAGCAAGGAAGAACAACGTGAGCGCCTTCAGTCCCGACTGGACAATCCCAATAAACGGTGGAAGTTCAGCAAGGCTGATGTGGCTGAACGCAAGTTGTGGGATGACTACCAGAGGGCCTACACCGATGCAGTAAACAAGTGCAACACAACCCAGGCGCCCTGGCACATCGTCTGTGCAGACCGCAAATGGCACCGAAACCTGATTGTCAGCAGCACCGTCCGCCACACACTGGAGAAAATGAATCCCCAATACCCTTCAGCGGAGAAAGATCTGGAGGGAGTGATCGTGGAATAATACTGTCCTTTTCTGTTGGCTCACTACTCAGTCCTGTCTAGACTTGGGCCGCCCAACCCCAATCTATGGAAATTGCTTTTCCAAATATTCAATTCAAGGGTGAATTGCGTCCTTCACAAAAGGAGGTGGTGGATGTGGTTAAGGAGCAACTGGCTGCGGGGGAACGCAGCTTCTACATCGTGGCTCCCCCAGGATCGGGCAAGACGGTTACCGGACTTTACCTTTGGGCAGAACTGATAAGGAAACCGACTCTGGTACTTTCACCCAATTCGGCAATTCAATCACAATGGGCAGCTCGAACCGATTTATTTTCCGAAGATGGGAATAAAATCCCCGTACACCGAGTCAGTACCGATTCAAAACAACCGGCTTTATTAACTTCATTAACCTATCAAGCAGTCACCATTCCTGCGCGTGAGGATGACACGCTTGATGCCATGGGTATTGGCTGCTGGATCGATAATCTAATCCACAAAGAATACGCTGAGGATCCGGAACAAGCACAAGTATGGATAGAGGACCTTAAGGAAAAAAACCCCAGTTATTACAGGGAACGATTGGCCTTCTACACAAAAAAAATGCGTGACCAAATCTCCCTGCATGACGACACATTAAAGATTTTGCACCCATCTGCTTTGGATACACTTGGACGTGTCAAGAACAAGGGTGTAGGGCTTGTTATCCTGGACGAATGCCACCACCTGCTTGGCCACTGGGGACGTGTGCTGGAGGCAGTTCATGAATTTCTTGGTAACCCCCTTATTTTGGGGCTCACTGCCACCCCTTCATCCGATGCCCATCAAGGCACCACTGATGCAATACGCTACCGGCGCTTCATGGGGCCGATTGACTACGAAGTGCCGGTTCCAGCTGTTGTGAAAGACGGATTTCTTGCTCCCTATCAGGATCTGGCCTATTTCGTGAGGCCCCTAGGCGATGAGCTTGAGTTTGTTGCACAAACATCCGAATCATTGGATGAATTAGTCAAGGAACTCTGCAATCCACCTTTAGGAGATGACGGCAAACCAATTCGCGAAGGTCTTATCGAATACATACAGCGGGTTTTGACTGACCTCGATCTGATCACCCATAAGGCAAAAGACTGGGAAGAATTTAGCCGACGCGCAGTAAAATTCGCCATCGCAGCACCCCTATTTCTAGCGGAGCGTAACCTCGCCATTCCTAAGGGAGTACCGGCACAAGTGGTGATGGTTGACAACGATATGATGGGTCAACCCGATCAACTGGAATATTGGGATGACAATCTTAATAAAATAGCCCCGCTTCTCTCTTGGTATGTAAGGCATGGCTTACAAAGATCCGACAACGAGGCAGACCAGGAATTAGCTGATGAAGTAAAACGCCGGTTGCGTGTTCTAGGTACGCAAATAATTGAAACAGGCACCATGGCCTGCGCTTCACCCGTCTCGCGCATACTCGCGTACTCACGAGCCAAAGCCCGGGCATTGATCCCAATACTGAAACTAGAGCAGAAAGATCTCGGCCAAGACATCCGGGCAGTCGTAGTGTGCGATTATGAAAAAACCACGGCAGTCAAAGCAGAACTAAGCCATGTACTGGATGATGAGGCCGGAGGAGCCATCGCCGCCTTCCGGGAACTGCTGACCAACGAGGAAACTGACACTCTGGATCCGGTGCTCATTACCGGATCCACCGTGCTGGTGGATGACGACCTTAGAGATACCTTTGAAACTGCTGCCCGCCATTGGCTGGCGTCCAACAAGCGTTCAGTCGAATTTAAATGGCAGGAGCGGGATGGATATTACATGTTACAGGCTAAGGGCAGCGATTGGTGCCCGCGTGTGTACGTGGAAATGATCACTGAACTTTTCCAGTCTGGAGTTACCCGTTGCCTGGTGGGAACCCGAGGATTACTGGGTGAAGGCTGGGATGCGAACAAAATTAATGTCTTAATTGACCTGACCACCGTCACCACCTACATGTCCATCAACCAATTACGGGGTCGTTCCTTCCGGCTCGATCCGGACAAACCCAAAAAGATCGCCAACAACTGGGATGTAGTCTGTATCGCCCCCGAATTTAGTAAGGGCATGGATGACTACATGCGCTTTAAGAAAAAGCACATGCACCTTTATGGAGTAACCGATGATGGGGCAATTGAAAAGGGTGTGGGCCATGTCCATGCCATTTTTTCGGAGATAAAAAAGGACTCAGTTGAAGAAAACATGATCGAGATCAACCGCGACATGCTCGAACGCGTAGATCAACGGGAACATTATCGGGAACTCTGGAGAATCGGAGAAGCCTATCATCCCGAACCGATAAAGGCGGTAGAAATTAAGAAAAAGAATGACCCAAAGGCCGTCACCGAACGCGTAAAGGTGGAACTGTTATCCCCGAAAACACGGGAACCCTGGACTGATGGTTCACTAAGCCTTGCCATTGGTCGTGCAGTCATTGGGGCTCTGGGAGAATCCGGCCTGTTAGGGGATGTTAATTGGCACGCAATTCAGGAAAAAATACATGCGGCCAAGCGCGCAGGGGGATATGTGCGGGTTTTCCTGGAGGAATCAGATGAAAAAACCTGCACACTGTTCGCTGAGGCGATGGCTGACGCCTTTGGCCCCATCGGCAACGCCAGATATGTCATCCAGAGGGAGGCAGATTTTGAATATTCTCAAAGCCGTTATGCCAACACCTGGGTCACCGAAAAACTCCCAAAATTCGTTTCCGACTACATTGTACGGCAAACTATGGAAGTCAAATATCGCAGGGAAGTTGTCAAGGTACACGCGGTTCCTCAAGAACTGGCTAGAAACAAAAAACGCGCCCTACTCTTCGAGGAACAATGGAACCTTCACGTTAGCCCGGGTTGTGTGTGGTACAGCAAGGATGACGGCACCAAATCCATGCTTCGGGAAGCAGCTGATAAAAAATGGCTGCCCGATGATATTGTCCGAGAGAAGGAAGTATTTATGTAGAGAACTTCCTAATCTCACACGGCAAACCCTAAATCTAATCCCAAGTGGCTATATGGCCTCGTCTCCATTCTCACCAGTACGGATACGGATAGCCTGTTCAATGGGCAGCACGAATATTTTCCCATCACCAATCTTACCCGTGTTAGCAGCATTGGTGATCGCCTTCACTGCTTCCTCTACAGCCTGATCAGCTACTACGGTTTCTATCTTCATCTTAGGCAGGAAATCCACCGTGTATTCACTGCCGCGATAGATCTCCGTGTGACCCTTCTGTCGACCAAACCCTTTTACTTCACTTACCGACATGCCTACCACACCCACTTCGGCCAAGGCATCTTTAACTTCCTCCAGTTTGAA
The DNA here is from genome assembly GCA_030747505.1 of Verrucomicrobiota bacterium. GTDB lineage: Bacteria > Verrucomicrobiota > Verrucomicrobiia > Limisphaerales > UBA1100 > UBA1100. The sequence goes on along the minus strand of JASLKQ010000055.1, from coordinate 5,275 downwards.
AGGTTTTACGATTGCTTCAATTTTCTTCATTTAGTTTCTCCTAAGGTTAGAATTTAATCATTGTATCCTGATTCTCCATGAGAAGACACATCAAGACCACTGTTTTCATCCTGTTCATCCACCCTCAGCCCGACCATCGCATCCACCGCCTTTAGGATAACCCAAGTCACCACGAGTGTGTAGGCTCCCACTGCTAAAGCTGCCTTTAACTGGACGACGAACTGCGGTCCAGCAATAAAATCACCGCGACCGTCCAAGGCATCTTTCGCCCCCAGAAACGCCAATAATAATGTCCCAATAAGACCTCCTACGCCATGCACCCCAAAGACATCCAGTGAATCATCGTAACCAAACTTCGCCTTGATCGCTGTGCTCGCATACCAGCAGATGAAGCCTGATGCCAAACCTATGATCAAAGCCCCCTGAGGGCCTACAACTCCTGACGCAGGCGTAATGGCAGCTAGTCCGGCAATGGATCCGGTTACGATGCCCAACACACTCGGTTTTCCGTGTTTGAACCATTCTACAAACATCCACGTTAATGCCGCTGTCGCCGCAGAAATCTGGGTAACCACGATTGCCATTGCTGCGCTGCCATCAGCCGCCACGGCACTCCCCCCGTTGAAACCAAACCAACCCACCCAGAGCATTCCTGTCCCTGCCACAGTCATGGGCAGATTATGCGGCATCATCTGGGTGTCTGGATGTCCCGTTCTGGGACCAAGAACAATACATGCCACAAGTGCCCCAACACCTGCAGTAATATGAACAACAATCCCTCCGGCAAAATCCTTAACACCCATCTCACCAAATAACCCACCACCCCAAACGGTATGACAGGCAGGTACGTATACCAGTAGAGCCCATAATCCTGTAAACCATAGCACCGCGGAAAATTTAATACGTTCCACAAAAGCCCCCACCATCAAGGCAGGAGTAATGATGAAGAAAGTCATCTGAAAGATGAAAAATAACTCGTGCGGAATAGTATCAGCATTTCCATGCGGCTTAGCCCCCAGACCGTTCAGAATAGAGTATTTGGCACTACCAAAAACCTTCCCGTCCTCAGCAAAGCAGCCGGAGTAGGCATACAGCAACCACAGAATCGTCATCACACAAGTAATAACGAAACAGTGCATCAAGACCGAAAGCACGTTTTTCTTCCGAACCAATCCGGCATAGAAAAACGAGAGCCCGGGGATGGTCATAAATAACACCAGGGCACTGGCGGTCAAAATCCAAGCGGTGTCACCTGAATCAATTGTCTGTATTAACTCTTCCATGAAACAAATATTTAAGGTTATGTTTGGAATTTATTTCATTCATCATAATGATGAATGTAGTAAATCGGGCGCTTTTTGCCTGAAAGAAAAATCAAAATCCAGAATATTATGAGGTAAAAGGACTATGAAAGCTGTCCGGCCAACTGCTGATGTGCAGCATGCCACTCCCTGATCGCATCACGCAATTCGTCCACGGCGGCCTCAAAACGTGCGCGCAATTCAGCAAGCTGCTCCTTGGTAAGCTCCAGCTTCTTTTGAGCCGCCTTAGCATATTCATTTTTGGCCATTTCCCATGTTTCAGTGGCAAGGGTGAGTTTTGTGCCAGCCTCAGCAAAGAGGGCTTGCGCTTTTTCGCACACCGGACGAGCGTGACCAGAGAGTTTTTGCTCCAGCATTTTGTTTTTCTGACTGATCTCCGCGAGCATGATTATTTCATTGGGCACACGCCGTAAATCCCGGGCAAGACCCAGCTTGCCCAGCATCCACACAGTCCATTTGGTGGGATCGAATTGCCACGACTTCACACCATTACGATAGTCGTGCTGAAACTCATGATGAAAATTATGGTAACCCTCGCCAAAAGTGAAGATGGCGGTGACCCAGGAATCCTTGGCCGTGTGGGTAGAGGAATAAGGCTGCTTCCCAAGATAATGACAAAGGCTGTTGATAAAAAATGTGCCGTGATGCATTGCCACCAACCGCGCGCAGCCGCCAATGAGAAATCCGCCTAGCGCGCCGATGGGACCATCAACGAGAAAACCTACGAGCGTGGGAACTCCAAAGCCAATGAGCACGCCCAGGTGAATCCACCAACGGTGTTGCCACATCACCATGGGATCGTTGGCCAAATCTTTCACGTTGTCCTTGGGCGGATCGACCTTAGGCTTGAAAATAATCCAGCCAATGTGCGCGTGCCAAAATCCTTTTTTTATGTTGTAAGGATCTTCCTCGTGATCGACGTGTTTGTGATGCTTACGATGATCGGAGCACCAGTTGAGTGCCGAATCCTGCATCGCCGTGGCACCGCCGAGCAACGCCGCCATCTTCACCGGCGCACGAACCTTGAACGATAAATGGGCCAATAGCCGATGATAGCCAAAGGTGATTCCCATGCCCGAAAAAATGTAGAACCCCACAAAAAGCGAGCCATGCACCCACCAATTAAGGTCAGCGCCATATTTCCAAATAAACACCGGCAGTACCAATAGCGTGATCGCCAGCGTGCCCATGAGAGAAATGAGATTCCCCCAGTGAACATCATTCCAAACGTACTTTCTAGCTTCCGACATGCAACTTTTGGCCACCCAAGAGGCGGCGATAGATTTACAAAAAGATCAAAAAAGTAAACAAAAACATGCTCCCAATTCGCGGAGCTGCGCGGTATCCTATCGCTCTACTTCATGAAAGCCAGCATCTTCAGCAGAATAACAATCATCGTCTGTTTTCTGACAATTTCTGTACTAAAAGCCGATACCAAGCCCAATGTCCTTTTGATTGCTGTGGACGATCTCAACGCAGACTTGGGCTGTTATGGTCATCCTCTCGTGCATTCACCTAATGTAGATCGGCTGGCAAAACGTGGGCTGCGATTTGACAAAGCCTACTGTCAGTACCCTGTATGCAATCCAAGTCGGTCATCTTTCATGACGGGGCTATATCCCGAACAAACCGGTGTTCTTTCAAACGCCGGTCACTTTCGCGATAAGAACCCAAATATCGCTTCCCTATCACAACATTTCATTAACCATGGCTACTTTGCTGCACGCATCGGAAAAATCTATCATTACGGCGTCCCTCTCCAAATTGGGACTGACGGGGTAGATGATAAAGCATCTTGGAACAAAGTCATTAACCCAATTGGAATTGATCGCACTCGCCAAGATGAGGTTATCACTCTCAGGAAAGGTCAATACGGGGGAACCATGAGCTGGCTCTTGCTCGATAGCAAAGACGAGGAGCATACTGATGGAAAAGCTGCTCTTGAAGCAGTAAAACTTCTAGAGGAACATCATCCTAAAAAAACCGGTAAGCCCTTCTTTCTAGCTGTTGGCTTTTATCGGCCTCACACGCCCTACGTTGCCCCGACTCATCATGCCAAATATTATCCGCTGGACAAGATTAATCCGGTACTGGAAATCCCCGGCGACCGCGATGACATACCGCCTGCCGCCCTCCCGGACCGCCCCAATCAACGCGAGCTAGTCCTTGAACAACGAAAAGAAATCATACAAGCCTATTATGCCTCCACTACCCTCATGGATGCATGCTTAGGCCGAATACTCGACGGCCTGGACAGTTTGAAACTAAACGACAATACAATTGTCGTTTTCCTGAGCGACCACGGCTATCACTTGGGCCATCATGGGCTCTGGCAAAAGAGCGACCTCTTTGAAGGCAGCACCAGAGTTCCACTTATTATTTCAGTTCCCGGAATGAAAACCGCCGACCAAACATGCACGTCTCTAACTGAACTCGTGGATCTTTACCCAACACTCACCGAGCTCTGTGATTTACCCAAGCCAGCCCATTTAAAGGGCCACAGCTTGGTACCCGTACTGAAAAACCCTAAACACAACGTCCGAAAAGCAGCTTTCAGCACCACTCGCATCCGACCTCGTCTTCCCGGCATAACGGGCAAGGTCAAACCATTAGGACGGTCCATTCGGACCACACGCTACCGTTACACCGAGTGGAATGAAGGCAAGCATGGGGTAGAACTCTATGACTATCAGGAAGACCCAAAGGAAATCACGAACCTTGCCCGATCTGCTTCACATACTGCCCTGTTAAGGGAAATGAAATTGCTATTTGACCAAACCCGCAAGAACACGAATTAATCATGAAACAAATCTTCTTAATCACAATAACCCTAATTTTTCCGTTTTCCAGCACCGCTGAAATAAAGGGCCACTGGAAGAAACATTTGGTGTGGGAGGGTCTGCGGTGCAATGTAGCTGTAGCAGAAGATTTCACGGGTGATGGTAAAATAGACATTATCAGTAGCGCTGGTGGAAAAACTAGATTACATGTAGCACCCACTTGGAAAGAGGTCGTCATAGGTGACGATAAAAGCCACACCTTCATTCACGGCGAGACGTTTGATGTGGATGGGGATGGCGATGCGGATTTTATTGGGGCGCGTTACAAACCGGGCTTGATTGTCTGGTTTGAGCAACCCAACAAAAACCCCACCCGAAGCCCTTGGAAAGCTCGCATTGCCGAGGATGAAATCATCGGTATCCATGGCGTACTGAAAGCCGATGTCAACGGGGACGGCAAACTGGACCTCCTTGCCAATAGCGGCCAACCCAAGGGTAAATTTCCCAATTCCGCCGCGTGGCTGGAAGTCCCCAGGAACCCACGTGAAGCCAATCGCTGGACACGCCATATTTTTGCCAAGGAGGATGCCCCGGGCCTGAGCCACTACCTTGGTGCGGGCGATCTCAATGGTGATGGCAGGATAGATATCACTCTCGCGGCCAAAGGCGGACCTGCCGATAAATCAGGCCAAGGTGAATGGTTCGCCTGGTGGGAGGCAGGCAAGGACCCTACTCAGCCATTCAAAAAGCATTTACTACCCGGCAAACACCCCGGTGCCACTAATATTTTACCCGCTGATGTAAATGGAGACGGCAAACTGGATATTGTTGCCAGTCGCGGCCATGGCGTAGGGCTCATCTGGTACGAAAACCCAAAATGGACCATACACGAAATCAACACCGATCTTCAATCTCCTCACTGCCTGCAAATTGGTGACATCGATCAAGATGGTGATCTCGATGCGGTTACCTGCGCCTACCTAAGCCGCAAGGCCGCATGGTTTGAGAATGACGGCAATGGAAAATTCACCACCCACATCATCAACGCCGACCAGTGCGCCTATGACATCCGACTCGTGGACATGGATAAGGATGGAGATCTTGATGCGCTCATCGCCGGACAACAGAGTAAGAATGTTGTGTGGTACTAGTACCCATTAAAGTAAAGTGCCT
>JASLKQ010000054.1 GCA_030747505.1 Verrucomicrobiota bacterium | reverse complement strand
AAAGGGATAAACAGTAAGATTTGCACTGTCTCAGACCCTTCTCTATTGGAGTTTTGAGCGTGGAGAGGGTTCGATTCCCTTTACTCTATCCGTTTCCTCTATACTTATTTTAATCAAATATGCGATTTCATCATTTAATTATCACAATGGTTGCCTTTTGTAGCGCCTGTGTAGCGCCTAACGAGCGTAATCCAGCAGTTGCTACAGGTCTCAAAAATCTTGGAATCAATTACAGGCTGATAGAGCTAACTGACCCAATCGCCAATAAAATTCATATACTGAGGATCAACTTAGCTTTGAATAGAGTTAAAGCTCAAGTGGTTCTTGGAGAAGATCCTGACGGAGATGGCCCGGCTGAAGCAGCACTGACTGATCCCAGAAAACTGGCTTCGAGCTCATCTGTGGTGGCTTTTGTCAACACCAACCCCTGGGATAGTTTTCCCGACGATCAAGGCAAAAGGAACAGAAAATGGTACTCAGGCCAAATGGTAGACATTCATGGCCTTGCAGGCACTAGCGGTAAAATGCGTAGCAGTGTTGCTACAAATAACGCTTCCATATGGTTTGACTCCGAGGGCAATGTGAATTTTGGGCATCAACCCGGTGACGAACCCAAAGAAGCCACAACAGGCTTTCAACAAATTCTTTCTAAAGGCAATCCAACAGTAAATAGTGACGGTGCTCGACATCCGCGAACAGCAATTGGCATCGACAAGAAGGGGGAAATTCTCTGGCTCGTCGTGGTTGATGGACGGCAACAGCAGTATAGTGAAGGTATGAACTTACATGAACTTGCAAATCTCATGAAGGAAATAGGCTGCTGGAAAGCCACCAATATGGATGGGGGCGGAAGCAGCATAATCGGTCTCTTGGATAAAAACGGCAAAATAAAGATTATGAATAGCCCGTCTGACCGGGCATTTGGCAGATCGAAAATCCGCCCTTTACCAATGATCCTCACCATTAATAAATCAAACCAGCCTGTGCGATAAGTAATGACTTTGTTGTTTGTATATTAGGCGAAAAAAGCTAAAATTCGAGTTTGTTTGTTATGTAATCAATCCATTCATGAGTTATCGTTTCCTTGTCAATCACTGTATACCATAAATCTTCACGTTCACACACATACTTTCTCAAATTTGCAAGTGACTCTATAAGTGTTTGAAGCTTAATCCCCATATTCTTGGGTTGGTATTTAAGCCCCATTCTATCCATAACATCAGTAATCATCTCGTGTTTGTTTTTTTGCAAATGGCTCATGATATAAATACCCAATCCGATGATATGCCCATGAACATATGCCCTGCCAGTTCTCTCTTCTAATTCATAAAAAAAATAGTGCTCAGACCCCTCTTCTATTCGATAGTGGCCCAATGGAAGACAGATACGATTAACATCCATATACCCGTTGATAATGGCGTCGATGCCCTGATTTGTTAGATTACGGATATCTTCGGCACGATCTATTATGGAATTTAATATTTTATAAGCTTGGTCGGCTGTGTTTTGGTGGAATTGGTTTTGGTTTGGTCCATTCTTGGCAGCTAAAGTCCAATCATAAATGGCAGTGTGGATTGAAAGCAGATCGCCTACACCAGCGATGTTCAAATCATTCGGAGCCGTTCGAATTAAATCGTAATCAATTACCAACGGGTTTGGTGTACTGTTACCGATATATTCAACTTTTCGATTAATTCTTATAGCTGCTGCGGATGTAACGAAAGCATCGACACTTATCACAGTAGGAATGGTGATTAAACGGGCTTGACGTTTCCACGAAAAATATTTTCCTAAGTCAATCGCTTGTCCACCACCAATAGCTACCACACACTCAAATTCAGGCAATTCCTCAAGTTGCTGCTCTACCCTTTCTTGCTCCATTGAATCGACAAAAACAATTTTTTCAGGAGTTCCGCCAATACGCTGCTTAGCAAGTTCCCATGGTATTGGCATGGTGGTTACGATAAATGATTTTAAATCTTCACATATATGCCGGGAAACACCATCGCCTGACAATAATGAAGTTACATTCGTCACTGAATCGGGTTTTTCAATCATACTTAAGCCTTTTTTTCATTTTAACCGTTTAACGAAATCAAACCGGCCACGGCACCTCAGAATTATTCACAACGCCACTCCTTGAATCGAGCATCAACGCACTGAAAAGTGCGTGAGAGTCATTGAGCTGTGTGGAGAGACAATGGGATATGCAGTGTCTCAGACGATCGTCTGTTGAATTATAAGGTGAGAGAGGGTTCGATTTCCTTCACCCGTTCCACTTCTTCACCCTTCATTCTGAACGGTTTACCGCTTCGATGGAGTTGTGAGGCTTCTGATTCTCACAACTGAAGGGCAAGAAAGGCTAATAAACAAACAAGATAGACACTAGTACAGACAAAGAGTGCGGTCTATTTTGATACTTTGTTTTGAGCTGGTTTTAATAGGTCTAAGTCAAATTGCAACGAGGTGATGATGATAGAATGGCAATATATGGGAATATTGGTTTCAGTTCGCTTGTGAAAAATTTCACAAAATCGACCAGTGATAAGTGCGATGACATATCCACTCGCAAGGAAGGTGAGGTTGATTTTCTATGAGGGATAATTCCGGTAAAACTTCAGTGAAGACAGTTGTCCGCGAGTTGCCGTTGGCCACCGACACCGGCCTTGGCCAAGCCAAGCGCTTGGCTAAGCGCAGTCGGCCCAAGCCGTGGACGGCCGAGCTCAACTTCGACTTCCCCACGAAGTATCGCGTCATCGCCTCGGCGATCCTGTTGGTGGTGGCGTTGTTGTACCCTGCCAAATGGTTGTTAACAGATGGGATAGCCGAGGACGAGGGAATACAGGAAACCCGCATCGAAGAAGGTGGCGGGCAAAGTGCAGACAGCCTTCCGGTTGATGTCTCCGGGATTGGTTCAGAACCGATTGCTGTAGTTCAAGCCGCAGTACTGTCTAAACAGGAACCCGCTGTGCTGCCAGAAGTCGAGGAGGAGTTTTCTGATAATGCTGTCGTGGCCAAGGGAAAACAGTTGTTCGATGTGAATTGTTTGGCTTGTCACCAGTTGGGCGCGATAGGGAAGATCGGTTTTGCTCCAAGCATTGGCAACCGTGACTTTTTGGCATTGGCCACTGATGCGTTTATCCGTCAGACCATCATAATCGGACGGCAAGGCACGGCGATGGCACCTCGCTCTGATTTGAGTGAGAAGCAGGTCACCGCGATCATCACCTATCTCCGGTCGGCCCAGGTCTCCAACCCCGTGAAGGTGAGTGTGGATTGGGACAAGAAGTTCAACGGAGATGCCACGGCGGGAGCAGAGAAGTTTGGAAAGTATTGTTCTGCGTGCCATGGCTCAAAGGGGGAGGGTTACGTCGCTGGAGTGCCCGGGACGGGTATTGGTTTACCCGGTTTTTTATCCGCCGCTTCGGATGATTACATTCTCCAGACGCTAAAGTTGGGTAGGATTGGCACACCCATGCGATCGTTCATCGGGTCGCGCGGATTGGCCAACTTAACCGAAGGCGACGGGCACGACCTGATCGCCTATTTGCGTGAACAGGGAAGAAAGAATGTGCCTACCAGGGACAGGGAGGTGGCTGTGAAAGGAGACCCGAAGCGAGGTAAGCTACATTTTGATGTCAACTGCATCGCCTGCCATCAACAGGATGGTTTGGGCAAGGTTGGTTTTGCCCCCAGTATTCGTAACAGGGATTTTTTGGCCATAGCCTCGGACGACTTCATCCGGAAGACAATACGGAATGGCCGCCTGGGAACTGCGATGGTTCCTCGGCCGGATCTGGCTTTTCAGAAGGTCAGCGACATTATTGCCTATCTTCGAGCTCTTCCGATTGCCAACCCGGTGGAGATCGTGGTGGATCCCACCTTGTCATTCAACGGCAACGCAGAGGAGGGAGCTGTCAAGTACGGCAACTATTGTGCCGCCTGTCACGGGAGTCGAGGAGAGGGTTATCTAGCTGGGGTGCCCGGACCAGGGATAGGTTTGTCGGGTTTTTTAGAGTCGGTTTCAGATGATTATATCTTACAGACTCTCCGCCAAGGCCGGATTGGCACTCCGATGAAGCCTTTCCTTGGAGCCAAGGGGGTTGCGAATCTTACTGTAGAGGATGCACATGATATAATCGCCCAATTGAGGGTAATGGGCAAAGGAAACGGAAGTGGACAATAAACAGAGACGATAGGGATCAAAAGAAATGAAAAGACGAAAATTCATCAAGCATGTAGCTGCCACGGCGGCTCTTGGAAAAGTGTCCGCCAACGCATGGAATGTGCCGCTCGGGGAGAAGTACGTGTTGAATGAAGACACTGCCGGCACGGATATCTTGGCGGCTTGCCCCTACTGCGGCGTGGGCTGCGGCACAATCATCAAGACGAAGAATGGGCGCATCACGAACATCGTACCTGACAAGGATCATCCGACCAATCGCGGTCTGCAGTGTATCAAGGGCCTGACGTCGGCGGAGGCGATATATGTCAACCGCCTGACCAAGCCTCTCATTCGCAAGGACATGTCTGATCCTTTGCGTGGGAAGGTGTCCAAAACCAAGGGCAGTTACGATCCATCCTTGTTTCGCGAGGCCACATGGGATGAGGCAGAGGAACTGATCGCCGAGAAAACTGCAGAGATAGTGAAAACTTCGGGAGGCAATGCCGTTGGCTTGTACGGTTCCGGTCAACTCACATTGGAAGGTCAGTATCTGGAGAATATTTTCATGAAAGGCATCATCGGTTCAAACACAATCGAGGCGAACGCGCGCATGTGCATGACCTCGGCGGTGACCGGTTATATCAAGTCCCTAGGATCCGACACGCCGCCTACTTGTTACGACGATATTGAGCGGGCGGACATGATCTGCTTCTGGGGACATAACGCGCGCGGTTCGCATCCCATCTTGTTCTGGAGGGTGGCCGATTATAAGGCGAAGATGGACATCCCAACATTGGTTGTGGATCCAAGGCGCACCGGCACGGTGATGGGTCTGGAGGAAATTAACCCGAAGAAGAGCTACCATCTTCCAACCATTAACGGGGATATCTCCATTCATAATGCCATCGCCTATGCTATCATTGAGCGTCATCCAGAGGCTGTCGCATGGGACTTTCTGAAAAGTCATGTGGACGGGTGGGAAACTTATGTTGAGGAGGTCAATAAGGGGTATCGCCCTGAGGACGTAGTTGACCGCACCAAGATCGCTCCGGAGAAAATCTATGAAATTGCCAAGTTGTGGGCCGAGGCGAGCATCAAAGGGCGGAAGCGGAATACAGGTGGAGTACTATGCATCTGGGGTATCGGCTATAACCAGCATTTGCATGGGCAACACAACACGATGAGTTTGGTGAACCTAATGGCCCTGACTGGCAACATTGGACGTCCCGGTTGCGGCCCGCATTCGCAGACCGGCCAACCCAACGCCATGGGTGAACGCCTTACTGGCGGACTGACCGGCCGGTTGCCGTTCAATATTGGTATTAAAGATGACAAGCACCGGGCCTGGTGCGCCAAGCAGTGGGCTATTCCGCAGGAACGCCTCGACAAGACTGCAAAAATGCAAAACACCGGCATGGCTATCGGGATGATGGAGCGTGCCCTGAAGGGGGAAGTGCAGGCGATGTTCTTGATCTATGCGACACACATCGATCTGCCGGACTCCTATCATCTTTCCCGTCCGGCGCTGACGAAGACGTTCACCGTGGTGCAGGAAATATACAAGGATGCGCCTAACAACCTTTATGCTGACGTGATTCTTCCTGCAGCAACATGGGGGGAGTGGGTGGGTGGGCTCTATGTGCAGTCTGAGCGGCGGCTATATGTTGCTGACGGTACGGCAAATCCCATTAAGGGGACACGGCCGGACATGGACATGGTTATCGACAAAGGCAAACTCATCGGTAAATTGCTGGGTTTGGATGTAGACAAAATTTTTCCTTACAAGCGTAAGGCGAATGGCTTTTATGATCCGGAGGAGGTGTTCCGTGATTTCTGTCGTGCGTCAAAGGGGACGGACTCTGATCTCACCGGAATTCTCGCTGTGGAGGAGGAGACCGGCAAGTCGCCCTATCAGCAGATTCGCGATTTACGAGGTATCCAGTGGCCTGCTCCGACCGCAGCCATTGCCAAGGCGGGCGGCACCAAGCGCAGATACATGGGGCAGGAAGATTATTGGCCTGACAAACCATACGCTGAGTTCCGCCATACGGATGGTAAACTGCACATGCATATGTGCCATCAGAATTACTCGGAATACCGGGAAGTCACGGATGAGTTGTCAAAAGTCGGCACTGAGCCAAATTTCTTTATAATTGATCACTACGATTTGTTGGTTAAGGCACGGGACATGGGGCTCACCCCAGAGTTGCCGCATGCCGAGCATCTTGGCAAAAAAGCTGGAAAGTGCCCAAAGGACAAGTATCCATTCTGGTTTGCGACAGGTGTGGTGTATGAACATTTTCATACGGCAAAAACCATTCGTGCCGGCACCACCCGGCAGCTTGTGCCCGAGATGTACGTTGAGATGCATCCTGATGATGCCAGCGAGTTGGGGGTTAAGGATGGTCAGTGGGTGCGTGTTGTCACGCGACGTGGTGAGATTGAGGCACGCGTCTCGGTCGGTCTAGATTCAGTGGTAAAACCGGCCCGCAACACCGTGCCTAAGGGCTTTCTTTTCAGCCCTTGGAACTTGTCGGTCGCTGACTCGGCGGATCCAAAGAAGAACAAATGGCTCGCAAACGGCACCACGCACCGGGCGTTTGATCCCGTCTCTGGTCAAGTCGATTTTAAGAAGTGCGCTGCGCGGATTGAATTGCTTTGAGTCAAAATAAAGAGGCATCAATCAAAACCAATCGAGTTGGGTTTTTTAGAGCCCTGTTCACCGGCGCAGTGCTGCCGTTCGCTGTTTTGTTCCTGGGCAAACTGCCCGGCACGCGCCGATTGAGGCGTTACCTTCGTCCACCGGGGGCTCAACAGGAGGAGGCTTTTCTCTCTGCCTGCATCCGTTGTGGTCAATGCGCGAATGTTTGTCCGAACCAGTGTATCACTCTGGCAGGATTGGAGACAGGGCTGGCAGGCTTGGCTGCGCCAGTTATCACTGCAAGAGCCCAGGCCTGTATCCTTTGCATGGCCTGCACACAGGTCTGCCCCACGGGCGCATTGCAGCCACTCGAGCCCACCGAGGCTGGACGCCAAACTGTCAGCATGGGCACCGCCGTGGTGCTGGAGGATGTCTGCTACTCGTACGCTGGTCGCACCTGCGGCGTGTGCTACCGCGCCTGTCCTTTGCCGGGAAAGGCGATGAAACTTGGTTTGTATGAGACGCCAATTGTTAACCCCGAGCATTGTGTGGGTTGCGGGCTTTGCGAGCAGGCCTGTGTCCACATGCCGCAGGCTATTCGCATCATCCCTGCCAGCCAACTTGCCCAAGAGGAGGTGCATGGCTGATGCGTGCTGGACGCCTTATGCTGGTGGTATCGATCATCTCGCGTCTAGGTGTGGTGGCTCTGCTTTGTGCTTTGGCGTTGATGACCAGTTACGTCAATCTCAAGCAGGCGTACAACAACCCGCGCTTGGTTGAGTTGAGCCTGGGTGCCACGGCCAGGAAGGCTTATGAGGTGGCGGACGCGGTGCTTGGTCAACTGGGCGACCCGATGGAGGTGGCGCAATCCAATGGTGGGATGACGTGGTCCATCCGGATATTGGGCATGCCATTCACAGACCCCGTGGCGGCTCTGTCGGTGTTGGCTGTGGAAGGACAGTGGGCGCTTGGCTTCGCTCTTGGCCTGATTGTGCCACTATTGTTGGTGTTCGTATTCGGACGAGTGTTCTGTTCGTACATTTGCCCGGCCTCGCTCTTGTTTTTTGCGGTGGCTCGTGTGCGGCGGTTGCTTGGTCGCTGGTTCTACTTCCCCGAGTGGCATCCCGGCCGAGGGTTGGCCTGGGGGATTCTGCTTGGTGGTTTGGGCGTGGCAGTGATTGCAGGACACGGAGTGTGGGTGCTTCTATTGCCATACTTTGCGCTTGGGCAAACGATTTTTCACGGCTTGGCAATGGGAACGTTGTCTGTCGCCTCGGGTAGTTTTTTTGTGTGTGTGGTGTTGGACTTTTTCCTGGGTCGCCAATTTACCTGCAGGTATGTCTGCCCCACTGGCCGGTTGCTCGGTTGGCTTGGCAAACGATCGGTGTTCACGCTGCAACGGGATGCCAGCCGCTGCATCAATGGTTGCAACAGTTGCGCGGAGATTTGTCCGCAAGGCATCAGTCCACGACTAGACCAGACAGTCGATTGTTCGCTTTGCGGCGAGTGTATGATGGTATGCCCTACTCATTGTCTTTCCGTGAGAAGGCGTCGCCGCTTGAGTCCCCGTTTGGCCAAGGCGGCCTTGTTGTTCTGGCTGGTTTCAGCGGGGCCCTTGTTTGCACACCATTTCAAGGGATTGCCGCATTACAATTATTTTGAGAATTACCCGCAGGTGCCGGAGGAGGAGTTCCTTGGGCAAGCGGGGGAGTACGAGATGTCGTTGGTAGTGTACGATTTTCAAGGTATCCACAGCCAGAACATTGAGGATCCGGAGAACGTGAGGCTCTTTCTTTTGGTCTTCAACCTGCTCAACTCGCGGGTGTATCACGGTGAGTTGACGTTCGAAATTCTTGATGGAGACCGTGTGTTACTTAGTAAACGTTACGAGAAGGCGCAGTTGGAGAACATGTATTCGGCACAGCGCAACCTGTCGGACACCGGTGACTACGCGGTGCGGCTGACGTTGCATGATGATGGAGGGCGCCAGTGTGTCATCCCGTTTCGGTTGTCTTCGCAGACGACACACTGGGGGCGCTGGATCGCGCTTGGTCTGCTGGTGCTGATAGCTGTTACCGCCGTTGGAGCGCGCAAGGCCCGCTTGGTCCAGGATCGATGTGAGGCGCACAATCGCAATCTGTCCTCCACCGCATTCACCCAATGAATCACGACATGGCGCACTGCTCGATGGCTGCCGATGGCACCATGACGATGGATGGCATCCCGTTCTGGATGGCGGCCGGTGGGGTGGTGCTGATTATCCTGCTGACGCATGGTTACATGATGTTCAGAAAAGCGCCGGATATCGGGCGCGTGCCTTACTGGACGTTGAATCTGCTGAGCGCTGCTTGGCTGAAACGACTGGTGAAATGGCCTGCGTTCCCGCTGCTGATCCAGTCTGTGCCATTGTTTTTGTTGTCCCTGGTGATCGTTGCCGGCTTGTTTGGTTCACCCAAGGGCAACATCGCTCCTGTGCTGACCTGGACGTGGTGGTGGATTTTGCTGATCTTTTTTGTGGCCGGCTTTGGCAAACTTTTCTGCGCCATCTGTCCGTGGGAGGCGCTGTCGTCGATGGTCACCGCACTATCCCTAAAATCTCGCCTCAAGCGGATCACTCACGATCGGCCTTTCCCTCGCTGGGCTCGTAACATTTGGCCGGCAATCGGTTTTTTTGTCCTGCTCACCTGGTTGGAACTGGGCATGGACATCACCCATTCCCCGGCAATGACCGCAGTGCTTGGCCTGTTCATGGCGGCCATGGCAGTGATGCTGGCTGTGGTTTATGAGAAGCGAGCTTTCTGTCGATACAGTTGTCCCGTGGGGCGGATCAGCGGACTGTATGCATTATTCAGTCCGGTGGAACTGCGACCTGCCGATGCCGAAATCTGCCGTACCTGCGATGGCAAGGAATGCTACCACGGCAGCGCCAAGCAAACCGGTTGCCCGACCGGTTTATTCCCCGGCCACCTCACCGAGAACACGTATTGCACGCTTTGTTCCGAGTGCGTTCGGGCCTGTCCGCACGACAACCTTGCGTTGAACCTGCGACCACCCGCTACAGATCTCGTGCGCAAGAATCGTTTTCAATGGGATGAATCCATTCTCGCCATAGTGCTGCTGGCGCTGACGAGTTTCCACGGCCTCACTATGACTCCTGTATGGGTGAGCGCGAACAACCTGTTGAGAGTCGAGACAGGGCTTGGCCCAAAGGTCATGTTCACCCTGTTGATGCTCCTGATGGTATTGCTGCCGATCGGCCTTTTCTGGGTGACTGCAAGGGTGGCATCAGCGTTGACACCTACGGCCGGCGTTTCAACCGGGGTCATTTTCAAGGCGTTCGCTTATTCATTGATCCCTGTGGCGTTGTTTTACCATTTGGCCCATAACTGCATGCATTTCTTCATGGAGGCGGGAAACCTGCTTCCGTTGCTCAGCGATCCGCTTGGTTGGGGATGGGATCTTTTTGGGACAGCAAAAAAGACCTATGGGGCAATGCTGTCGATGAAAGCCATCTGGTGGCTCCAGATTATCTGTGTCGTGGTTGGCCACGTGTTTGGCGTCGTGGCTGCCGACAACCTGGCCAAGCGGTTGTATGATACATCAGGCTTGGCCAAGCGGGTGTTGTATCCGTTGATGTTCGCCATGGTGCTCTACTCAGTGTTCAGCGTCTGGCTGATTGCCCAGCCGATGGACATGCGGACAAGCGGAATGTAGGGAATGTTGCGGAAAGTCAGTCGGCTTTTCCGTCAGGGGTAAGGCAGCGCAGTGTTCCGTTTGTCAGGATTCTGGCCCGCAAGCCTCCCCGACCCTTGAGTTCATTTTCCGTTCCGGGGCAGAATGCCTGATCCATCCAGTAGCAAGGCTTGGATTCCTCCTCACCAAAGAAGCGTACGCCCTGCACTTCAAATTCCCGGCCGATCAGACTGTTCAAATCCACTCCATCCGTAATGACGTTACGCCGGAATACTGCAGTTGATTTGCCGTGTTTCTGGAATTTTTCACACAAATTCTGATAAACTGAGTAGTCAAAGAAAGTGATCTGGCATTTATGATCCTTTTCACGGTTGAAATAGCGATCGCCCACTATCCCCCGACCCGCTACGCATCTTGCCCGCTGTACCTCCTGAATTTGATTAGTGCCTGCATCCCGCCCGTGATGCCCCACGTAGTTGTGACCATTCGATATATATAAACTAATTATATTCATGTAGAAGAAAGGAGAATATGCGTTTGGTGAGAGAAAAAATTTCACCCTGAAACTCTCTCTTATAAAAAACTAAGCACTATCTTTAATGGTTTCCTGGCAGATCCGGTTCCCGTATATATTCTAATGGAAGAGAGCCTGTGAGAGTTTCCAGAAATTGGAGTAGATAATTCATTTGTAGTTTCGACAAAGTTCGCCCTTTTTCGTGTCGAGCCATCATCTCCACTACTTTTTTCAAGGATGGCTCCCGTCCATCATGCAGGTAGGGTTTGGTTTGTGTTACATTGCGAAGACTCGGAACCTTGAACTTCCCGTAGTCAGCCTTGTTACGGGTAACAGAAAATCGACCTGGATCAACTTCCTCAGGCCAGGGGATGACACGACCAAGTCTGACAAAAGTCTGCCCGCCCATGTAGGTTCCTTTATGGCACCGAGCACAACCGGCCTCTTTAAAAACAAAGAATCCCCTGATTTCGTCCTTAGTTAAGGCGTTGCGGTCTCCCTTCAGAAACATATCCCAGCGAGAGGGGGTAGTCAGCCCCCGTTCAAATGTGGCCAGTGCTGTGCAAATATTCTCAAATGAGAGCGGCTCATCGTCTTCCGGGAAGGCACCAGTAAACAATTCTATATAATCCGGAGTGGTTGCCAGTGCCTGCACTACCTCTTGCCTCGTTTTAAAACCCATTTCCGTGGGGTTGAGCAGGGGGGCTGCGGCTTGATGCTCTATTTTTTTTATTCGGCCATCCCAGAACATTGAAAAGTGTCCCGCAACATTGTAGACGGTCGGGGTATTTCGCAGGCCACGCCGACTACGATCCAATCCGGGCGAAGTTGTAAAAACATCCAAATCGCGGCCATAATTCTGAAGGTCGTGGCAGGTTTGACAGGAGGTTGTACTGTCTTCGCTCAGGCGCCGCTCAAAGAACAAGATACGGCCCAGGTCGATCTTAGCTGCCGTACGTGGATTGTCAGGTGACTCGATGACACTTGGAAGTGGAGGTAGAAAATCTTGAAGCAACTCAACAGTAACTTCGGGATCTTGAGCAAATTCAACCTCCAGCAATGGCAGTTCCCGCTCATACGAGCACGAGCAAATCGCCATCGCCACAAATACATGAGTTGAAATCCAGGAGTAATTGTTTCGGCACAACCGTTTCATCCTTTGATCTTGACGATAGAAGCACCCGTCTGGATCCACTTAATGAGGGTTAGAGCCTCATCGTCACTCAGGTGCCCTTTGCCTTCGGGGGGCATGACATCATCATCGTCTTCCGGTAATAGTATCCCTTTGATAAGCTTGCTGCCACCAGGGTCTCCAGGCACAATCGCCGGCTCTTCACTTTCCCCTCCGGCAAAAAGAATCTTCATGTCATCAACTCGATAGTCCCCCTTTTGTTTTTCTGGTCCGTGGCACTTCAGACAATGCTTGCGCAGAACCGGCTCCACTTTTGTCACAAACACACCATTCATCTTGGCCCTATCAGCCAAGTTTCTAGAGACGGAGGTGTTTTCAAAATCTGGATTATCAAGAAATTCTCTCAAAAAACCGGGTGCATTTTTGGTTAGGAAAGTTGTGCCATGTGTCAGATTACCGCCCGAATGTCCCGCCCCAACCAGTATCGCCAAATTTAGGGTTAACAACATGCGAAATATAACAGTCCATCGAGGCTCTTTCGCTCGTCTTTCCATGGTTAGTGCACCGGTGGCTGCCATAGCAATTGCGGTAACCGAAAAGCCATAATTCCGATGGACGATGGTCAATGTGGGGTCGTAAGCACTTCCGCTAGCCAAAAACAATCCCAGAACGGCTACTACAAGCAGGCAAACTACGCTCAACGGCATTAACCAGAACATAACATTGCGTAAGGCTGGTTGGGAATTGCGCCAGTAAACTAGTTCCAACAAGCAAGCTATGGCGATAAAACCAAAGGGAAAGTGCAGAAGAACAGCGTGGAAGGGTCCAGCAAAGCTAATGAACCAAAAATCTGTCTGATCAATAGCTAAATTTGCCGGATCAACTGTTGCAGCAAGCAGATGCAGCGGCCTAGTGCAAAAAAACAACATAGCCAGCATCCGCAGTATATGATACCGACCGTGCCCAAACTCGATCGACAGTATCGACTTTTGTTTAGTTATCATAGACCCACCTTCATCACGACACTATTTGGGTCGTTCTTCGTATTTGATTGGTGAGTTGAGTTTTGTGAACGACTTCCTGTTTATTTTTTCTTCTTGTGAACGTCGTGGCAGGCAGAGCAAGCCTTTGTCATGGCTGAAAAGGCTTTTTTTGCTTCTTGGACGTTTTTTGAGTTTACAGCTTTTAGGATGGCGGAACTGCACTCGCGCAATGTGCCATTGGCAGCCTTGGCCCAGGTGCCATCCGGGCACCGTCCATCAGCCATCAATGTATAGCTGATCTCATTGATCAACGCGGCATTCATTGCCAACTCGGCCCATGCCTTGTCACTGTCGGGCCCGGCATCCAACCCCTTCTTCAATTGGGTGCAGTTGGGTTTCATTACACCTTTCATCAGTTGAACTGTCTTCAGGGGGCGAGTTTTACCCTGCTTGACTTGGGCTATCATGGACCCACATGTGAAAACGGCCATCATTACGATGCTGGCTGCAATATAGTTGGTGTTATTTTTCATTGTGAATTTGTTTCTAATTTCTACTCGGACTCTTAGGATCGATTAGCTGTCAATTTATATGATTAACCAACGGAATACCGAACAAGGGAGCGAAACAGTAATAAACTTTAGCCGCTTCGCCTATATTGTTGTTTCCTAATCAATCGTTGCGCATATTAGCTAAGAGGTACGGGGAGGTATGTCAGAGAGGTGAGCGAGAAGAAGAGTAGTGGTATGAAAAATATGACACTGTTGAACAACAACTGTTATGAATCGAATAGGCGCTAAAGCCGTTGCAGGGAAGGGGGAGAAGGGATCATCTTTCCAAGAGCTTGCCTAAAGCCGGACATGTCCTTTATCACATCACCGATTAGGCAGTCAACTAATGCGGTTTTTTGCTCCGGGAAACGTCTGGCAAATTTTCCAAAGCTGAATGTTGGGTCATAAAACGCCTTGATTAGATGGTGAATGGTGTCAACGCCATCGCCTAGGGCAGACTCAAATTTTCCCAGCCTTACAGCGGACACATCGTCTTCCTCCAGTGCCTCGTGGATGCATTGGGCGGCCGCCTCAGCGGAACCCAGTGCAAGAAAAAGCCCGGAAGAATATATAGGATCCAGAAATGCCCGTGCATCCCCAACCATGATCCATCCGGGGCCGCAGGTGTGAGTGTTGTAGTATGCCAGGTTCTTCAAGCCCCGAATGGGTTCCGTCAAGACCGCCTCCCGCAATCGATCCGCCAGTGGACGGCACTGCCGAACCTCATTAAGAAGCCGTTGTTTGGGATCGCAGAGATCCCCGAAAACCGCATTCGTTTCATCGACTAGTCCGACGCTGACAATATCATCGGGAAGGGGAATATACCAGAACCATCCGCCCTTGTGTGTTCGGAAAATGGTGGTTTCCCCAGCATCAATGCCCGGCAACCTGGCCCCATGCTTGTAATAGCCCCAAACCGAAGATTTTTCTAGGTACGGTACCGGACGCTTCAGTCCCAGTTGATTGCCAAGCAATGTGGTGCGTCCTGAGGCATCAACGACCACGCTGGCTCGAACCTTGAAACACCCATCTCCATTCTGCTTTACCATCAAACCATTGGCCCTGTCACCCTCGAAGAGAACCCTCTCGACACGTGTGCCTGTTTTGAGGATTACTCCGTTGCATTGCGCATGATTGAGCATTATCTGATCAAATGCTCCACGTTCAACCTGCCAAGTCACCGCGGACTCCCCTTGGATTCTTTCTGAGAAATAAAAGGGGGTAGTCTCGGCTCCCTTGGGTGAAACGAATCTTACACTGTGTTTCCTTGGGAAATCGGATTTTTTGAGTTGGGGCAGTATCCCAAGTTTTTCGAAGAACGTATAGGTGTTCGGAATTAGGGACTCACCAATGTGATAACGCGGAAAATGGGCCTGTTCAAACAGGCAACACTGGTGTCCCAACCGAGTAAGAAAGGTGGCTAGGGCTGCACCTGCTGGTCCTCCGCCAATAACAGCCACATCACTATCGAGTTCACAGTTCATGAACTCAATAGTACTAGTTAAAATGTAAAAGCCTAACCTGTAATTGCGAAGAAGTTCACCGAAATTGCATCGTAGTCTTCCAGTTATTCGAAGCCTCAAAAGACCCAGTTCAAATCCATTCGAAATCGATTACCGCGCTGGTAACTGGTGAGTGTGTCCACGATCGGCGTTCCCGTTGCGGAGATTGGTGCACCATCGCCACTCATATAGAAAAGGCGCGCCGCACAGCCATCGTTGTGATTCTGCGCACTAAATCCCAGACTGGAGCAGACGATAATCAATCCGAGCAGCGCCTTACCTCTTCTTGCAACTGACTGACAAACCATCACCAAGCAACAGTAAAAAATCACCCGACAAGAATCTTGCTGGATATTGCTGTAAGCGTTACAGATTATGCCCCTTCAACGACCTTGCCTTATGCAGGAAACAGGAGTGGGCAAAATATTTACTGCACCCGCCACAGTGTGGGGGTGACACCTGTAACGCGCTTGAAGGAGCGGTTGAAGTGCGGGATGGACTGAAAACCAGCCTCAAAGGCTACTTCACTGATGCGATTATTCTGGTTTAGCAGCAGTTGCTTGGCCCTCTCAACGCGCAATCGAGTGATGTATTCGGTAAATCTAACTTTGACATGTTTCTGAAACTGCCTGCATAAGTAGAAGGGACTTACATTAAGATGCTTGGCGAGATCCTCCAGTCGTACTGGTTCTGTGATGTTTGACTTTATGTATGTTCTGGCCTTTTTGATTAACAGGGGTTCCGTTGACTTTTTGCGAATCATTATGGCGTTTGCTTGATCCGAAAGCCGTTCGGCAAACTGGGTGATCAGTTCAATTAATGCTTTCTGTCGCTGACTCGTGTAGACTTCTGCGCTCTGGTAGCTCTCTTCCATCTCCAGAGGTGTGATGTCCAGATTCCATTCCTCGAGTTTCTTCGCGGCATTGCGAACCAATGTCCGTGATGGTTGTTGGGGCAGCATTTGACCGGTGTGCAGGAAAGCGATACATCTACCACTCACGTGGATAGGCACAGCGATATCGATCATTCCCATCGGGCATTTTATCGCTTGACCTTGATCCTTGGCCAACTCCATAAGTTTCAATTGTGTTTCGAGACAACAGGAGCAAGCATTTGGGTTCCCGGCCATGTAGGAGCAAATCAATCGTTCATGCATTTCGCCATGCAAAGGCGGTTGCCAGTAATCCTTGGAGCGCAAAGCCAAAGGTAAGCCGGTGAGATCCCCGTAGGCCGCGCGGAAACGTTGGTATAGTTCGCTTTTGATGAGTTTCTGTACAATGTGGAGGTCACCCGGCGTGGGCTTGACTGCTGGATCTGAAACAGCTCTCGTGTCAGGTTTCATTTGCTGAGGACGAACTAACATAATGGTGTTTTTAAGGCGAATTAGTTTTTCGGATATATTTGCATACGACTAAGCGTCACTCTCGCACTTTTTCACGCTCATTGTACGCATCTGAATATTCCGGAAAGAAAATTGCCTCGCACATTTGAATGACCTGCACAGTAAGGCTCCAGTTGATTATTCTATGTTGAGCTTAGCTAGTCCAGACTGTAGGCCATTAAGGTTTAGATGCCTAATTATCTTTATCTATTGGCACTGAATATACTAATGCACCGACAGGCTTACCTTTTTCAATTTCCGAATAATTAGGATGGCAAATTACACACTTAGGCGAAACTATGGGCACCGCAGTTGCAGCACGAAGCATTCGATTGCCACTATTAATTTCCACTTTCTCGTACCGACCTGCTCCGGCAAGAAGTTTTGTTATAGCCTCTTTCTCAAATGGATCTTTTGCAACGTTCGTGCTACTATACGGTTTACCACTTGTGTCAATTAAACGGGTTTCAGGGTGACCTGCTTTTTTGACAGCCTTGAATAGCAATTTGGCTGCACGCCCAGCAGGGTAACTATCCTCATCCTCCACATAAGCTTTAGTGATCAATACCACCACGTTCACATAAATATCATTTAGGAGAGTTACTGTTTTACGGGCTCTTTCCAGAGCCAAATCTTTCTGGGTATCTGCTGCGTTTGAAGAAGTTATTGGAAACGGGGCAAAACCGGCCATAATAAGGGATCCGCAGAGTAATAAGTTACATTTTTTTTGAATCATTTTTTCCTTTTATTTGTGTAGTTCCATGAGTTTATGCTGCTAATATGTCGAATGGTTGCACAGGCCGAGCAATATTAGTTAGCCTGACGCTAATTAAGATACCTTTGCTGTATTTTGCACTTTCACCCCACAAAACTGGCTTAAATGTCCTGTTTTAGAGGCCATGCATGCGTGAATCAACCACGTGTCCCAAATAATGAGGATCCAGAGCTTGGCCGCTACTCAGATCTTGCCAAGCTTGTAACATAAATTGCACCGTGGACTAAACAATTACTAATGCTTTCCATGTAGGATAAAGACAATTCATGTTCAAGCTTGATGCTTATATTGGCAAAATATGAGCATCACCGGCTCTCTTCCATTAGAATATATACGGGAACCGGATCTGCCCGGAAACCATTAAAGATAGTGCTTAGTTTTTTACAGGAGAGAGTTTCATGCTGAAAGTTTTTTAAACATCGAAAAGTTCCTTCATTTAATTCCCTTTCAGTGCTTGTGGTAGATAATCTTTATCACACCCAGGCTTGCTGTATTCATAGGGATCTCGCCAAACTTTTACGGGACGAACAAAATTGCCATAACCGGGGGGTGTTGGAGTTTCCCATTCGAGGGTTGTTGCGTCCCAAGGATTGTCATCTCTTACCTTTTCTCCCACCTTCAGGCTAATGAACAAATTAATTATGAATGGGATTTGAGCAAAACCAAGGCAGATGGCTCCGGCTGTAATATAGACGTTCAGATCCATGATTAAGTCCGAAAAAGCGCCAACTGTAACATCAGGATTATTCTTCAGGGCGTAGGTGGCTCCCCCGTCTGACATGCGGCGGCTCATGCCGGCCATTCCTTGTGCAAACATAGGAAGAAATACAACATTCATGAATATCAATGTTGACCAGAAATGGATTCTTCCAAGAGCTTCGTTCATTACTTTTCCTGTTATCTTAGGAAACCAATAATAAAGACCAGCGAATAAGCCAAACAAGACACCAGGAGCCACTACATAGTGGAAATGCCCGATAACATAATAGCTGTCATGGAGCGTAATGTCTGTGGCGCTAATACCCAGAGGCAATCCTGTCAGCCCTCCAATTCCGAACATAGGCAGAAATGCAAGGGCAAATAGCATGGGTGTGTTTATCCGTATAGCCCCACCCCATAGAGTAACCAATAAACAACTTAGAATGATTACAGACGGGATGCTGATGATCATTGTTGTTGTCTGGAAAAACGAACTAATGGTAGTGCCCATTCCCGTTAGATACATGTGGTGTGCCCAGACAAAAAAAGAGACAAATCCAAGAACCAAAACAGAGCCCACCATGTATTTGTAACCCCAAATGGGCTTTCGAGTGTTATTGGCTATAACTTCTGTGATTATACCAATTGGGGGCAGCAGCAGTACATAAACCTCCGGATGCCCCAAAAACCAAAATAAATGCTGCCAAAGTAAAGGATTCCCACCCCCGCTATTATCCAACTCCTTCCCCGAAACCATCAGGCCTGTGGGAATAAAAAAACTCGTATCCAACACCTTATCCATTAATTGAAGAATCCCCGCAGCTTCAAGCGGGGGAAATGCAAGTAGCAAAAGAAATGCGGTTATAAATTGTGTCCAAACGAAAAATGGTAAACGCAGCCAACTCATACCTGGCGCTCGCAGTTGAATAACAGTTGCAAGGAAATTGACAGCACCAAGCAGAGAAGCAGTTATCATCAATACCATTCCAATCAACCAGATGGTTTGGCCATGTGTAGGAATGGTTGTAGCTAATGGGGAGTATGCGGTCCAACCTGCCTGAGCAGGACCTCCAGGTATCACAAAACTTACGCACATTGTGGTGCAAGCCAAGAAAAACAACCAGAAACTTGCCATGTTCAACCTAGGAAACGCCATATCGGGAGCTCCTATTTGCAAGGGGACAAAATAGTTGCCAAAGCCTCCAAAAGCCACAGGTACCACCCCCATGAATACCATGATTGTACCATGCATAGCCCCGAACATATTGTATAATTGCGATGAGACTATGCCGCCTTCAGCCGGTTTGCCCATTACCGCTTCAAGGCCATCTCCCACAAGAGGCACTGGACTACCGGGATAGGCCATCTGCCACCTCATGATAATGACCAGAAAAAATCCGAATAATAAAAAAAACAAACCCGAGAAGCCGTACTGAATACCAATAACCTTATGGTCATGTGAAAAGATGTATTTACGCCAAAACCCATGGGATTGGGTTGGTTGAACAGTGTTAGTTGATCTATTAAAAGAAATCTTAGTGGATGCCATATCTGCTCAAAATTTGAATTAACTGGAGAATACCCCCCTCGGAAATATTATCAGGTTATGCTAAGGTTTCTTTTCCTATATTGTGGAAATAGTTGCTAATATTGTGGAAATAGTGATTTCGTTATCTCATCAATTTATAGCCTTTGTGCATAGTTACAATGATGATCTCTTAACAAGAATTGCTATGCATTCAAAAAGCAAAGCTGTTGCAGAGAAGGGAAAGAAGGGGGGCAAGATTGAAACAAAGAATGAGTGCCCGCAACGGTGTGAGCACCGGTACAACACGAACGAGCGGTGCACAAAGTTGTGTGTGTGCTGGAAGCGATCGGTATTCCCATTAACGAACCAGGGGAAAGCAGAAGGACTCCCTAGTCTGGGTAAACTTTATCCACTTGCCGTTGGACAAGGGTTTCGCTCCAGTAAGGTTGTGGATGGCGTGGTTCTTTCGTACGATTTCCAGCCGATACTTATGAGGAACTGGATTAAAGTTTTTGTTTTGGCACTGGCTTGCTTTTCGTCTGTTGATGCCGCCAAGCGACCGAACATTGTCTTAATCATGGCTGATGATTTGGGTTTTGCCGATCTCGGTTGCTACGGGTCAGAAATTCAAACACCCAATCTCGACACCTTGGCAGGGGAGGGACTGCGGTTTTCGCAATTCTATAATACGGCCAAGTGCCACTCGTCTCGTGTGTCACTGTTGACCGGCCTTTACTGTGGGCAGGCGGGTGGGGCGAAGCTCGATCGTGGGGCGACAATCGCCGAGGTGCTTGGCCAAGCGGACTACTTCACTGCAATGGTCGGCAAGTGGCATCTGAGCAAGGAACCGACTGACTTTGGTTTTCAGCGATATTGGGGGCACCTGTCCGGGGCGACGAGTTTCTTTAAGGGAGACAACACATTTCGTTTCAACGGGGAAAAGTATGAGGTGCCAGAGACGCTTAATGGCCGGCCGTTTTACACCACCCATGCCAATGGCGACTTTGCGCTGAGGTTTCTCGACGAAGCGACGCAGCAAAAGAATCCGTTCCTGCTCTATGTGGCGTTCAATGCGCCGCATTATCCGCTGCATGCGCCGGAGGCGGATGTAAAGAATTACGATGGCATGTATGACGGTGGCTGGGACAAGTTGCGCAAGATGCGTTATGCGAAGCAGTTGAAGAGCGGGCTCATCCCAAAAAAATTCAAACTCAGTCCGCGGCCGACGCACGTTCCGGCGTGGGATGGCCTCAGCGTGAAGGAGCGCGAGTGGGAGGCCGACCGCATGGAGGTGTTTGCCGCGATGGTGGATGTGCTGGACCAAAACGTAGGCCGTATCGTGGCCAAGCTGAAGGAGAAGGGTGTTTGGGATAACACGCTATTTCTTTTCTGCTCGGACAACGGCGCTTGTCCCTTTGAGCGCACGCGCGGTCGCTACCTCAAGCCGTGGGATCCCAAGTCGTACTGGACTTATGATGCCAGTTGGGCGCACGCGGGCAACACGCCGTTTCGGTTCTACAAACAAAATCAGCACGAAGGCGGTATTAGTTCGCCACTCATTGTGCATTGGCCGAAGGGATTGAAGACCGAACCCGGCAGTATCACGAGGCAACCAGGCCATCTCATAGATTTCATGGGCACGTTCATCGATGTAGCCGGTGCGAAATACCCCAAACAAATCGGCGATCGCAAGATTGATCCTCTGATGGGCAAGTCGTTGCTACCGATTCTTGAGGGTAATGAGCGTGAACCGCATGAGAATCTATATTT
>JASLKQ010000053.1 GCA_030747505.1 Verrucomicrobiota bacterium | reverse complement strand
CCACTGAAGTGCCTGATCGGTGTAGACATCTGAGCAGTAACCTTCATGTTTCTCACCGGGCACCCGGTCCCGTTTTTTCTTTTTTCCATACCACTGTCCCGTCTGGGTATAGAAGACCGGATCAAACCATGAGCCCTGCCCGCGCGTGACCTTGTAGGTATCAAAACCCTTGGGCTGAGAAGTCAGGTGCCATTTACCAAAGACGGCCGTTTGGTAGCCGACCTTTTGCAATTGGGCCGCCACCTGCGGTGAATCCTCACTGATGGCGCCATTAAGGTTGGGCACCCCATTCTTGTGACTGTATTGGCCGGTAAGAATGGTGGCGCGACTGGGCGAGCAGATGGAGTTATTGCAGCAAACATTGGTAAACCGCATCCCTTCAGCGGACAGCCGGTCAATAGTGGGGGTAGCACAGTATTTCTTGAGCCACGAGCCATATGCACCAATGGCCTCAGAGGCATGGTCATCAGACATGATGAAGAGAATATTCGGCCGCGCCAAAGCCGAGCTGGCAATAGCCAGCAATACAATGAGCAAACGCATGAGCCGTATGCTACGTGAAGAAATGCGAACCGGCAACCGGAGAGCTGATGACTACAATTAAATTACGGATTAGCCTGCGAGCTCTTCAACACACTCCACCAAGGCCGGGTAACCCAATTTTTTATTAACCTTCTTGAGCGGCACCCACTCACGCTCACGCCAATCCATTTCAGGCCATTTCTTGAGGAGCTTGGAAATTTTCATGGGATACAAATCGAGGGTCCAGTCGGGATGTTCAATGGTAGCCTTTTTGCCCCCGTCAATTTCCCCAAGCACACCCGCTTCCTCGTAGGCCTCCTCCAGTGCAGTCTTCTTCTTGCCCAGTTCGGGCATCAGGTTGCCCTTGGGTACTCCCCAGCCGTTATTCTTTGTGGAAACCAGAAGTACTTCTGTTTGTCCGTTCTTTTCACGGGTCGCCACCACGCCTGTCTTGATCACCTTACCCATCCAAACCTCCTTGCGAAGCTATACCATAAGGTGTGATTTTTTTCAATCACACGTTGCCCAATCAATTGATCAGTGAGGCCTTGTACTAATTCCCTTTTGGCGGACGCGGCATGGGGGCACCGGTTGATTTAAGCCAAGTGGTAAGCTTTTTATTCAGGCGTGTCGCGAGCTTCGGGTTTTGTTTCGCAACATTTTTCTCTTCGCTGAGATCCTTGGGAAGATTGTAGAGCTCCAGTGAATTATCATCGTAATTGCGAATGAGTTTCCAGTCGCCCTCACGAATGACACTGCCCAGCCGATTACCCATGTGCCAGGCGTAGTTGGGGTAATGAAAGTAAATCGCCTTGCGCTTTAATCCCCCACTCTGACTGAAAAGTGGAAGGAGACTTTCGCCATCAATGGGTTGTTTGCCCGGCTTCAAGCTGGCCAACTCTAAGAATGTCGGATAAAAATCCATACTGATGACCGGTGTATCACATAAAGTGCCTGGCTTCACTTTCCCCGGCCATCGCACGATCATCGGCACCCGGATGCCGCCTTCATAAAGGTGTCCCTTGGATTCCCGCAGCGGCCGACAATCAGACACACCAGCAAACCCGCCATTGTCACTGGTAAAAATGACTAACGTATTTTCCGCTTGGCCCATTTCATCCAGTGCCTTGAGCAACCTGCCGATCGCCACATCCATGGCTTCAATCATCGCGCCATAACGCGTGTCATTGAGGCCCGGACCCTTTCGATTGGCATACTTTTTAAGTAGGGGTTCAGGCGCCTGCATCGGCCAGTGCACCGTGTAAAACCAGAGGTGCGTCATCCACGGTTTGGATTTGTTTTCACTAACAAAATTAATTGTCTCATTGACCAGTCGATCAGGAAGATACTCACCCTTGGGCCCATCTTTGAGTTCCCCGTTGCGGTAGGGAGAGAAAAAACTGGGCGGCCCCCCATAGGAAGTGCCTCCAATATTGATATCAAAACCCTGTCCTATGGGCGAAAGCTCTGGAGCTACCTTCCCTCCCTTTCCCTCACTCGAAGCAATATGCCATTTACCCAGAAAAGCACTTTTATAACCTGCTTCACGCATACGCTCAGCAATAGTGACATATTCGGTACTGAGCTGCTTGGTAAGGACGGCCGGTTGCGGACGGTTATCCTTCGGGAAATACATTCCAGGCAAATGTGTGGTAAGCCCAATTCGCGCAGGAGCCTGTCCGGTTAAGACCGCGCAACGCGTAGGCGAACATACCGGCGCGGCTGCATAGGCATCAGTAAACCGCATACCCTGTTTCGCCAACCGGTCAAGATTCGGTGTCTCGACCAGTTTATTGCCCTGACAGGCGAGGTCCATCCAGCCGAGGTCATCGGCCATGATGAAGAGGATATTGGGTTTGGCCTCCCTGGCCGAGAGGGAAACGACCAATAGAAAACTTAGTAGTACAATTAATTGACCCATTTTATTTCCAGGTATTTTCCTCTATCGGCTTACCGTTGGTGGTGAGGATTTGAAAGTGGTGGAAGCCGGCTTTTTGACCACTGTAACGCCACACAACCTTCTTATCGCGCGTGACTTCAAATAACTTCACTGCGTTGCCCTTGGCATGGTAGCTGGTAATAACAGTGTTGCCATTGGGCAAGCGCTGCACCCCGCAGGCATCATCAAAAAGGTTTTCGCCTATATCCTCATTATCCACACTCCATATAATCTTGCCCTTGGCATCCACTTCAATGACACGGTTTCCATTGGTGCAACCGATAAGTGTATTGCCATTAGCCAGACGGATACCTGTAAAGGGCCAGTCACGCTTGGCGCGGCCGCGGTCATCAGTAGGAAAACTGCGCAAAACCTTGCCGGTGTCTGGATCGTATTCCTTTACCGCAAAATCCAAGAGGTGTGGAGCGATATAGTTGCCATTGGGAAGCGCGCGCAACATGCGCGTTTGCATATGGAAATTCTTTTTCTGACAGGCAAGGGGTGTGGATTTTAATATCTCGCCCTTGCGGTTAATCACAATCGCGCGGGGTTCGGGGCCTAGTTCAGCCACCAAATACTTCCCTGAACCTAAGGGTTGCACCGTGCTAATCTCCCTCTGCTGGCCCTTGTAGGACCAGACAATTTTCTTGGTTTTTCGGTTCACCTCCACCACTCCTCCATTGGGGAAATCCTTGGTGCCGTACAAGGCCAATAATACGTTTCCATTGGATAATACCCAACCATCACTTGCGGGCATATCAAAACGCCACTGAACTTTCCCATCTTCACCGACAATCACCACCCGGTTGGCTTTACCTGCTCCCAGAAATGAATGCGTTATCGCTTCCTTGCCCTCTGAAGAAAGTGATGAAACGAAAATCGAGATTAGGGCAAGAGTAGTCTTTAGATAAAAAATCGGGTTCATGGTTTTAATTATCGGGGTTTGTCCGGCAAGAGAAACAGAATAAAGGGTTATTTCAAGTATTGGTTGAGCCAAAGGAAGCTGAAATCCGAGCTCAGTCCAGGTCCTGAACCCTATTCCATTGCATCCAGTCGGGCTTTCAGTTTCCTGACCTGTTTTATCAAATCAGGAAGCTTGGGGAGGGATGCAATTTCCCTCTTCCATTGAGTATTGGGAACAACCGGAAATCCACTGACCACTGAATTGCT
Source organism: Verrucomicrobiota bacterium (assembly GCA_030747505.1). Lineage (GTDB taxonomy): Bacteria > Verrucomicrobiota > Verrucomicrobiia > Limisphaerales > UBA1100 > UBA1100. The sequence goes on along the minus strand of JASLKQ010000053.1, from coordinate 18,344 downwards.
TTCAACATCCCGAAAGGTGCCGGACCTTGCAGTGAGTGTCACCTGATCTCCAAGCATAACATGATCTCCCACTCCCACCTGCCCCGCCAACACAACGTGATGGCCTAAAGTTACACTGCCGGCCAACCCGACTTGAGACACTAAAATAGAATGTTCCCCCACCGTGCAATTATGAGCCACCTGCACCAGATTATCTATTTTGGTTCCCTCTTTTATCAGGGTCACATCCAGGGCCGCCCGGTCCACACAACTATTAGCCCCAATTTCGACGTGATCCTCAATCACCACACGCCCAACCTGATTGATTTTGAAATGCCGACCCACTTCATCGACTGTATAACCAAACCCGTCAGCTCCAATCACCACTCCGGAGTGAAGGACAACGTGTTGGCCCAACTCCGAATTCCGATATAGGGTAACATTCGGATGCAGGATACTGTGATCTCCAATAAGGCAGTTATCCCCAACCACCACATTGGCATGCAACACCACCCCATCCCCTATCACCACGCCATTCCCAATACTAACCCCTGCGGCCAAAGAAATATTATCACCCAGCTTCACATTATCTCCAAAGGCAACACTGGAATGAACTCCCGGCCTGGCAACCGGTTCGGGATGGAACTCGTTAATGAGACGAGCAAAAGCCAACTCCGGTTTGGCAACAATGATTTGAGGAAGGGATGTTTCGACTCGCTCTGCAGTTATAACCGCAGATGCCGTGGAACCCTCCAGAAACTTCAGATATTTGCCGCTACCCAAAAAGGTAATATCCCCTTCCAAGGCATCCTTTATTCCTCGAACCCCACTAATTTCAATCGAACCATCCCCTTCCAAGGCCCCTGAGATCAGTGAAGCAATTTGTTCTAGTTTCATATTTTCCTTATTCCAACCAACAATTAATAACCATCTTGATACAGAATCAGCTTCCAAATCGCAGGCGAAAGTCGAGGGAAGAAAAACAGAATATGTGCTTATTACAAGCGTTGGTTAGTTAAGGATTTTCCACCGCCAACCTTATAAGCTTAAAAAAACGGTCGCGTAACTTACTCCCCGTCGGGCTCTGGGTAAAGGCTAACACTATCAACTGCTCTTCAGGATCCACCCAGGCAGCAGTCCCATCGGACCCCGTATGACCAAATACCCCATCCTTGTGCACACGCCAACCATAACCATAATAGTGAGGCTGCTTGGCCTTTACATCAGAAGTGTAAAGCGACTCGGTGTGTGGGGCAGTCATCAACTTTACTGTCGCTAGCTTTAGAATTCGTTTACCCCCATAAATGCCGTCATTGAGATACATCTGACAGAACACCGCGTAATCCATGGCGGTGGAAATCATCCCTCCTGAAGCGCGGACAAAGGGATACTTGGGGGGGCGCCCCGGTTTCCATCCCTGAATCCATTTTCCATCACGCTGATAATAAACCACCGACATGCGATCCAATTTCCCATCCAGTTTATCAGCCACCTCATGATGATAACTGTCATTCATGCCAAGTGGATCATAGATCAGTTGATCCAGATAAATTTCAAGCGGCTTACCTGAGATTGTCTCAACCACTGCACCCAGCGTGTTAAAACCGGCATTACTGTAACTGTAACTTTTTCCTGTGGGCTCAACTGCCCCAACTACCCCAAAACGGTCCACCTCCAACTTTAAACTGGGAGCATCAGGATATTTGGCAGATTTTTCAATGAGCGGCTTTAAGAAAATCGGTTTTATTCGAAAACCACTGGTATGAGTCAATAGATGATGCAGCGTGATCTCACTCGCATTGGCGTTATCGAAGGACTTGATATGGCGATGAACCGGATCATTAAATTGCAACTTACCTTGCTCTGCAAGAATTGCGACGGCAGTCGCCACAACAGGCTTGGTATTGGATGCCATGCGAAACATGGCGGTTTTCTTAATTGGAATACCACGCTCCTTGTCCTTCCACCCCAAAGCTTCGTGCACAACCACCCGGCCATTTCGGGCAATTAGGATCACCGCACTGCGCACCTCATCACGCTCAATGGCTTTGCGGTACATGTTCACCCCCGCTTGAAGAATAGTAGCATCCAAGCCAACCTCTGAAGGTTTACCCAAGGATAAAGTAAGGTCTACACCCCTAGCCGACTGAAAACATAAAATTAGAATGAGGCAAAGCAGTCTCATTTAAGTCCTTTAAACTGAAACGTTTGGCCGGCCTTTAAAATATTCAGGCTTAAGTTCGATCCACTTTGGAGTTTGCCAGATTTGCCATTAGATATTTTGGCCTTTCGCGCGTCGATCACCACCACGCTACCTTTCCCCATGACAGAAAAATTACCACCGCGAACGATAATTGCTGTCGCTTCACCTATGCCAACTCCTATTCGGTCCGGATGATCCATAACTGCGCTTAAAAGCCGATCCATCCGGTGCCGGGCAATAAAGTGTTGGTCAATGATCAATTCGGGCACCAACCCCAGCCCTTTGGTAACTGGGGTGTTGCCCCCAATCAAACCGGGCTTTTCGGGCGCATTGGGAATCATAACCTCAGACATAATAGCCGCACCCGCACTGGTCCCGGCAAAGGGAATACCTGCACGATGCCGACCCCGGACAAATTCCACCAGACCCGCCTTATCCAGCTCCTGATATAACTGCCCCTGGCTTCCACCGGGAAACCAGATGGCCGTAGCCTTATTGATAAGAGCCCGCGCTTTCTTTGGATTATCCAGTGTTACGCTGTAAACCTCACCGACTCCGAGCTTGGTATATACCTCCACGGAAGCCTCACCGCGATTGGGGCGACTGGAGGCTTGAGGAAGAACTGCTATCCGCGCCTTTTCCCCGCCGGCAAGTTCCACAAAATGTTTGCGAACCATTTCAGGGGTTCCTCCCCCACCTACAATCACCAAGGCCCCCGGTCCACCGGCATTTAGTGTGCAACTCAGTATTAGAAACAACAAACGCATCAGATTCATATTGCTCCTAACTCGCGATAGTTATAACTCAACACGTTCGCTCTGTTTGGCAACCCGCATGCCTGCTTTCCTGATTTGTCTTGCCGCAGGACCATCTGAATGGTGGGCGGGATTGGTGTGGTTGAGATGAATAAAACGAACTTTGGCACGCAAAGAAGCCGGTTGATTTTTTAGCCGGTGCATTGTTTCGGTGATAAAAGGATGGGGTATTTTTGACATATCCCGACCGGGCAACTCACCATTGGCAAAGAAGGTGCCATCCAGGTAGGCAACATCCACTTCTTTGAGTGCTTCCTCAAGAGGAGTCTTCCATTTCCCCCACTTATCAATATCGGGCAACCACAGAATTTTTTTATCAGGCCCTTTAATCTGAAACCCAACTGTTTCAGAAAATTCATCGCGGTGCGGCACCAGAAACGGTACGACCTTGATTCTGTTATTCAGGGCAAATGGACGATCATCCCGCATTGGCTTAAGTTCAATATTGTTCAGACCTACCAACTGGCTCCAAGGCCCCTGTGTCCGCAAAAATTTCTCCAGGCGCGGCATGGCATGGACTGGGACACTCTTGGTTCCCATCACCTCGCGACCCAGATGGATGAGCCCCGCGTAATGCCCAATGTGGGCGTGGGTAAGCAAGATGCCATCGAGTCTACCCGCCAGCTTGGGATAGGCCTCATCCAGTCGGCGAACCTGACGGGGAAAACTCGGGGTGCACTCAATAAACCAGCGTTGGTTTGTCGCCGGATCAACAATGCCCAAACTCGCCACATCGCGACGTTTGATGGAATCACCCCACAATCGCCTGCAGCATTCCTTTTTGCAGCCGGCCTGCGGGTAACCACCATCCTGAGCGGTCCCCAACACCACCGCAAATGGATGGTTGGTTGGTGCGGAAAATCCTCTTGAAGCCAAGCCGAGTCCGGCTAACCCAGAACCAATAATAAATTTCCTGCGATTCACTTGGTTCTCAAATTATCCGGCGGGCGATGGGCGGGAATCTGTGCCTTGAAATCGCCCAGGCTATGCCAGTAGAGGCGTTTATTCAGATCCACTTCAGTTAAGGCAACTGAACCCCACTCTTTGGCTTGGGCCAAGGGTTTCCCATCATGACCGTAGATAGCCGAGATCATCCAGTTGCGGGAAACATCAGTGTAGGTACTGCTAACAACATAAACATGATTTTCACACGCACGCGCCGCCCCCAGCATCGGGTTGCAGCCCCATACCGGCCAGGCAATGATTTCCGCGCCATTATTGCTGAGGTTACGTGCGACCTCCGGAAAAAACCCATCGTAACAAACCATCATCCCCACTTTGCCAAAGCGGGTTTTGAATACCGGATACTCTGTTCCCGGAGCAAGGCCTCCTTCAATCTCCCCACGAGGCAGGCAAACCTTGCGGTATTTCCCCACCACACCTTCCGGTCCAATAAGCACCGCAACATTGTAAACGAGACTTTCTTCTCTCTCGAGTAAACCGGCCACGATGTAAAGATCGTGCTTCTTGGCCAATGAACCAAAATATCTGGTTGAAGCACCCGGGATAGATTCAGCACATTGAGCATAGGTCCGGCCACTCCCATAATAGGTGAGCGTCTCAGGGAGAACCACAAAGTCCGCTTTCTTGCTGGCAGCCTCGGCAATGAGCGGCTCAAAGAGGCGGCACTTGTCGGCGTTAGTTTTTCCCCCGCGAGGCTTGAAGTGAATCGTGGCTAATCGCACCTTGCGTGGTTTAGGTTCAGCGACGGGTTTTATGGATACATGTCGCCAACTTACCTGACCGCCATTAAGCCAACGGAGGCAAAGCTCCACCTTTACTTGCGTAGCTGCTTTTGGCGCACGGAAGATATCGAGCACTTCAACCCAGCCACCGCGCGTCATAGCACCCGTGGTGCGTGGGAATTCTGGCTCTGCCCTAGGCGCAGTGCCAGGGCGGTAAGAGGAATAAGTCGGCTCGTCACGTTGCACTTTATTGCCGGCGGCATCCAGCCAGATCAGCCGTTCAACGATGTGCCGATGCACATTTTGAAAATCAATATCCCACGTTTTGCGTACCGCAGAAAATTGATAATACTTCCCGCCTTTCACCGGAAAGTGCGCCTGCCACTGGCCGGTAGCGCCGATTCGTTCTCCAGCATCAATCTGTAAAATGCCATCCCGATGCTCAAACTGAGGGCTGATCTCCTCACGCGGCGAGTGAGTCCTCCAAACCCCGTCCGATTGCGCCGCAATAAGCGGCTGAGAATAAACAACGGCCAGGGCGATAAAAAAATATTTCATGGTGGACTTTATTCAGCCTTTCTTGAGAAGCCCAAAAACGCAAGCCAAAGGACCAGCTACAATTGATAGGAACCCATCATGCGGTATTGGATTTTCGCCAATAGACCCCTACCCCATCAATTGGTACTATAGGGTCTATAATGCCATGCTGATCTCTGTAGTCGGTAATGGCCTGCCTGCAAGCCGGAACAACTCCGTAATCGTCGACTATTACAAAACCTCCAACAGAAAGCTTATCATAGAGCAGTTCAATAGCCTCCATTGTAGAACTGTACATATCGCCATCGAGACGAAGAAGTGCTAATCGCTCAATCGGAGCCGTCGGTAGAGAATCTTTAAACCATCCCTTAAGAAATTTTACCTGACTGTCCAATAGGCCATACTTATCAAAATTGGATTGAACCGACTCCATAGAAATCGCCAGCTCTTTATAAGTGTGGTGTTGATCCCCCTGATCAGCCGGATATTTTTCTGCTTCGGGCTTAGGCAAGCCTTCGAAAGAATCAGCAACCCAAACAGTCCTATCCATACATCCATTGACCTTTAATACGGCACGCATATAAATACAAGCCCCACCGCGCCAAGCTCCCGTCTCAATCAAGTCACCAGGAATACCCTCGTTGATAATAGTCTCCAACAGATCACGTATATTCCGTAACCTGTGAAACCCTATCATCGTATGAGCCTGACTAGGCCAATCGAGACCTTTCAAACGAAGTTCAGGATCAAACCCCCCCTTCGACCAATGATCCATAGTCGGGTCTTCATATATCACTCCGAGCAGAACTTTCTCGAGTAAGTCTAAATACATATCGTTATGGTTTTTCATAATAAAAACTAATCAACTGGGACTACTAACCTTATCAACAAATTCAATCTCAACTGGCGTCAAACTTCGCTTCCTTAATGTCACTGACATCGAGTCAATGGCACGCGGAGTTGAAGTAAGTGTATCCTCATCAACTCCTTGTTCCTTCAATTTTACACCCATTGGACTAAGGGCATAATCCAAATTCTTCAGATCAAAGCGCGCCTCTTTCCACCCCAGATACCAAAACCAATCGGTATAATAGAGCCAGCTTCGCTCATTGAACGCCCGAACGTGGGTTGGATCCTGCCATGCCCCATAGGATAAGTCATAAGGAACGTTGATCTTAAACTCACCCCCGTTCTTTAATAACCTGAGGCAGTTGGTCATAGCCAGAACCAGCTCTGGAATGTGCTCCAGCACATCATTCGAAATGATCTCATCAAAAACATCCTGCGCAAGGATCACATCACCGAAACGCGAGGTTTGAAAGGTCTTCCCCACGACGGATACATCACTAAAATCCATCACAATATCCGGATTCCAATGATCAGATAAATCTATGTTCAGGTAATCCTGTTTGAAATCCTTCCCACTCCCCATATTGATTTTTTTTGGATATACAATATTATCACTCATAGTTGTATCTTTATGTTCGTTTTCAACATCAACCTTGCCTACACCCGCTTCCAGAAGAATGGCACACTGGTCTCGTTTTCTGATAACTTCAAGCGCGCGATTTTCCAAACCAACCCGCAACTCTCTGGAATCTAACAACCTCTTGCAGGCGGAGACTAGCTCATTGTAAGGAGCCAATGCAATAGCATCCCTAAGATCCATTTCAATCTCAGTATCTTCATCGCATTCACTCACTACTGCCTTTTTGTTGGCAAGCAAATAGGAAACCCTTACCAGTTCGAATATTTTTTCCTCATAGAAATGAATGTTTATTACAATCTTAGACCTTGCGATATACTGATCACGATCAGATCCGTAAACATCAGTAAGACTCACAACGTGCAGATTTTCCGCCTGCAATGCATCCAATATTTTCTTTCGCCGCGGGTTGATAGATCCATAAAACAGAACATCGATATCTTGATCCCTTTCCGAATCGATACGGCTCATTTCAGGAACGTAACCAATAGGCACGTGAATAACATCTCGACTCAGTCCTTGATTTTCAAGGTATTGAATATTTCTGGAACTGTAATCCCATATTTGAAACCTACCAAACAGCGTGGCCATCGCCGGCGTCATCCATGGGGACGATGAAGAAAGCTGTTCAAAATTGTACAGAATCGTATTGGGAGGAATCTGAGATGCTATTGATTCAGGTATTAAATTGACCCCTATAACGATATTAACTGATTTTTGACTGAGCCGATTTTCTGTTAACTTCGCGCGAAATCCGAGCCTTTTGAAAGCGTGCAATAATGTCTCGGCAACCTCCATGAAGGCCCCCGAATGAACGTAGCCCTTAGGACGAATCACAACAATTTGGTACTGGGCTAACTCAGTCATAACCCCCGTCACTAGAAAACAAACTTATGAGTTTTTAGATTTGCTACCATATCACGTCTGAAACAGCATTTAATCCTACGTTGAACGAATCGTCTGACTCCATATCGACCTAACTTTGTGAAGGTCAGGATAGTTCCACTCCCTAGTCAATTAAGGGAACCCTACGAATCTATTATACAACACTCAAACCTCATTTATACACCATTCACCCCCCTGAACATTCGAGATTCTATTGAAGGTCGCCTGTTTTTTCAATGTCTGGCCATTTACTTCTTGGCTTAGCGGTTGATGCTGCACTTCGGCAATGCCTTCTTGAGTTCAGCAATCTGAGCCCCGGTAAGTTCGGGTTATTGTATAGGAGTAGCATCTTCAACTGATTGAGCCCTACCAAGTGCAGTTCAAAGAATTATACATCCTTATTTTATCTCCAGGAGCTCTTTTACGTTCCAAGGCAGGACGCGATCCTTGTGGGTGGTCCGGACGCGTTTAACGTCTTTTTCTTCCACCTGACTTTTTCCTCCCCAAGCAGTCCGGATGTAGGTTAATACATCGGCGATCTGCTGGTCTTTAAGGGCAAGGCCCAGACCGGGCATCACCTCCGGATGACGATAACGACTTCCATTTACCTCGATCGGTCCTTGCACGCCGTGCAGTGCGATACGAATCAGGCGTTCAGGGGATCCAGTTACCCAATCCGAATTGGCCAAAGGCGGGGCCAGGTTGTCCGCACCTTTACCATCTGCGAGATGGCAAGTGATACACAGGGTATTGTAAACCTCAATACCACGCTTGACTGACTCGCCATGATCGCCCTTGGGCATTTTCTTTATCTTCGGTGCCCCACCTGATTTGGCCATAATCTCGCCCTTCAGGCGCTTGACCATCTGTTCACTCAGCTTAGATACCTGCTCAAGTTTACTTTTGCCCAAGGCCTGCACAGCCACAATGGTCTTGTCTTGATCGATCGTCGCGCGTAGGCGACCCGAAACCACCAGTGCGGTCATCTGGACTTTGTTGTGCTCATCTTCCAAACCGGTCTCGATGGTGGCTAAATCGAGCGCGTTTATGCCTTCCAGAGCCCACAATGCATGAATCCGACCGAGATGATTGTCTGCAGCCACCACAGCCTTTTTCAGGAGGGGCACAGACTTGGGATCGTTACGCTGCACCAATAGACGCTGGGCTGTATCCCGCCACCATCCATTGGGGTGTGACAATGTCTTGACCAGTTCGGTGTTTGAGGCGGACAGAAGGCGTGGCTGGTTCTTGTCACGCCCCTTGGCCTTATGAACGATACGGTAGATTCGGCCCATGCCCACGGGCACCTCCAGTTTACGTTCAAGAATGTAGGGTTTGAGATAGAAACCGGTGACGTAAACCTTGTGTTGCAGGATGCCCCGATAGAGATCGACAACATAAATACAACCATCAGGCCCACTGTAGACATTAACCGGCCGAAACCGTTCATCGGTGGAACAAAGGAACTCACGTTTCTGAAAGTTCTCATCAAGGAAAAGCTTGTGCTCTGCAGTGCCCAAGCCTTTGTCAGTTTCCTTGAATAGATGACTGGTGAGAGCGTTGGCCGCCGGCTCTGGGATGAAGGCAGCGCCGGCGTATTCTTCAGGATACCGGTCAGCCCGGTAAACCCCCGGCCCGGAGATCGCAGTGATCCGTGCCAGGCGCCCATCCTTGCGCAGCATCTCAGGTTTATAGCCCCGGTTAATCCCGGGATTCGGCCGGATGGAATTGATGTCACTCGTGCGGACAGCTGCATTGGCGAAGCCCGTGGGGTTGTGGTACATGTCCCAGTCACTGTTCAAATACCGGGAGTTGCTTGTGGTATAAAGTCGCCCGTAGTCGTCCTGGCAAATCCCCCACTGCCCGCGAAACCGCGCGGTGCTGGTAATCATTTTGCCGTCACGGAACATGAAGCGCTTGTTGCTCTTGGCATTGTACATCCAGTTATCCAGGCACGGGACCAAGCCGTTGTCGGTGTGTTCTACCGGTCCCTGCCTTGCAAAACTCGCGACCTTGGTCTTCTTGTCACATTTGAGATTGCCATCGGTGTCCTGACAGAACCAGATATTTGGAGGCTCGGCGACCAAGACCCCCCCTTGAACCATAGCAATGGCACGGGGCATGATTAGGCCATCAAGGTAATCGGTCTTCTTGTCAGCACGGCCATCGTTATTTGTATCCTCAAGCACAATCACCTTGCCCACCTTCAGGGAGGTCTCGCCTGTACCGGAGACATCGGGCATGTACCCGCGCATTTCAACCACCCATGCACGACCGTTGCCATCCCAAGCCATGCACACCGGGTCAACCACCATGGGTTCGGCGGCAAAGAGTTCCAGCTTGAAGCCCGGGGCGATTCTAAAGGCAGACAGCACCTTATCGGCGGGAACCGGTGCTGATGAACCCAGTTCCCACTGTCGCCACTTGGGTGTGTCTACGGTTGTCTCGACCTTCTTCTTGTCAGCTGCAGGGACAGATGACAGCAGACAGGAGAAGATTAGCGATGTTGATAGAAGATGTTTCATTAACCTAAAATTCACAGCAATAACTCAGTCCTACCGAACCGATCCCCAAACCTTTTCCATGATCCTATACATGCGCGGATCATGCTCCTTAAGTTCCCCACGAACAAACGGGTAAAAATCATTCACGCCCAGGTAAGCCTCAGTACTCTCGGCAAAGTATTCCTTGTGATTGTTAAGGCCGTAATGACGCACGGTACGGCCGGTATAGAGCATCACCTTCTCATAAATACCCGCCTTCTTGGCAGCCTCGTAAGCACCAATAATCTCTCTGTTATTAAAACTGAGCACCTGATCATGATAAGCATGGGCCAACTCATGCATGATTACATAAGGATGCTTGGCCCACATGCCCCTGTCATACAAAGCCCGGGCGCGGGGGATATGCACATGCTTCACCAACGCCGGATCATGACGGTTGGCGCGCAACCAACTCGTACTGGGGTGATATTGCATGCTTCCAAGTCGCTGATTATTGAGCTCCAAACGAATGGACAGTTTCTGCAGTTCCTTTACCTTGGCTTCAGGTAAAATAAACTTTACCCGTTGCAAATGATTTGCCAATGCCACAAACGCCTTGTCAGCCACTTCTTTATTTTCTTTCTCAAGTAACTTTGGTTCCACCGCTATCCTCCAGCCTTCCACATCCTTGATGATGGGCCGGTAATATCTGGTGTTGTTTTGGGCAACGACAGTGAGAGCCGTAAGAATGAATGCATAGATAATTTTCATGGTAATACAGACTAGTGATTCTTGCGTTTCTTTCTTTTTGTTTTAGAAGCCAACTTTTTGGGATTGGACACGAGTTCATTCAGGTCAGCCACAAAGTCATCGACGTCCTTAAGCGTGGTATCCCAGGAACACATCAGGCGCGCACCGGTATCCCCTATAAATGTGTAAAAATGCCACCCTCGATCGTGCAACGCCTCAATAACAGGTATGGGCAAATCCACAAACACCCCATTGGATTGTCTTGGATAAAGTAATTTTATTCCCTTAATCATCTTTATACCTTTGGCAAGCCGGGCGGCCATTTTGTTCGCATGATCCGCATGACGCAACCAAGCACCATCACAAAGGAGATTCACCCAGGGAGCAGCAATATAGCGCATCTTGGAAGCCAATTGACCCGCTTGCTTACAGCGCCATTCAAATTCCTTGGCTAGATCGTGATTAAAAAACACGACGGCATCCCCCACCGGCGCCCCATTCTTGGTACAACCGAAGCTAAGAATATCCACCCCCACTTTCCAGGTAATATCCTTGGGAGACACTCCTAACTGGGCAATAGCGTTGGCAAAGCGGGCTCCATCCATATGAATCTTTAAATGATATTTTCGAGCCACCTTGGAAATGGCCTTAAGTTGTATGGGCGTATAGACTGTCCCCAACTCCGTCGCCTGAGTCACGGTAATGGCCCGTGGTTTGGGAAAGTGTAAATCTGTACGACGTAAGACCGATTCTTCAATTCCTTCAGGCGTTATCCGGCCGTCTTTACCTTTCAAGAGCTGCACCTTGGTGCCATTGGAAAAGAATTCAGGAGCTCCGCACTCGTCATTCTCCACATGGGAGTTCTCATGGCAAAGAATACTATGATAACTCTGGCAGGTGGAGGCCAGTGATAGGGAATTTGCCGCAGTGCCATTAAAGACAAAGAAAACTTCACATTTTGTTTCGAACACATCGCGTATAAGGTTGGCCGCTTTTTTGGTCCATCGATCATCACCGTAACCCAATTCATGTCCCTTATTGGCCTCCTCAAGTGCCGACCATGCCTCCGGGCAAATGCCTGAATTATTATCACTGGCAAAGTTGCGCGTGCGTTTCATGGGCGCGTTGTACGCCACCTTTGATTTCTTGCCAACCGCTATTCTTTTTCTAACAAGTGTTTTCTGAGAAATTGCACCGTGGTGAGAAACTGGAATTCACGGTTAACCTGCTTGCGGAAACCATGTCCTTCATCCTTGGCAAGGAGATACCAAGTTTCGATTTTCCTTTTACGCAAGGCCTTCTCGATTTGTTCACTCTCGCTTGCTGGAACGCGTGGATCATTAGCACCCTGTACAATAAGCAGGGGCCTTGTAATTTTATCCACGTGTGTGAGAGGTGATAGTTCCTGAAGGAATTTCCGCACCTCAGGCAACCGCTCATCGCCGTATTCTGACCGGCGCAAATTCCGGCGATATTCACTGGTGTTTTCCAGGAAGGTAACAAAGTTGGATATCCCCACCACATCCACCCCGCATTTGAGGAAATTGTTCATCTTCACCATGCTATGAAGTGCCATGAACCCCCCATAACTGCCACCCATCACCGCAATTCGATTTTGATCGTAATGTGGATTTACCGCCACCTCATTATAAATCCGCTGCATATCAAACAGCACCTTTTCACGCTCCCTCCCATTATCTGATTTGAGAAATTTTTTCCCATAACCGCGTGACCCACGAACATTGGGACAAATCATCACGATCTTCTCTTCAGACATCAGATAATTGTTACTACCCATGAAACGGGGCCTAAATTGACTTTCCGGACCACCATGAAACAGAATAACAACCGGAGAAGGGCGGGCTGGAATTACAGGCTCAAAAACACCGTTATTGAACCTACCTGGATTGTAAACCCACGCGTCGAATTTAGTGCCATCAGCACTGCTCCATTCAGTGCGATAAGGAAGACTAAAGCGTTCAATATCAAGCCCGACCATATCGGTTTCAACCCATTTAAGTTTTTCCCGACTAGATGTACTGATGTGCGATACCTGTCCCGGGGATAACGCCCAACTGAAACCATACATCAGTTCTGTATCTGAACCCCAACGTATCCGGCCAATTACACCAGCAGGTAATTCGGGCTGCCATTGCTCCATTCCGCTTTCCGAATTCAGTAAGCGCAATTTACTTGCCCCTCCTTCATTGGTCACCACCGCCAAAGCACGACCATCGGGAGAAATCTCAAATGATTCCACATCCCACCTAACCTGAGGCAAATAATAACGATATTTTCCACTATTCAAATCTAACCGGGTTAACCGCTGGAAATCGAACCCATCATCGAAGGTAAAATAAACTGCCCTGAGTTTTGGATCGAAACGCGCATTCTGATGGCTCACCGGTACCTTGAGTTTGGGTGTGAGGGGCGACATTTCACCTGATTTTACATCGACGATGTGCAGTCGTGATTCGTTGATGGAAATATATTCCAAAACCAACAACAACCGACCATCCTGCGACCAGTCTTCAACCCGCCAACCGCCACCCTTAAGTTTCAATAGCAGACTTTCACTATCAGAACGAAGCGGATCAGCAATATACAAATCATTATCACGGCCGTTTCGCTTCGGAGAAAAGTATGCAATCTGTTCCCCTTTAGGAGACCAGCGGACACCGGTGTGGCGATTTTTGCCATCAGTAATACGAAGAGTTTTGCCTGTACCCAAGTCATAATGAAACACCTGGTAACGTTCGCTACCGCCTTCATCACGCAGGAAGATCATTGACCGATCATTCACCGGATTGAGCTCAGCACTACGCACCGGCTCCTTGCCAAAGGTAATCTGCCTCGGCTTTTCCCTTGGTTTATTGAGCACATGCAACTGATTGACCTGCCCTTTTTCAGGACGCTGGATAACCAGAACTGTGATATTGGTTCCAGAAACGTGCCAATCCTGAAACCGCACTGGACGGATATCGAGGTATGGCTTCACTTTAGCCGCAAGCTCTTCAGAAATACCCGGCACTCCACGGCTTTCCATTTGCAAGGGTGGAACAACCGCTGCCTTAACCCCAAAGCTGAACAAGACAAATAAAAATCCAATCCGTAACATGGCCAGAAGCCGAATCATCCATTTCACTCGGTTTGAATCAAGGGTAAACAGACAAAGATAATGTCACAAGTCTTGCTCCTGTTCAGCAGTGTTGGCATCCTTGGGCCATGGCTATCGTTAAAAAACTGCTACATACCCGCTACCGGGTAGATGATCTGGAAAGCACCATTAAGTTTTATACAGAAATCCTGGGGCTGACCGAGACGCGTCGACACAAATCTCCGCGGGGCTCAGAACTGGTCTTTTTAGCTACCCCAAATAGCGAGGAGGAAATCGAGATTTGCTCCTATCCGAGCAGTGGTGGTGTTCAGGTTCAGGAAGACCTCACTCATCTGGCCTTTGAAGTAGAAAGCCTTGCCGATTTTGAAAAACACATTCAGGCACACGGTATAGAGTACTCGGATGGACCACACATGAAGGAATCAGGTGGAGGATTTGCTTTTATTGACGCCCCGGAAGGCTATGAAATTGAGCTGATTGAAAAAACCAATGACAACAACGGTTACTAGATGACAATATGGCGTGCTATTGACCGGGTGTGGGAATTTCCACGGCCTCCCCTTATCATGGGCATTGTCAATGTCACTCCCGATTCTTTTTCCGATGGAGGCAAGCACGCCACCACAGTGTCAGCCGTCAAACACGCACTGTATTTGGAAAATTCAGGCGCGGACATATTGGATATTGGCGGCGAATCCACCCGCCCGGGAGCAGAACCGGTTACCCAAGAGGAGGAATTAAACCGGGTCATTCCTGTGATAGAAAAACTAGCTGGCAAAACTAAGATTGCAATTTCTATCGACACTCAAAAGCCGGCTGTTGCCAAAGCAGCGCTAAAGGCTGGCGCCAGCATCATCAATGATATTGCCGCCAACCGTGAGGATGAGGCTATGTGGCAACTTGTAGCCGAAACGAAATCAGGCTATGTAGCTATGCACATGCTGGGCGACCCAAAAACCATGCAAAGAAACCCAAAATACGCCGATGTACTCAATGATGTGGAAGCATTTTTTAACCGACAAATGAAACGGTGGACTGACTGGGGAATAAGCCTCGAACAGGTGGTTTTGGATCCAGGAATTGGCTTTGGAAAAACACTGGAGCATAATTTGGCGTTGATGAAAGGACTTGAACGTCTTACAAGAATGGAGCGCCCTTTGGCGATGGGTACCTCACGTAAATCATTTATCGGAGAGCTCACTGGAGCTGGAGTAAATGACCGCCTGCCGGGTAGTTTGGCCAGCGCCTGTCGTGCCACCCAAGCCGGAGCAGCCATCATCCGCACACATGATGTAGAGGAGACCACGCAGGCCTTAAGGGTTTGGACAGCAACCAATTAGCAATGGATTCATTCCATTTCATTCTAGCCACAGAAATACCACAGGTCTCAGACATCCCCGAGTGGATCAAGACCCTGTGGGAGTGGATCAAGCTCGACTGGGTGTGGATTGTTCGAGCGATTGTGGAAATTAGCGCCTTAGCCGTCGGAATTTACTATGCATTCACGTTTCTTCAGAGATCCCGGGGTTGGCCGGTGGTATTGGGTTTCCTGATCCTGATTGGACTCACCACCTTGATCGCCTTGTTGGAGCTTCAGGTGTTGAGATGGTTACTGCAACAATTGTTCCTATTTACCACGGTGGCAATTCTGATCATCTTTCAACCTGAGCTCCGCCGGCTTCTGGCTGAGCTCGGCAACCTCCCGATTTTTTCTTCCGATGAAGATAGCCCGCTGGATGTCGACGCCGTCGTGCAAGCAACCAACCAACTCTCACGCAAACGCGTTGGCAGTATTGTTGCCATTGAACGCACGGTGGATATATATCAGGAGACAAACAGTGGGGTTCTAATCGACTGCGCCCTTACCCCGGAAATGCTTGATTCTATTTTCTTTCCCAATTCACAACTTCATGATGGAGGAGTGGTGGTTCGAGGCGATCGCATCATGTATGCCTCCTGCATTTTTCCGCTTACCCGACGAATTGACATTAATAATACTCTGGGCACCCGGCACCGTGCGGCAATCGGACTCAGCGAAGAAACTGATGCTATTGTGGTGATTGTATCGGAAGAAACCGGAGATATTTCCTACAGCCACAATGGAGCCTTATACCGGAAAGTATCACTCAAGCAATTGAAGGATTTCCTCACTGAAATGCTGAAAGCCAGCACTCCATCAGCAGACACTCAAACGACTCGTAGCAGCCGCCTCCGTGAATCTTTCCGCGAATTAATCGCAATTATTGAGAAAAAAATTAGACCTAAACCAAGTATAAAATAATCTTGGAAACCAATCCACAACCAAAAGGCATGAGCAACTTTCTATTGAAAGTCTTGTCACTCGTGCTGGCCATCATGGTGTGGTTTATCATCAAGACTGCCGCGGGCCTATCCTATACCAACGCCAACAAAAAACCTCAACCCGTTTCAGTTAATCAACCCGCCCCTTCCCTTTCGAACCCAAATCCAGTTGATAATAATGAATCCGCCAACGAATAAATTATTTGGAACCGATGGAGTGCGTGGAAAGGCTAATGTAGAACCGGTCACTGCCGAAACCGCCCTTAAACTCGGACGGGCCGCAGCTCATGTCTTCAAAGATCTTAACCCCGAATCGCGCAACCGGAAGAAACACCAGATTGTTATCGGTAAAGATACACGCTTGTCGGGATACATGCTCGAAAACGCAATTTCGAGTGGAATTCTCTCCATGGGTGTAGATGTGCTATTTATCGGCCCTCTACCGACTCCCGGCGTGGCCCGTATTACCAACAGTCTTCGCGCCGATGCTGGTATTGTTATCACCGCATCCCACAATCCCTATGATGACAATGGCATCAAGTTTTTTAACCACGATGGCTACAAGCTAGCCGATCCGATTGAAGAACAGATCGAAAACCTTGTCTTCAGCGGCGAAATCGATGATGTGCGGCCCACTGCCGGAGCCATTGGCAAGGCTGCACGTATCGACGACGCCCTCGGACGCTATGTGGAATATGCCAAACGCTCTTTTACACGCGGGCAAACTCTCGAAGGCGTAACCATTGTCGTCGACTGCGGTCACGGTGCAGCCTATAAGGCCACCCCCTGTACCCTTCGCGAACTGGGAGCTAATGTCATCACATATGGCAACCGGCCCGACGGGTCTAATATCAACGCGGACTGTGGATCCCTATACCCAGAGAAAATGTGTAATTGGGTTCAGGAGAATGGAGCCGATATTGGCATCGCGCATGATGGAGATGCTGACCGGGTTATTTTGTGTGATGAAACCGGCCAACTCATCGACGGCGACGACATCATGGCCATTGCCGGCCTGGAGATGCTGGCAGAAGGTTCACTCGCACAGAATACACTTGTATCCACTGTGATGAGTAATGCCGGTCTGGATGAAGCCATTAATAGTGCGGGAGGTAAAGTCGTGCGCACTCCCGTGGGCGATAAACACGTGATCGATAAAATGCTTTCAGAAGACTATAATTTCGGGGGGGAACAAAGCGGTCACCTCATCTTTAGCGACCACGCCTCTACCGGTGATGGCTTGGTCGCAGCCTTGCAAATCCTTCGCATCATGACCAGCAAACAGCAGCCCCTTTCCCAACTCGCCCAATGCTGGAAGCGCTTCCCTCAAAAACTCACCAACCTGCGCGTCACAGAAAAGAAACCCATTGAGGAACTGGATCGTGTACCCGCACTAGTGGCTGAAGCCGAAACCGCCTTGCAATCTGGTGGCGGCCGGGTGCTCCTACGCTATTCAGGAACTGAGCCCAAAGTGAGATTACTTCTGGAAGGAAAAGACGCTGAGCAGCTCGATCATTGGAGTGAAAAGATTATCAGCTCGATCGACTCCCAAATCGGCGAAGGCAACTAGAATTTAAATCGACCGAAATCGTTTTTCGCTTTCGCTCATTACTCTTCATCGTATCCCAAATATGGGCGCAGCCATTTCTCCGCCTCTGCCTTGGGAATATCTTTTCGGGTAGAGTAATCATCCACCTGATCCTCACCAATCAAACCCAGATTAAAATATTTTGCATCGGCGTGATTCAAGTAGAAACCGCTGATGGTACTGGGCGGATTCATAGCGTAACTTGAGGTCAGGGTGGCCCCGATATAAGCCTCAGCATCTAGTAGTTTCCAAAGAGTGTCCTTTTCACTGTGATCCGGGCAGGATGGGTACCCAGATGCGGGACGTATTCCACTGTATTTTTCCCCTATTAAGAACTTTGCCTGTTCTTCGTCAATCGTAGTTCCTGCCGTGAGCCCCTCGGCCTTCCCAAAGCCACATTGGTCGCGCATGATCTTGTGTAGGTATTCTGCTGTGGCCTCGGCCAAGCGATCGCCAAGGGCCTGCACGATAATGGCTGTGTAATCGTCACCCTCTTTGCGAAAGGTCGCTGCAA
>JASLKQ010000052.1 GCA_030747505.1 Verrucomicrobiota bacterium | reverse complement strand
AGGCATTCCTGAGCCACCCATCCCACTGCGCAGGCTCCTCCCCAAAGCAACCGAACTTTAAAGGGCATTTGACTTACCGCCTTACCCACGTCTGTTCTGTCTCCGGGGAAAATCAGCCAACAAAAAGCCACCCAAATTGCCGGGTATATCGCGCAATAGCCACTCAACATCACCCATCCAACAATATTACTCCCAGCAACCGGAATATACAGAACCCAACTGAGAGATGAAAAGAAATGAGCAGCACCAGCAACCCAGCCCAAGCAAAAAGCCCGTTTAGGCTCGGCACAAGTTGCCCAGAGCAGCATTGCAGGCGTCAACCAGGCAGCCAACTCGCACTGCAGCGGAGCAAACGCACAGAACCAAACCAACCCAGCGAACACCGCCTTGAGCCATTCAAGTTTACCTCCCACGAAAGAACCGTGCGCCTGAATCCTGTTCCAAGGCAAGCGCACCCTGTTCACGCAGGATTTTGTTTTACCCACCAGCCTAAGCTCCCTTAACTTAGCCCGCGCCCAACGTAATGAAACAAGCCCACATCGGTAAAAGCACAATTAAAGCCTCAGCCTTGGCCTTTGGTTGCTGGCGTATCGCCGGAACCTGGGAAGCCCGTAAAGTCACCGCAAAGGCAAGGGACGCCGGAATTAAAGCGATTTTCGCTGCTCACGAGGCAGGCTATACTCTTTATGATCATGCCGATATTTATTGCGGAGGCGTCTCGGAGGAACTTTTTGGCCTCGCACTCAAGCATTCAAAGGAACTGCGGAAATCATCCATCATCGCGACCAAATGCGGTATCCGGGTTCCAGACGGAAACGAAACCTATCGCTATGACCTTTCCAAAGACTACATCATCCAATCCTGTGAAGGCTCTCTTAAGCGACTCGGGGTGGATTGCTTGGATATATACCAACTCCACCGCCCCGACTGGCTAATGGACCCATCAGAAATCGCCAAAGCTTTCACCGCTTTAAAGAAATCAGGTAAAGTGAAATATTTTGGAGTCAGTAATTTCAAGCCTTCCCAAGTGAATCTTTTGCAAGGCGCACTGAAGATCCCCCTGCTCGTCAACCAAATCGAACTGAGCCTCCTTCAGCTCGCTCCATTCAACGACGGAACTCTGGATCAATGTATGGAGAAAAATATTACCCCCATGGCATGGAGCCCCTTGGGGGGAGGTTTTCTGGGAACGAGCAAGAGTGATGTCTTGCCTTCACAAGAAAAATACAAACCCACGAAGGTGCGAAGACGCCTCGACTTATTGGCCCGTGAATTAGACTGCTCACGCGGAGCCGTTGCGATCGCCTGGCTGCTTCGACACCCTTCTGGCATTCTCCCCATTGTTGGCAGCACCAAAACCGAGCGCATCAACGAATTAACCAAAGCAACCGAAATCAACCTCTCCAGCGAACAGTGGTACAATTTATTGAACGCATCACTAAAGGAGGACCTCCCCTGAGCACACCCTCTCAACTCGGCTTCCGTATGCCCGCCGAGTGGGAACCTCATGATGGCACCTGGCTCACTTGGCCCCGTGCGGAAGGAATCAGCTTCCCTGGCCTGTACGACCACATCCC
Organism: Verrucomicrobiota bacterium; assembly: GCA_030747505.1. Classification (GTDB taxonomy): domain Bacteria; phylum Verrucomicrobiota; class Verrucomicrobiia; order Limisphaerales; family UBA1100; genus UBA1100. The sequence continues at coordinate 20,804 of JASLKQ010000052.1, read as the reverse complement.
TCCGGTTTTCGCAACCATTGTACGCATCCTCTCCGCTGGAGAAGGAGTATATATCAATGTTTGGGACTCCGCAATGGAGCAGGACGTCCGGTCTGTCCTGCAAGCCCACGATGCATTAAACAGCAACGTGGAATTCTTTCACCACCAGGCCTACGAACCGTGGTGCCGTGATCATGGGCCTTTATTCATAAAGAATAAAACAACTCGTGCCATTACCAACTGGGGCTATAACGCTTGGGGTGAAAAATACCCACCCTTTGATCTAGACAACCTAATCCCTGAAAAAATTGCCCGACAAAGACATCTCGAATGTTTTACCCCTCAAATGATCCTTGAAGGCGGCTCCATTGAGATTAATGGGACCGGCACCCTGCTTACCACTGAAAGCTGCCTTTTAAACCCAAACCGAAATCCCACACTCAGCAAAACTGAGATTGAGAATCGACTTTGCGACTATCTGGGTGTTACGAATATTATCTGGCTAAAAGAAGGTATTTCAAGCGATGACACCGACGGGCATATCGATAACCTTACGCGTTTCGTCGACCCTCAAACTGTCGTTACCGTAGTGGAAGAAGTGTCGACTGACGAAAACTATGACCTTTTACAGGAAAACCTCAGACAACTAAGAGAAGCAAAAACAGAAAAAGGCACGGCACTGCGAATTATTGAACTACCCATGCCAGGCCTTGTGGAACACGAAGGAGAGCGACTGCCCGCCAGTTATGCCAACTTTTATATTGGCAATTCATCAGTCCTTCTGCCCACTTACAACCATCCCAACGACCTCGTCGCAAAAAACATTTTGCAGAACTGCTTCCCTGACCGGGAAATAATTAACATCGATTCCACCCATCTGGCTTGGGGGCTGGGATCTTTTCATTGCCTCACCCAACAAGAACCTGCTTAAACCAATTATAATTTCGTCGGCTTTTTGCAATCGAATTGCCTTGCAGCTTACAGCCTGAGTTCGCTTCAATTGCCTCATGAGTTCAGTGGACCAGTTTGCCAGCGTCTTCAACGCCGCTGCCAAAACCATTTTTCAATACAAACCTCCTGTGCTCAAAAACACCCTGATCATAACAGATCTTGAGAGCACTGCTGCAGACCAATACGTCGAAAGCGCGAAATCTTTTTTCGCAAAAACGAAAGGACCATGGGATGTCCTGAAAAAAGGAGACTTCACAACGGTCAAGGACCTCCTTGATATTGTGGGAAATAAAAAACCAGATCTAATCGTCACCTACCGTCATTTACACAGTGAAGCATGGCGGTGGCCCCATAGCCTCGGGGAACATCTGGACGTGTTAATTCAGGTAACCGAGCCTCCGGTGGCAATCATGCCTCACCCTGATCGTGAAGGAGTCCCTGAACACGCCATGAAAAACACTGCCAACGTAATGGCGATCAACGACCATCTGACAGGGGAAGATTGCTTGGTCAATCATGCCTCTCATATGACTCTTTCAGATGGCACTCTCCACCTTACTCACATTGAGGATGATGTGGTTTTTGATCGTTATATGGAAGTCATCAGTAAAATTCCTGAAATCGATACAGATGTTGCACGCGAGACCATACGAAAACAACTGTTGAGTGAACCTTCTGCCTATATTGATTCTGTTGAAGAAGTCCTCAGTCATGAGCTGCCAAACATCAAGGTAATCAAGCACGTCTCCCATGGACAGCAACTGGAGGAATATCGGAAATCCATCGACGAACATAAGGCTGATTTGGTTGTCGTCAAAGCTCACGACCCAGATCAACAGGCAATGAACGCAACCGCCTATTCAATAGCCGTGGAATTACGAACCACCCCACTACTGATCGTGTAAGGAATTAACATGAGCGAAGCCACAGAAACTGCACCCGCAAAAAAATTACACAATCCTTTGCACGTTACGATTGCTGTAATTGCCGTAACTGCTGTTTGCGCCGTGATGCTTCATCACTTCGAGGCCAATCCCAAGTATGTATTCGGCCTTCTTCTGGCTGTGACTTTAGGCATGCTGGCATTGGAAAAGGTCAACAAGGCCATTTTGGTACTGCTGGGTTCAGGCATCGCACTTCTTTTGGGATTCTCGGATGCAAACATTCAGAAGCACCTCACTGATGCAGTCAGTCATGGCGGAGACTCCGCGCACTCAATCCCCTCATATATTGTGATGATCGATTGGGGCACAATTGGCATCATCATCGGCTCAACGATCTTTGTAACACTGATTTCTCGCAGCGGACTCTTTGCTTGGATTAGCGTGAAAATCCTCAAGGCATCTAAAGGAGACCCTTTCAAACTGCTAATTTGTTTCTCCGGCCTAACCGTGGTTTTCAGCGCCTTCCTTAATAATGTCACGGCCATGATCATTGTGGGATCGCTCACCATCGTGGCGTGTAAGAAGCTAAAGCTTTCAGCAATGCCCTTCCTTCTGGCTGAAGGCATTTACACCAATATCGGTGGCCTGCTCACCCTTATTTCCTCTATTCCCAACATTATTGTGGGAACTGCTGCGGGAATTGGATATGCCGATTTTATGATGGTAGCCGGGCCCTACTGCCTGATCGCTTTTGTGGCAACCCTTTACTTGGCACGCGTATTGTTCAAAATCCAACCTCTTAGCAGTGATGATGAGAAATCCAATGCAAAGGCCATGGTAGACGCCTTTGATGAATGGGAAACAGTAAAGGATCGTAAGTTTTTCTACATGTCTGCCTGTGTCCTGGGAGCGATCATTCTCGGTTTCGCCTTAAAGGATTCAATTCCTCTACTCAAGGACCCAAATATTGGGCTGGAAGTAATTGCCCTAATGGGAGCAGCAATCATGCTGGTGATATACCCGACCGATGTGGAAGCGGTGCTCAATGAAGTTGAATGGACTCTGGTTCTCTTCTTTCTGGGCCTCTTCACTCTATTGGGGGTAATGGAACACGCCGGTGTGCTATCGATGATAGGCGAATGGCTAAAGGGACCTTTAGGGTCAGGAGAAGTAAAAGGACCCATAGTCATGCTATGGAGTAGTGCTTTTTTTAGTGGCCTGACTGACAACATCCCTTTAGCAGCAGTTCTGGCAAAAGTTTTGGGCGGATTTCAAGAAGCATATACTGCAGGGCAAGGATATGAATGGTTCGGTGACGTGGAACAAGGCTATAGCCAACTACTGTGGTGGAGCCTGATTTTTGGAGCAGGGCTTGGCGGTAATTTCACTCCCATCGGCAGTGCATCCACCGTGGTCGCCATCGGGATTCTCAAAAAGGAAGGTCACACCGTAACCTTCATGCAATATGTTAAGATTGGGGCCATTGTCGTCCTGGTTCAGTTGATCCTCGCCACCGGATATCTATTTGCCGCCTCAAAATACACTGATCTCCTTAAACAAAAAAATCCGGAAGGCAATGAAACACAAGTTCTTCCACACGACAATAACAGTTCCGAAGGGCATTGACCCAAGCCACTTTTCCTGCTAAAGATTCCTCCTAACATGTTGAATCTGCCCGTACAAACTATTGGCCTATCGGTAGTACCTGTAGTACCCGCCGAAGCCGCTGGTCACTGTCGAGGCTAGAATGACTTTCGACAAGGACCCGCGGCTGGAAACGGTCGTGGGTCTTTTTATTGCGCCCGGATCAGCCGCAAAAATGAAGCAACCATGAGCAGTAAAACGAGTAAAAAGAGAAAACCCCGCCGCACGCTTGGAAAACCCATGAAAGGCTGTGAAATCCTCATAGCCGCCTTGGAACGCGAAGGGGTAGACACCATCTTCGCTTATCCTGGAGGCACCAGCATGGAGCTCCATCAGGCACTAACCAAATCCAACCAAATTCGCACCATTCTCCCCCGGCATGAACAAGGCGGCGCATTTGCTGCAGGAGGCTATGCGCGTGCCACCGGCAGGGCCGGCGTTTGTATGGCCACCAGCGGTCCCGGAGCCACCAACTTGGTTACCGGTATTGCCGATGCGTGGATGGATAGTGTTCCCCTAGTCTCCCTGACCGGCCAAGTGCCACAGGCCATGATTGGCAAAGGTGCATTCCAGGAAACTGATTATTATGGCATGACGCTTGGCATTGTAAAACACAGCTCCCTTATCACTGATATTCGTGAAATACCACGGGTAGTTAAGGAGGCCTTTCATATTGCCCAAACCGGAAGACCCGGACCAGTCGTCATTGACTTCCCAAAGAACATCCAGCAACAGACTGCCCAGCCCATCTGGCCAACAAAACTCAGTCTACCAGGTTACCGCCCTTCACCCAAAGCCGATGATCTGGAATTAAACGAAATCATTGGACTGATCGAAAAGTCTGAACGGCCGGTAATTTATGCCGGCGGCGGTATTATATCAGGAAATGCCTCCAGAGACCTGCGAGCTTTTGCCGAAGCAACAAAGATCCCGGTAACCACCACCCTCATGGGAGTGGGTGCATTCCCTGAAAACCACAAACTATCCCTGCGCTGGCTGGGCATGCATGGAGCAGCTTACGCCAACTGGGCGGTGAGCGGAGAACTCCGCAAGGACACGAAGGGCAATACCCGAAAGATCGCCGATGGAGCCGATCTTCTATTGGCCCTTGGGGTTCGCTTTGATGACCGTGTAACCGGCAAAGTGGATAAATTCTGCGAAAGCGGAACCATCGTACACATCGATCTGGACCATTCTGAGCACAACAAAAACCGGCAAGTGCAATTACCCGTTCACAGTGACGTGAAATACGCGCTGGGCAAACTGCTCAAGATGGTTAAAAGCCGCCCCATCAAGGCCCGCTTTAATAAATGGCACAAGCAGATTGCTGAATGGAAACAACGCGCACCCTTGGGGTATGAGGTTACCGAAGAGGTTATAAATTCCTCCCACATGAAAGAGCATCTCAAGGGCAAGGAAGATCAGGTTATCCTCCCACAACATGCTGTTGCCACACTGTACAAGGAAAGCAAGGGTAATGCCATTATTACCACCGGCGTAGGCCAACACCAAATGTGGGCCGGACAGCACTACCAGTACAAGAATCCCCGCCAACTGATTACCAGTGCCGGACTCGGTTCGATGGGATTTGGCTATCCTGCAGCTTTGGGGGTAAAAGTCGCCCACCCAAACAAGGAGGTGGTTGACATCGATGGAGATGGTTCCTTCCTGATGAATATCCAGGAACTTGCCACAGCCAAAATTGAAAAAATTAACGCCAAAGCCATCATCCTCAACAATCAACACCTGGGAATGGTGATGCAATGGGAAGACCGATTTTATAAGGGAAACCGGGGCCATACCTACCTTGGTGACCCGGATAACCCCAAAGCCATTTATCCCGACTACCCTACAATCTGTGCCGGGTACGGTGTCAAATGTGAACGGGTAATGTACAAGAAAGATCTAAAGGCAGCCATAAGACGCATGCTTGCAGCAAAAGAACCTTACATACTGGAAGTCATTAATCCATACACAGAGCACGTGCTTCCCTTTATCCCTGCTGGCCATACCGTTGCGGATATGATTTACTAAGGCGATGAGGTTGGTTCTTATCGCCCTACTAGCTGGCTTAAACATACAGGCGGCTGAAAACCCGCTGTCCTTAGATAAACAGAAACTTGGAGAATCTCCCGCCGGCTTCCGAATCATCCACGTCGGCCCGGGTAAACCAGGCACTGCAAGGGTAATCAAAGCCGATGTCCCCAATCAATCCACCGGAACACCTGAATCCCAAAGGGTCATAGAAATTGCCGGCGGCGACTCCAGCACAAAGCACTACACCTTACTCCTGCTCGAAAATCCCAAACAGAAGGACTTCGTCTACTCAACCCGATTTAAAATCATAAAAGGAACCGGAGTGCGTGCTGCGGGCATCATATTCCGGATGCAGCCTAATAAGAAGGATTACTACCTTCTAGCGGTAAAGCCAGACACAAAGGAAGCTTTCTGGACTGTTTACAAAAACAATTCGCCAATAAAAGGATTCCGATACGATGACGATCAGTTCAACTCACCCAAAAATGATTGGCAATCGATTAAACTAAGTTGCGAGAAGAACAATTTGAAGTGGACCCTGAACCACAGGCGTGACTTTGTTACATATGACCCATCAAAAGTACCTGATTATCGTGAGGGGATCATGGGGTTCTGGGTGAGAAGTGATTCGCAGGTCCAATTTGCCTCCTCACAAATACGCACCTTACAAGAAGAAAAGACCCTTCAATTGGTTAGTCTGTTACTCAATGTCACTCGCAACTACAACCGGATTCTTTCATTACAGTTAGCCGCACCTCCTAAAGAAGAAATAGCTCCGGTCGTAATAGCCAGTATTGACCCCAAGGAGATCGGAAAACCGGCACATGAAGTCGTCGCCAAGGTCTTCGAGACAACGGAAAATTTTTACGGAATAAAAAATGAGGTCGCCATAGTTACTGTTCCTGTAAAAGATCGCAATGGAGGCATTGTTGGTGTAGCCCGAATGCGATTAAGAAACAAAAAAACCTCCACTAAACGTGAGGACTTGGCGTATGCGAACAAAATCGCCAAGCGCCTTCAGGCGGAAATTCCAGAAGACGGATTCCAGTTGAAATAATTCATCTTGGAAGAGTCAAACGCTTCCCGGGCAAGAGGGCAGGATTCCCCCTCCCCGTCGGAAAATCCCAAGTGGAAACAATCCGCTGACCACCAGATATTTCAATCCCCCCACGGACTGTTTTATACAGTCTCGGGCGACCCTTTGTATTATTAACCGCATACATCCTACGTCCAACAAGGTCGCCAGCAGGATTAACAATGCAATAAAGATAATTGCGCGCATAGCTTTGAAAACACACATGCACCAGTCCCGATGTATCAACTTCAAATCCTAAATCCGGAGTCGGCGTCTGTATCATTGTTCCCAGAGCCATAACATTGTAGATTTTAAAATTCGGGCTGTTATCATCAGATACCCTCATGTACATGAATAGTTTCCCGTTTACCCGCGCTTTTTGCAACGTGTAGCGTCGCACCACCGGAGCCAACCCGCCTCGTGCTATTGAAATACCTCGCTCAAGTGTTGCCATATCATGACCGCGAACAATCTGAAAACGCAACGGCATCGCTTCAATTTTTTTATTACCCCAGTTTGGAATAACTATAACGGCCGAAACAACATATTCACCAGGCTCAGAAAAATCGAAAAAGGAATCTAATCGAACCTCCCGTGCCACCGCCTTCCCTGATTTAAGAACAAAAACATCACCTTCTGGAGGATTCCCATGTTTAGCAACCGGCACCCCCTGGGCCCGACTCACTGTAAATTGGATCCAGTTTTTTTCATTCGCCAAAATAGCCAACTGATCGGAGTTGTTACGCACGGACACAGATACAACCACCTGCTCATTGAGAACAAAATTATCACGCCCACTCTTCAGGCGTACGTCAAGAAGCTGCGCCCACACATTGGAAACAAAGCAAACGCATAGAACCCCAATAAACCAATTCCTCCCCACGGATGAAGACTTGCATAATGCTGTGTATTTCGCGAGATGAAAGAAATACGGCCTTAAGCGAGTTATTCACACTCAATCACAGCAGCAGCCACTACATTGGGATCAATAGACTTCATACAGTCATGATCGTCTGCACGGTATGAACGACCATTTATACATTGATCGCATTGCCCATACTCCTGACAGACCACCCTGCCTTTAGCCTTATAAGGTCCCGTCTTCAATGGATCTGTAGGACCGAATAGTGCCACCACCGGAATATTTAAAGCAGCGGCAATATGCATGGGCCCTGTGTCATTAGTAACCACCGCGGAACACGCACGCATCCATTCTATCGTTTCAGGCAGAGAGGTTCGGTCCGTCAAATCCACAACGTGCTCATTGGCGGCCAATCTTCTCCCAATTACCCTATCATCCTTTCCTCCAAAAACCGCGAAACGAACATCCGGATAATCCAATTCTTTTACCAATGCCTCAAACGATTCGACTGGCCACTGTTTACTCTTCCATCGAGCGCCAGGGCAAAGCCCTATCCAACGGACATTAGATTGATAGCCCTGACCACAAAGTTGATTGGTTACCCAATGACGTTCTGGGAGCCATTCAAACGGCTCATCAGCACTTAATCCGATTTCCGGCAACACCTCCAGACACCAGTCAACCGCATGAGTTCGACTGCTTGGCCTGGGGATTAACATATCATAGAGCAACGCTGCCCCTTCCCTCCGTTGATCCAACCCTATCACATACCCCCCATGAACTACCCATCCATGCAATGCACTGCGAGCCAACCCTTGCAGATCAATAACAACATCAAACCGCTCCGCCCGCATACGCACTACAGAATTTATGCCGCGAGCAACACCGCTAAAGGATCTCAAGGCGTGCCTCTCAAAATGGTGCAAAGCACTAATATCCCGGTCCATTTCAAGCAATGGCGCAAAGTTTTTTTCAATCCACCAATGCACCTGCCACTCAGGTCGTTGTTGCTTGATAAGTCGCAACACAGGTAAGGCATGAATAATATCCCCTAACGAACTGGGCTTAAGAATAAGAACCTTCACAGGAAGGTAAAATTATTTACCGTAATCCAGACGCTCCGCCAAACGTTCAGGCAGCCCTGCCTCACGAATTTTGGCCTTTGTTTTTTCGATGTCATAATCCAAACGAAACAGCTCAACCGTCAAGTCTTCAGAATCATAAATACAATAGGCTGCACGAGGATCCCCGTCGCGAGGCTGCCCAACACTCCCCACGTTGATGAAGTAACGATTGCCAACTTGAAGTTTCAATGGCTCGATAAAACTTCCGTGAAGAATATCCTCCCCATCATCTATAAACATCTGGGGTACATGAGTGTGCCCATGAAAACAAAGATTTGTACTTTGGTATGTAAAATTGTTAGCAGCATCTCTTTTATCTGAGACATAACCCCACTCCCGGGGGCTGTCCATAGTGCTATGCACGATTGAAAAATGATCCACCAACCGAACATAGCGTAAATCCTGCAGCCATTGACGATCTTCTGGGCTAAGTTGTTCACGGCACCAGATAACAGCCTCGGCTGCCACGGGGTTAAACGCCGAAAGATCACAGTCCTGCCCGATATACTCATCGTGGTTCCCCATCACACATGGCATATCAAGTCCACGTACAATATCCATACACTCTTTCGGATTAGCGTTGTAGCCCACTACATCCCCACCACAAACATACTGTTCCACGCCATTAGATTGAGCATGTTCCATCACAGTATTCAACCCCTCTAGGTTCCCGTGGATATCTGATAATATGGCGTATCTCATATCGAAACCTTAACGGACAATTTCAAAACCTTTGAACTCACCCGTCCCTTTGTTCCAATTGGAGTCGGTCTCATGGATAAAGCGGCGCAATCCTGCATCGGGAATAGCCTTTTGAAAAGTCTCTAATTCGCCCCGCTCCCCTTCAAGCACCAGTTCCACACGCCCATCAGGCAGATTTTTGACCCAACCAGTCACCTCAAACTCCAACGAAAGCTGTCTTACAGCGTATCGAAACCCCACACCCTGAACATGCCCAGAAAAAAATACTTGAAGGCGATCAGGCATTAAATCCCCCGATCTGGCTTATGCACCTCGTATTCCCCCTTGCTTGATTTCTTTAATACAGTAAATCCATTGCTGGTAGCCTCCCTAACATTAACTTTTTTGAGGTGTTTCGGCATATAAACTGATCCAAAAAGCTTGTGCACCGGTTTTTTACATACGGGACACTTGGTCAACGGCGGTGTTTTCATGGGCCGATTCACTTCAAAGCGAACCGGACAGATATCGCTCCCTTGGGTATGTTCATACTCGTAAATGGGCACACCAGATATATACCAAAAGTCTTAGAAAATGGAAAGCCCTCGACTAGTCTATATTATGAGTGGAAACTACGCCACATGGCCATAGTGCGGATTTTAGTGGATGGTTACAGTCTCCTTCATGTCTGGCGAGATCTTGCACCCAATGAACAACGACACTCAGCTCAAGCACGTGAAGCCCTCATTCGGGTGCTAACCCAATACGTGGATAGCGCAGGAACACCAGTAACTCTTTTTTTCGATGGCACTGGGGGGCCTAAAGATGCCCCAAAAAACATTTCATCGGATTCACTGGAAATTATTTTTTCCCGTGACAGCAAAACGGCCGATGACCTGATTGAGCGCACCGCTTACCGTCTAAAACCCTATGGTGAAGCACTTGCGGTAACCAACGATTATGCGGAGCGGGACACCGTTATTTCCATGGGCGGTCTCGCCCAAAGCTGTGAAGATTTCATAAAAGATATAGAACACACTCTCAACGAACGAGATGATTTTTTGAAACTATATAACCGTCGCGAAGCCAACCGTTACAAGCGCTAGCTCTTGAGGATAGTCCTAATCGCCCGCAGCAATACGTTCATATCTTTTTCAGATCCGATAGTAATCCTAAGGTAATCCTTAACATGTGACTCCTTAAAATGGCGTACCAATATTTTTTGCGCCCGAAGCTTCTTGAGCCAAGTACTGGCCGCGAAGCGAGGCGGCTTAGTCAAAATAAAATTCGCCTGGCTAGGCAAGGTCTCAAAACCCAACCCTGCCAAAACCAGCCCGACCCTTGCCCTTAGCTTAATAATCTTCCGGAAATTGGAACGGTAATACGGCAGGCTCTTCAAGGTTGCCCCGGCTGCCACTTGACCAAGACCATTTACATTATAGCTGTCGCGGATTTTATCGAGAGCCGAAATCAATTCCCTTGATCCCACAAAATAACCAATCCGCTGGAAGCAGAGGGAGTATGCCTTGGAAAAGGTCCTGCTCACCAACACATGTGAATGCTTCAATGCCAAATCCATCGCACTCTCTTCAGCAAAATCCACATATGCCTCATCCAGAACCACGACCCCTTTCTGGGCAAGGCACAATGCATCCAGTTCGGCTGTCGTGTAACCACATCCAGTGGGCGCGTTGGGCGTGGTGATATAGGTTAATGCCGCCCTAAAATTCCAATCCTTTTCCTTCCTTAATTGGGCAACAGCAGGCAAAGAAAAGTCATCCAAAAGGCAAACCTCATTTCGTTTTGCATTATGGATATCAGCCAGCACTGGATAGAGGGAGTAACTCGGGGTGAAATATTGCACGCAGCCCCCACCCGGATCCACAAACGCCCGGGTAGCCAGCCCCAACAACTCATCAGAACCATTGCCTATGATCACATTCTCAGGATTAACCCCGTGCAATGCGGCCAATTGCTCACGCAGCGTGCCGGCTCTGGGATCAGGGTACAGCCGTAAACGATCATCCACAGCACGCTTGATTGCTGACAACACTTTCGGAGCAGGCGGATACGGGTTTTCGTTGGTGTTCAGTTTAATGAGCTCACGTTCTTTAGGTTGCTCGCCCGGCATATACGCGTGCATTCGCTGAACGTGTTTACGTACAAGGCTCATGGATTCAGCCGAATCGAAGCCGAACGGCCATGTGCATCAAGCCCTTCGACATCTGCAAACTGCTCGATAACTGAAATGGATTTCTTCAAGGCCGTTTTTGAATACTCAACCACACTGGTGCGCCGCTGAAACATATCAACGGTTAACCCCGGGAAAGATGCGCCCGCTCCGCCGGTTGGTAAAGTGTGGCTCGGACCTGCCACATAATCCCCCGTAACGGTCGGCGAATCATCCCCCAGAAACAAAGCTCCTGCAGTCACAATTTCCTTTGCTGCCTCCTTGGGGTTCTTTAGCATTAGTTCGCAATGCTCAGGTGCCAGCCGATTCGCCAAGCTAATTGATTCAGCCAGAGATTTCGACTGAATCAGCCAACCATTCTTATTGAGGGCATTTTGTATGTGTTTCCGGCGCGACCGTTTGGGCAACTGTTTCTCAATCTCCTTTTTCACTGCCTCAATCACTTTTGATGAAGTACTAATCAACCAGCACCGCTCGTGACCGGAACCGTGCTCAGCCTGCGCCAGGATATCGGCCGCAGCGTACGCCGGATTAGCCGATGCGTCAGCCAACACCAATAGTTCACTTGGGCCGGGCAAAAGATCGATGGAAACATGACCAACCAACAGGCGCTTGGCGGCAACCACGTAGGCATTGCCGGGGCCAAATATTTTCTGTACCGACGCAATGCTTTTCGTTCCGAGTGCTAGGGCCGCTATTGCGTGCGCCCCGCCCACGCGATAAATCTCTGTCGCTCCCGCCATTCTGGCCGCATGAAGCAATCCGGGATTGATTTCCCCCTCCTTATCACATGGAGTGCAAACCACAATTTCTCTGCACCCGGCCACCTTAGCCAATGTCACTGTCATCAGTGCTGTAGACATTAATGGGGCTGTCCCCCCAGGAATGTATATCCCTACCCGATCAAAAGCGTCATATTTCTCCCCAACCCGTGCTCCCTGTGCGTTCCGGCCTCTCCATCCCTTACGCAATCCCCGCTTATGGAAGTCTCTGATATTCCGGTGAGCAAACCTAATGGCGGCCTTAAGCTTACCATCAACAGTCTTACCCGCTGCCTGAATTTCGGCATCACTCACACGAAGCGTACCGACAGTGAGATTCACCTCATCAAACTTCCTGGAAAATTCAATCAACGCAGTATCGCCCTTGAGACCCACACGCTCAACAATCGACCGAGAGCTAGCCTCAATCTTGGGATCAAATAAACTCGAGGCCGCACATAGACGGTCAAGCTTGCGTGCAAAACCAGGATCGTTGTGTCGGAGCGTCTTCATCAGCCGCGCAGTGAAACAGATGCACAGGAAAAAGTCAAAAGACACCCCTTTAAAATTGACCGTCCAGCCAAACTCATTAGTCTCACCGCCCACCTAAATGAATACAGACCCCGTCAAATCATTTAATGTCGACTCTCTTCCGGTGCACATTTATGCCTGCCAAGACGACATGTCCAGTGCATGCGCCACGGAAGTCAACGACTACCTGTGCGACACAATCAACAACCAAGGCAGTGCCGCAGCAATTCTGGCCACTGGCAATTCACAAATTCAGTTTCTGGAAAAGCTTTTGGCTATTGGCCAAGTGGATTGGAGCAAGATGACCCTTTTCCATATGGACGAATATCTCGGGATTGATAAGGATCATAGCGCCAGTTTTCAAAGATACATGCGCGAGCGTGTTGAGCAGATAGTTCAGCCAGCGGCCTTCCATTATATTCAGGGAGACGCACTGGAGCCACTCAAGGAATGCCGACGCTACACAGATCTACTAGCTGCTCAACCGATTGACCTCTGTTGCCTGGGCGTGGGTGAAAATGGCCACATTGCCTTCAATGACCCGCCCGTGGCGGATTTCAATGACCCTGAATCAGTCAAGATAGTTCAGCTTGATGAGGTCTGTCGCCAGCAGCAGCATGGTGAAGGACACTTCCCCACGTTTGATTCAGTACCCCAATACGCCTTCACCCTCACCATACCTGCCTTATGTCAGGCAAACAAAATGGTTTGTCTATGCCCTGAAACCAGAAAAGCAAAAATTGCAAAGACGGCACTGCAAGGGGAAATCTCTACATCCTGCCCCGTCAGCTATCTTCGAGAGCAATCTCAATGCGTGATGTATATGGATAAGGATTCGGCCAGTCTACTCTAGAGCATCAACCGCTTCATCCACGCACCCAGTCAGTATCTCAAGCCCCTCCTCCAGCGCTTCTCTGGTAATGCACAGGGGTGGTGCAAGCTTCACGGTCTGGCCCCAGGCCCCGACCGGGGCGAATAGCAGCAATCCCTTGTGAAAGGCGCGTTCAATGATATCAAAGGCCAAATCGTGACTGGGCTCCCGGGTTCCAGGCTTAACAACCTGAAGCCCTCCAACCAGTCCCCTGGCTGAAGTGCGCCCTATGATATCAGGATGCTTCCCGGCGATGGCTTCAATGGAGTTTCTTAGGGCCGATTCAAGACGGGCAGCATTACCGATAAGATCCTCATCAATAAGACTGCGAATACTGGCAATGGCAGCACGACAACTCAGAGGATTGCCAGTGTGGGTACTGGTCATGGAACCGGGCGGGTAGGCATCCATAATTTCAGTTCTACCGATGACGCCTGAAAGAGGCAGTGAACTGGTAACACCTTTTCCAATACAAATGAGATCCGGGGTAACCCCGTAGTGCTCAAAGGCCCACATCCTGCCGGTACGTCCAAACCCCGCCTGCACCTCGTCAAAAATCAGAACCACCTCATTGGCATCACACCATTCGCGGAGTTGCTGGATATATTCAACAGGCGCAAAATCAGGGCCGACACCCTGAAACGTCTCAAACATCACCCCGGCAACATTGTCAGGAGACATCCCTCGCTCCTCGAGGGTCTTCAAAAAGAGGTCAAAACTTGTATCCTCAGTCCAGTATCCATCTGGCCAGGGAACCTGAACAATGGCCGGATCCAGATTAACAATCCAATCCTTTTGGCCGGGGATACCACCAGTCATTTGGCTGGCCAACGTACGACCATGAAAGGAGCGGTCGGCCCCCACGATGCCAATTTTTTTGTCGCCGCCTTTGGCAATGCCGTGGGTCCGGGCCAGTTTAATGGCACATTCAGTCGCCTCGCTACCGGTAGTCAATAGGAACACCTTATCCAGGCCTTCAGGCGCAACTTCCTGCAGTAATGTCACCAATTGAGCCCGTTCTTCACTGGGGAAGCAGTAATTATGTATGAGTCCACTATCGACCTGATCACGGATTGCATCACAGATCGCCTTGGTACCATGTCCGGCATTGGTGACGAGCACGCCACAGGAGAAATCCAGCCACATATTTCCGTGCGCATCATGCACCTGAAAACCTTCAGCACGATCCCAAACCACCGGCGGCTGTCCACGCATGGAGATGGGTTCAACATTGCGAAGCGTCTCCAGCGTAACGACCGATTCAGGAGCAGGCAGTGCAGTTGTTATGCGCCGATACCTGGTATCAACTTGTGGAACCTCAATTGGCTCAATGCTAAATTCCTTTCCCATCTAAATGGCTTTCTCGTAAATTTTTCGAAACGGCTGCTCTTCATTTATCGGGTCTATAATGGTAATACCATCCTCGCCAAACCGCGCTGTCACAGGCGCCCCCTTCCCTTCGGTAAGATACCTGAAATTCAAGTCCCTAACCTCCTGCGCAGCGTGCAGAATGGCTACCGTGATCCTCCCATCCTCAGCAGTGGGATAAATTTCAGTGACTGCATCCCGGCTTTCACCCAGATGCTTCATGCGCGCAATGGCCGTCAGGCAAACCGTAAGGCTGTCGATGCCATAACCAATATAGGCAAACGAACCATCGGGGCGTTTTACGTCGCGCGTGAAATGATTGTTGGCGGTATGACTACCGCCGCCCTGGTTCCAAAAACGAAATCCCCGGTATTGCTGGTCGCTTTCCACCTTGCCATCGGCACCCACCACCTCGTGGCCCTGATTGACCGGCCCTTCAAAATCATCAGGGTTAATCCAATTATTGTGGTAGTGCACACTCATGCCATTGGCGTAGTCAACGCGCACCTGCACCGCGTCATAAGCGTCAATCCCGTCGCGAATAAGCCGCTTCTTCTGACCCACAGCACTCAGTGCCACCGGCTTACTGTGGTAGTAATGCCAGAATAGATCGGTCCAGTGAGGCCCCACATAACTGAAGGGGTCACTATCCTCAACCCATTTGAAGGTACTGGTAGACACCTCCAAAGGCTCCTCCAAAACCGCCAGCCCATAAACCGGATCACCAATCCTCTGGGATATATCATCGCGCACTCGCAAGTGGTCCGGGTCATAGCGCTTGTGCATGTCCACCCCCACCACCAGATCCTTGGCATTTGCCGCCTCAATAATTTGATCGGCCTCCTGCATATTCAGGCACATGGGTTTTTCAGTGATGACATGGGTGCCATTCTCCAAGGCCGCCAATATCACGGGCGTATGCAAATGATCGGGCGTAGAGACAGCCATCACGTCCAGGTCAGGAAAATCGCGCAGCACATCCTCCCACGGAGTTTGGCCGTGATAAGCCTTGGGCTCGTGATCGGTCCATTCCTTGAAATTCGCTGCCGATGTTTGGGCACTAGCCTCTGATCGCGTGGCCACAGCAACCAGATCAAACTCGACCCCTGCCAAGTCGCGTGTCCATTTATCGAGGCCACACCGGCCAAGATTCGAGCTTAGGCCGGCGCGCTGTAAATCAGCGTAGGCGCGCAAATGAACGTCCCCGCCGAACATTCCCGCCCCCACCAATGCAATCGTTATTCTTTTGACCTCAGACACAACCAGTTAAACCTCTGCTGCTTCAGTCTCCTGGGCCAATTCGGTTTGCACCTCGCCAATCAGCTTTTCCAGTCGACGACCGTACTCAACAAAGTTATCGGCCATCTTCTGCTCAGGCGCCTCGCTGTCTGTGTCATGGAAGACAACTGTCATGTGTGGTTCAATGGAAATACCTGCATCATAACCACTGGCGAAGGCGTCCTTGAGGATATCGCGCACGCGACCATCGCCCTCGCCGGGGAAATGATATTCTTCGCCTTCTTCAGTCTTTACCGCGTCCTTGATGTGAATGTGTGCTGTGTGTTCCCGCATATGCTCCCAGAATTCCCAGGGGCACTGCATCCCCCAAGGCTGCTCGCCCCGACGGTCGGCGTTAAAGATTGGATTGGCCGTATCAAACACCCATTTGAGACCGGGCACCTTCTCGAGCAACTCCTCGGCATGCTGCCAACTCATGCCACCATGGTTCATGCAGTTTTCATGCACCGGCTGTAAGCCTTCATCAAGAAAGCGCCTTGTCACCTCCCCGACCCGCTCAAAAACTTCCGGAGGAGTCACCGCACAATCATCAGCTGGCTTAAAGGACATGATTCGAACAAATTTCGTCCCTATCCTTTTCATGCGGGGAATAGCCCGCTCGACTTCCGCCAAGGTCACATCAAAGGGGGTTTCAACTGTCTTCTGCCAGTTACAGATGGTTGAACCAAAGGCGTAGATTCCGACACCGGATTCCTTAAGCCTTGTTTCGACCTGATCAAACGCCTCATCGGGAATATCGTGGATTGGCCCCTTGTCAAAACCCTCCACCTGCACCGCGCGAGCCTCGATCCATTTCCAGCCGAGTTTCCTGGTGACCTCAATCTGGCCATCAATCGTCACGGCTCCTTCATCGGCAATACCCATTAGTTCCATAATAAGTCCTTTGTATTAAAATTAACGTCGGTACGATGCAGTGAAATCCTCGTTGGAAACCTCCACCACCTTCTTCTCATGCGTGGAATTGACGATAAGATCATTTAGCTTCGCCTCCCACTCGGCGCTATCCATTGGCAGATCAATGGTTTCATTAATCAGCCCAGAATAAACCATCACATTGGCCAACTCCACCGAGCCAATACCGCTTTCGCCCGGGGCGATCAGTTCCTTTCCGTCCAGAATCGCATCCACGAAGTTGGTCATCAGCATGGCATGGGCATTCTCAACACCCGGAATGGGGATTTCCTCAACTGTGGTTTCGGGTTGTTGGAAACCGATCTTTGAGGTCTTGCTCCATTCATCAGAGGCAACCTCGTTGCGGGTCAACACCAGCTTGTCATTTTCCAAAAGAACCCGCCCCTTGGTTCCTGCAATCTCAAACCGGTTGCTGCCCGGGGTTTCTCCGGTGGAGGTAATAAACGCGCCACTAGCCCCATTAGGGAACTCCAAGTAACTCACTACATCATCCTCCACCTCGATATCGTGATATTTACCGATCCCAACGTGACTGCGAATCTTTGAAGGCATACCGGTAATCCATTGAAGGGCATCAAGCTGATGGAGACACTGGTTCAGGAGCACTCCTCCCCCTTCACCCTTCCATGTTGCCCGCCAGCCACCGCTTTGATAATAGGCCTCAGCCCGGAACCAATCGGTCATGATCCAGATCACGCGAATCAAGTCACCCAGTTCACCTCCCTGAACCAGTTCACGAATTTTTTGATAACGCGGTTCCACCCGCAGCTGAAACATGCCGCCAAATTTCTGATCAGGATGAGCCTTGGCTGTTTCAATAAGCCGTTCTGCGTCAGCCTTGTGTGCCGAAATGGGTTTTTCCACCATCACATGCAAACCCGCTTCCAGTGCAGCGATGCCCAAGGTGGTGTGCTGAAAATGCGGGGTGGCAATAATCAGTGCGTCAATTTCCCCTGAAGCGATTAATGCCTCACCAGAATCAAAGGTTTTCAGGCCTTTAGCCTCGTAGTCAGGCAGTTTGTCAGCCATGGCATCCCCGACGGCTGTCAATTTACCTCGTGGCACCTTGCCATTCATCAGGTTCCCCACATGTACCTGCCCTATATTGCCCAAGCCAATTATACCAATACGTACTTCGTCCATGATTAAATAATTCGGTGAGAGGACTATTGGCAATGCGGACTAGCATCGCAAGAAATTTCACGAGCAAAACACTAATCCAATAAATAAGTATAAATATTTCTGACCAGCAAAACTCCGTGATCATGGCAAACCTTGTCCATATGTGATAAATCGGCATACTGTTCGAACCGATTGGATCACAACCCCTATGACCGACTCCACAGAAATTATCGCTCGCCACTACCAGACTGGTGAAGGTCACCAAGTCATTTACTCTGGAGGCGTGATTGAATCGGTTAATCCAGCCGAAGCACCGGAAGATACATGGTATGGCCCTGGGATTTTTGACCCGCAGGTAAACGGCTATGCGGGCATAGACTTCCAAAAGGACGGCCTCCGCGCAGAAGACCTGCATAAGGCCAGCAGCGGCTTAAAGACCGATGGGTGTCCTCGTTGGCTACTCACGTTGATCACTGATGATTTTAATAAACTCATTGCTAGGCTTACCCACCTGAAGAGACTCCGTGATGCGGACCCTCTCCTGAGGCGGGCAATCGCCGGCTGGCACGTGGAAGGGCCATTCCTGTCAACCGAACCGGGTTTTCGTGGAGCCCATGACAACGAAGCAATGCGCGATCCCACAACCGCTGATATTGAACGAATTAGAGAAACACTAGCCGGTGATGCGGTCCTCCTCACCTTCGCCCCGGAACGTGAAGGAGCCATTGCAGCCATCAAGCGTGCCGCAGAACTTGGCATGCGGGTAAGCCTGGGACATTGCAACCCCAGCCCTCAAAATTTGACCGAAGCCAAGAATGCGGGAGCAACCGGCTTCACTCATTTAGCCAATGCCTGTCCTCAGGAACTGGACCGGCATGATAATTTCCTGTGGCGCGTACTGGACTCAGGCGACCTCACTTGTGGCCTGATTCCTGACCAAATCCATGTCCGACCAATGCCTTTCCGGATATTTCACCGGGTGTTGGGTGCTGAAAATATCTATTATACGACTGACGCCATGTCTGCTGCGGGCGCACCGCCCGGAAGATACACCGTGGGACGGCTGGATATTGAAGTGGGCGAGGATCAGATTGTTCGTCAACCGGGCAAAACCAACCTTGCTGGCTCGGCCTTACGACCCTTTCAGGGGGTCCAACGTGTGGCAGAAATGCTTGGTAAACCGTGGCAGGAAGTTTGGGATGGATTTTCCGTTCGCCCCGCCAAGTTCATGGGAATACACCACGAACTGACTCCCGGCTTAACTACTCCCCTTTGCAAGATTACCACCGATCCTACCGGCAAACTGACGGGAGTCGAGGCTCTCTAGATCATTTTCCCAGCACGCCGAATTCCGCCACAGAAGCCCAGGGCCCATTATTGACTTCTGACAATGCCCGCAAGAGGACGTAACGGCCCTTGATGGGCTTACATTTAATATCCTGTGCTGAACGTATTTTGCGCAAAGTCGCCTTGAGGATTGGCTTACCGAACTCTTCAGGGTCATCACTCACTGAAAACTCGACGTCTTTCAAAGCCCCATTCCAGCCGTTATCCTGACGCGCCATATACCGGAAGCCGCGAATGGTGCTTTCCTTGCCTAAATCTATCACCAGCTCGTGCGGGTGCTTCTTAATGGCCGGCGTAAATTGCGTATGCCAAATAGTCCCGGGATTTCCATCAATGACATTGGCAGCAAATTTTTGGTTGCTCGCGTTCTCACTACTGAAACTAACCACCTTGAGGTCCTTATTAATGATCAAGCCCTTGGCGTGCCATTTGAATTTACTCCCGTGCTGAGGCGGCCTTGTGCCTCCCCATTTTGCCGCGCGGTCCTTCTCGTGATTAATGGTATCAGCAAAGGTCCCTTCCACGGCCGGCTCATGGGCCTCCTCGGCAATGGCTTTAATCTGACTCATTATCTTGGGATTCTCCGCAGCCACATCATGGGCTTCACTAATATCCTTCTTCAGGTTGAATAGCTGCCAGTTGGATTTACCTCCCGGACGAACCGCTTTCCAGTCCCCCATCCTTACCGCAGTGTGCTGCCCGAGTTCCCAATAGAGATACTTATGCTTTTCCTGTTTCCGACCTGCCGCCTTGGCCCCGATGAGTTCAGGCACAATGGAAATACCATCGGTATCCTCTTCGGCCTTTGCCCCTGTGATCTCTGCCAAAGTCGGCATCACATCGGGGAAATACCACAAATGGTCACTCACGCGGCCAGGCTTGATCTTACCGGGCCACCGGATGGCCATTGGGATACGCAGCCCCCCCTCATAAAGGTTGCCTTTACCTCCACGGAATTCCACACCCGTCGCCGGATTCTTATTGGCGCTGTGAATGCCGCGTGGATGGTCCGGAGTCTTAAAGTAATTATTGCCACCATTATCACCGCAGAAGAAGACAATGGTATTTTCATCGAGTTTGAGTTCCTTGAGCAAATCCAACACCTGACCCACCTGTCGGTCGATCATACCCACCATGGCTGCATAACGTCGGGCCTGTTCGGGCC
>JASLKQ010000051.1 GCA_030747505.1 Verrucomicrobiota bacterium | reverse complement strand
GGGCCCCGCGGTTCAGCCAGCTTTAATGTAGAAGAGTATAAGCGTCCGAAGTTCGAGGTGAGTGTCAATGCTCCTGAAACCGCCGGTAAACTTAATGGAGAAATTAACCTTACCGGAAAGGCAACCTCCTACACTGGTGCAGCCATTAATGAGGCGAAGGTTAAATGGCGTGTGGTACGCGAAGTGCGCTACCCTGACTGGTACGGTTTCCGATACTGGTGGCGCCCGGTGCCCCGTGGCCAGAGCCAGGAAATTGCGCACGGCAAGGCAACCACCAAGACCGATGGATCCTTTGATGTTAAATTCAACGCCAAGGCGGACAACAGCGTTTCAGCCAAGGACGAACCTACCTTCCGCTACACCATTCACGCTGATGTTACCGACACAACCGGCGAAACCCGCAGTGACAGTCATTCCATCAACCTGGGATACACTGCCCTCAAGGCAAACGTTTCAGCCGCAGACTGGCAGACCCAGAATGAAGCGGTTGCCATCAACCTCAATACCACCTCACTCGATGGCATCGGCCAAAAGGTTGAAGGCACCCTGAAGGTATATGCCCTCAAACAACCAAAGAATGTGAAACGGGCGAAACTCAATAACAATCGGCATAATGTCATGCCAATGCGTCATGGCCGCTTTGCGCCTGAATTCATCCCTGCCCCTGATGCATCTAATGTGAATTCCTGGGAACTGGGCAAGGTCATCGCCCAGAAGGGCTTCACCACTGATAAGAGAGGACAGGCCAAGTTCAACTTTGAATTGAAGGAAGGCACCTACCGGGCCGTTCTCGAGACCCAGGATCGATTCGGCAAAAAGGTTACTGCTCAGGCGCCCATTCAGGTGCTTAACCCGCGGGCAGCCAAGCTTGGCATCCGCATCCCTCACCTGATCAAGTCAAAGACCTGGACCGTGGAACCCGGCGAGCAATTTATGGCTCTCTGGGGTAGCGGCTACGATCAGGCACGCGCCTTTATTGAGATCGAGCATCGTCGCAAGGTCCTGCAAAGCTTCTGGACCGAACGTGGTCTGACTCAATTGGCCATCCGCCAGGCCGTCAATGAAGCCATGCGTGGCGGATTTACCCTTCATGTGACCATGGTTCGTGAAAACCGCGCCTACCTGAGCTCACACAAGGTCAATGTACCCTGGACCAACAAGAACCTGACTGTGAAATGGGAACACTTCACTGACAAACTGCAACCGGGCCAAAAGGAAAAATGGACGGCCGTCATCAGCGGCAAGGACGCAAAGAAAGCCGTCGCAGAAATGGCAGCCGTACTTTATGACGAGAGTCTGGACCAATACAAACCGCACCAATGGCAAACTGCCATGAATGTCTTCCGCCAGGATTACGCCCGTCTCAACCAGCAGTTTGTAAACATGAGTAAAGGCATGCAACACCTTCAGGGTTCCTGGCTGCGCAAACCTCATCAAAGCTACCAGATGAGCTACCGCTCCTTCCCACGCGAAATCGCTGCCAACCTTTCAGGCTATAGCTACTACGGAGCCCGAGCTCAAAGAACGATGGCCTTCGCCGCCCGAGGAGGCCTCGGAATGGAAAGAATGGCTGAAGCTGAAGGCGCACCCGTACCCATGGCTTTGAATGCTGCCGCTCCCGCTGCCTCCTTGAAAAGAGCAGACATGGCAATGGATGATGCTGCAGCTGCTCCTGGTGAAACGCAGAAGAGTGCGGGCAAAGAGGATGGATCCGGCCAAGGTGCCGGCACCCAAGCTGGCCCTGATCTTTCACAAGTCACTGCCCGCAAGAACCTGCAGGAGACTGCCTTCTTCATGCCACATTTGGTTTCCAATGAAGACGGTGAAGTCCGTCTGGAATTCAATATGCCAGAGGCACTGACAAAATGGAAATTCATGGGCTTTACCCACGACAACGAGCTACGCAGTGGATTCCTTTCTGGCAGCACTGTCACCTCCAAGGACATCATGGTGCAGCCCAACCCACCACGCTTCCTGCGCGAGGGAGACCAGTTGGAATTCACCGTGAAGGTCATCAACCGCACTGAGAAGGAGCAGACCGGCCAGGTCCGCCTTACCTTCTCTGACGCACTCACCAAGGACAATGTGGACGACCTCTTGGGCAACACCCAACTGGACAGGCAATTCATTGTCCCGGCCAACCAGAGCAAGACCTATTCCTGGCGCCTGAGTGTGCCTGATGGTCTGGGCTTCCTGACCTATAAGGCCGTGGGAGGCACCGACAAGGTAACTGATGGCGAACAGGCCATGCTGCCCGTCCTAAGCCGCCACATCTTTGTAACTGAAAGTCTGCCACTGCCCATTCGCGGGGCGAAGAGTAAAAACTTCAAGTTCGATAAGCTTGTGGCTTCAGCCAAGAGCGACACGATTAAGCATGAGCGTTTCACGGTGCAAATGGTCTCCAACCCCAACTGGTACGCGGTAATGGCCCTTCCCTATCTAATGGAAAGCCCGCACCCGACCTCCATGAGCACCTTCACCCGCCTGTATGCCAATGGGCTCGCCCATCACATCGCCAAGAGCGATCCGCGGATTGAGCAGGTATTTGATAAATGGCGCAACACCCCGGCCCTCGATAGTCCGCTGGAGAAGAATCAGGACCTGAAAGCCGTGATGCTTGAGGAAACTCCGTGGCTACGCCAGGCCAAGAGCGAAAGTCAGGCTCGCCGCAATGTGGGAATCCTCTTTGAGGATCAGCGTCTGGCCAATGAAACGCAGTCTGCGATGCGTCGCCTGCGCGAAACGCAGTTTGCCGACGGTGCCTGGCCCTGGATGCCCGGCGGACGGGCCAGTGATTACATCACCCTGTATATCACCACCGGCTTCGGACGCATGCGCGCAATGAACGTGGAGGTGGATCCATCCATGGCCATCAAGGCCGTCAACCGACTCGATGGATGGATCGACAAGACCTACCGAAGGATTCAGCAGCACGGAAATCTAAACAACAACAACCTCTCTTCGATGATTGCCCAGTACCTGTACTGCCGCTCCTTCTTCCTGAAGGATCGCCCTGTTGCCAGACAACATCTCGAAGCAATCAACTACTTCCTCGGCCAGGCCGTGAAAAAGGAAAAAGACGGCACCCGGTACTTCCTGAGCCTTTCACGTATGAACCAGGCCCAGGTCGCCATTGCCATGAACCGCTTCGGTCGCTTTGAAAAGAAAGCCAACTACAGCAACCTGGCCAAGCTGATCATCCAGTCCATCAAGGAACGCTCGGTTACCAATGAGGAAATGGGACTCTTCTGGCGGGACCTGGAACGCAGCCACTGGTGGTACCGAGCACCGATTGAGACCCAGGCAATGATGATTGAGGCTTTCCACGAGGTAACACAGGACTTCGACGCATTGGAAGACGCCAAGGTCTGGCTAATCAAGCAAAAGCAAACCCAGGACTGGAAAACTACCAAGGCAACGGCTGACGCCTGCTATGCGTTGCTTCTACAGGGAGCCAACCCGCTTACCAGTGAGGCACTGGTGGAGGTAACGGTGGGTAACAACAAAATTGAGCCCAAGAACGTCGAGGCCGGCACCGGATTCTACCAACACCGCTTCCTGGGAAGTGAAGTGAAATCCAACTATGGCAATATCAAGGTCACCAAACATGATGAAGGTGTATCCTGGGGCAGTGTCCACTGGCAGTATCTGGAGGACATTTCCAAGATCACCCCACACGAGAAGACTCCCCTCAAAATCACCAAGCAACTCTACACCAAGGTGAACACCGTCAAGGGACCAGAGCTCAAGCCGGTGCAGGGCGCCATCAAGACGGGTGATGAACTGGTGGTACGACTGGTGCTTCGCACTGACCGCGACATGGAATACGTCCACCTCAAGGATCAGCGTGGAAGCGGCACTGAACCGACCAATGTACTTAGTCGCTACAAGTATCAGGACGGTCTCGGGTACTATCAAATGACCCGCGACACAGCCTCACACTTCTACATCGATTACCTGCCCAAGGGTGTTTACGTGTTCGAATACAATGTGAGGGTGCAGCATAAGGGGCAATACCAAACCGGAATGGCTAACATCCAGTGTATGTACGCACCTGAATTCAACAGTCATTCCCAAAGCCACAAGCTGTCGGTGAATTAACCCACTCCTTTAACCAACAAAATGGCCGGGAGTTCTTCCCGGCCTTTCTTTTTTGGCGAGAGGTCAACCCTTAATGAGCTATGGCCCGGATCGCATTAAACTCGATTAGAGGAATCTTCATTTTTCCCACGGTAGGATCATCCACGGTAATCCTGCCCTCATCGACCTTGAAACCCCGAACATGAAAAAGCGATCCATTTTCCAGCTTCAACTCGAACCGTGAACTCTTGGTAGGCTCTTTAATCCTGGCCAATACCAATGCCATCACCTCATCTAGCCCATAAACCTTTACCCCTAATAGAATGGAGTTAAGCACCAGCCAATCCTCCTTGAGACTCTGGAACTCCCCCTCAATAAAATCGCCATTTCGCAAAAGAACTCCAGCCCGACCGACTTCCAAACGACCTCGATGCTTAATGGGCACCGGACGCAAAACAATCCGCGCAACATTTACTGTGGAAATACGTTCAGGATAGTTGCCTGCCTCAAATTTAACCGCTGAATCATCAGCCTCTCTTGGATTGGAGGCAATACGGGAACCTCCCCATGAAAAAACACCCAGGGTCTGGGATTCATCAACCTCGTTTCCATCAGTTTCCTCAATCTCAACTGGCTCAAAGGAGGGATAAACGCCCTCTCCCCCAAGAACTACCTCAGGCTTGCTTTTACTCGACCAAAGAGCTTTTAGATTTCCTTGACCGGCCCGATGGACTGATTCCAGACGTACATCACTTCGCTCACCACGCTGCAAAGGAACGGTGCCGGTAAATGTTCGTGCCGTGCGGTTGGAAAGCTCGTTAATGACCAATCGACCGTCAATCCAAAGACGCACCCCTTCATCGGTGGATATCTTGAAAGTGTATTCCTCGGTATGGGGAGCCTCCAGTTGACCAGTCCATCGCACACTATAGTTTTTGTCAGGAAATTCTGCTGGTGGCGTCACCGGTGCAAAGTCAATTTTTGGGTCGACCGACAAGACTCCATCCCCATAAAAAAAACGGTTCTGATAGTAACAACCCAATAAACCGTGGCCGACCCTCAATCCTTTTGGTGCCTTCTCCGTATTTGGATACAACTGCGTGGAAGCAATGGGCATCTCCTGAAAACCTGGCCCCTTCCACAAAACTCTGGCACTGGCCTCTCCATAATTGTCAAAAAACTCAAATTGAAATGGCAACCGCTTTCCTGCCTGTAAAGTCACTTTTCCCACTTCACGAAACCCTGAAAGCGCCTCCCATCTGCCCAGAGCCATATCCCCCACCCTCAGCTTCCCTCCATCATTGGCATGAAGGGTAAAGGTGTATTCCCCAGTCACCGGAGGGTCCAGTTCCCCGCTCCAGCGAACGGAAAAATAATCCCTCGGTAAATCAAAAACAGGCTGCTGCGAACGCCATTGATGATTCACTGTCCGGTCTATCCGGTAAATAACCCGTCCCTTGAAATTTGGTCGGTCATGATAAGCTGCCAACAAACCATATCCCTTGCCTGCTTTAGGCACCCCGGTCTCCAGCATCTCAGGGTTTACGGGGATATCAAAAGTTGCGGACACAACCTCCTTAAGGGAAATTTTTTTACGGGGCCCTTTTAACGGTCCCACACTAAGGTGATCCGAGTCCTCAAATTTTACCAATCCGGTGTACCCCTGCCCGTCCTTGGTAGTCACAGTTCCTGCCTCTAAACCATACAAGGCTAGAAAAAACATCCAAAAACGCGCCCACCATACAAAGTGCTTCATGTCATTGTGAGACGGGAAATTACTTCAACCCGCTCTCAACCATTTTTTTGAAATCTGGCCGGGCCTTTTCCACAATCTCCTTCG
This sequence comes from Verrucomicrobiota bacterium, assembly GCA_030747505.1. Classification (GTDB taxonomy): domain Bacteria; phylum Verrucomicrobiota; class Verrucomicrobiia; order Limisphaerales; family UBA1100; genus UBA1100. The sequence goes on along the minus strand of JASLKQ010000051.1, from coordinate 17,111 downwards.
GCCCGGTCATTTTAACAAAAATATAACCCGGCTTGACCCCCAACACTGCAGCAGCCATGCCATAATTTTTCTTGGGCACCTTGGCTCCGCCAAAGGGCGGGCCACTCATAAAGGTCCCTTCACCAAACAGGTATACAACCTGAACCTTTTCAATTTTAGGTTGCTCAACCTTAAATATTGGCTTGGGGTCCTTGGCGAACTGATTGGCCCAACGATCCAGATTCGCTTTGGCCCCACCGGCTGAGCCTGGGCCGAAATAAAAGAAAACGCACTCAGCCGATTCCTGCCCTTCTTTCCCGGAAATCTTAAATTGAGCTGCCCGCATACTGCTGGACGTCTTCTCTGACTTCCATTTTTCGGGCGCAGTAAAGGTCTGCGCACTCACCTTAATCTTGTTCTCTGCTGCAAGTAGAGAAAGATTAAAATTCGACAACAAAACTAGTACTACGAAATAAAAATAATTCTTCATGCATCACCCTACCGTGTTTTGGTGCCGGCGGTCAAATCTAGGCTTCAGCAGAGTATCCACCTTCAACCTTTTCTGCCACATCACGAAATGCGATATCCACCTCATATATGCTCTTATAATGAAGCGCTGCATCCTCCAACCGACCCAGCTGTTCATTGACTTGCCCTAAATTATAAATCAGCTCTTTTTTCTGTTCGTCAAAAACCCCTTTTTCAGAAAGTGCTTTTTCAAATTGACTCAATGCCATGTCATGCATCCCCTTCTGCATAAAGCATTGCCCCAAAAGATTCAGTGATTCGAGTTTATGTTTTGGGCTGTTTTGTGAGCGCTGAAAAGCCTTTATCGCCTCACTCACATCACCAAGTTTAAATAAACGCTCACCCATTTCAAAACGGAACTCCAGCATGGTCGGAAATTTTTCCGCTCGTTGCCTGCAATTCTCCAGCATGAACCTGTCACGCTCTTGCATGATTTCATTACGCTCTTGTGAGCCTTCCGGGCATTGTTTTATCTCATGATCAAACCTGGCCTCATATGCGTCACCAATCGCCCGATCAAGTGATGAATCACCCGCCTGATTATTATCTTCGACCCATTCGTAATATTCAAACGCTCTCTTAAAGTCCTTTTGTTCTACGCATAGCTTGGCAATATCCACTCCCAGCTTGTAATTCTCCGGCTCATTCTGAAGCCTCTCCTCCAAGATGAAAATCTTTTCATCCATTGCCTCCTCAACAGTCAAAACGTTACCTCCGTCATCCGAAACCTCCTGGGCTCCACGTTCATTCATCTTTTTTTCATAGTTACCCCTAAAGATCGTAGCTTTAGCAGCCGTATCTTTATAGGTCTGCTGCAAAAAAGGATCATCCGGATTTACGGCCGCCAACTGACCCATCACCTGTTCCGCCTGATCCCAATCACCCAACGTTTCAAGGGCAGCCGCCAATTCTGTTGTCAGGCTTTTGTTTCCCGGGTCCGCTTTCTTTAGCATCTGCAAGGAGGAGATTACTGTATGGGGAAAATCCAAAGCTTTAGTTGATTCAACAATCACCCGATGCCCAACTGAATTCTCTGGGTCGGCGCATAAAATCTTTTCGGCACTGACCAGTGCTCCAAAATAATTTTTATTACTCAAGGCCAATTTTGCCTGTGCCATACTTGGGGCTGCGCTCGCGGCACTGGCCATTTTCGCCAACCTGCCTGCGGCTTCATGCTTTTTAACCTGTGCAGCTCTAAGAGCCATACGGCATTCAAAAAATGCCGGCTCCTTATCCACTGCCATACTTAGAAGCTCCATCGCGTAGTCATACTGCTTCTTCTCAAGGTTTTCATACCCCTTCTCCCAGAGCTGCCGCACCTCCAAACCAACCTCGTTGTGATCCTTTTCAGGCATAAGTAATAATATAAACCGCCCTAACCGTAGGACTAGTACAGGAAACCAGCACCAAAAAGCAATCCACAAAACAGACTTGCCAAGCTGATTCCCGCGGGCATTATGCCCACCCCCATGCGCGAGTGGCGGAATTGGTAGACGCGCTACCTTGAGGTGGTAGTCCTTTCGGGGGTGGAGGTTCGAGTCCTCTCTCGCGCACCATATTCAATTAATCTAAATCATCCCCACAATGGACCTCGAACTTGCCGGCAAATCAGTAATCGTAACCGGCGGATCCAAGGGGATCGGGGCAGCCACAGTCCGTTCCTTCGCTGCTGAAGGAGCCAAAGTAGCCATCGCTGGGCGGAGCCCGGCAGAAGGCGAAACGCTGGCGAAGGAGGTCGGCGGAATCTTCGTTGGAGCCGAACTTGGTGAGGAGCCAGGTTGCCAAAAGGTATTTGATCAAACGCTTAAGGAATTTGGCCGAATCGATATTCTGGTCAATAACGCCGGCTATAATGATGGCAAGGACCTAGGCACCCCGCCAAGGGAGTTCATGGACTCAGTTCACCTGAACCTGTCCCACGTATACACTCTTGCTCATCTTTGCCGTGAAGAGCTTGCCAAAAACCAGGGTGCGATCATCAATGTCAGTTCCAAGGTGGCTATTACCGGTCAAGGCAACACTTCAGGTTATGCTGCGGCCAAGGGGGCCATGAATGCGCTCACTCGTGAATGGGCCATTGCTTTGGCCCCTGAAAATATTCGGGTAAACTGTGTGGTCCCTGCTGAATGCATCACTCCCCAGTACCAGAGATGGTTCGACTCACTCGACAACCCTGAAGGCACCCGCAAAGCCATTGAAAACCTGATTCCCCTGGGCAGGCGCATGACCTCGCCTGAGGAATTGGCCGACATGATTGTCTTTCTCTCTTCACCCCGCAGCAGTCATACCACCGGCCAAATTATCTTTGTCGATGGTGGCTACACTCACCTGGATCGCGCAGCCAGTGCTGACCATACCAAGTGGGGTTAACCAGCCCCAGCCCCACCTGTCCACTTTGCAAAGGCGGCAGCTCATTTTTTCACGAAGACTCCCGGCGTCACTACCTGCAATGCAAGCAGTGTGCCCTCATCTTTGTACCCCCTGAATTCCTTCCTTCACGGGAGGAGGAAAAATCGCAGTATGATCTGCATAAAAACAATCCAGCTGACATTGCTTACCGTAAATTCCTGAACCGGTTGACCAAACCCCTGCTCAAAAAACTCGAGCCCAAAAGTTATGGCCTGGATTTCGGTTGCGGCCCCGGCCCCACACTTTCAGTGATGTTGGAGGAAGCTGGCCATAAAATGAAGATTTATGACCCCATCTATCATCCAAATGACCACCTGCTGACCGAAAGCTTTGATTTCATTACCGCGACTGAAGTTTTTGAGCATCTGCATGAACCGGCAAAAGATCTGAATGTTCTCTTCAATGCTATCAAGAAAAATGGGCGGCTGGGGATCATGACTAAACGCGCACTGGGCAAAGAACCCTTTGCCCGGTGGCATTACACGCATGATCCGACCCATGTATGTTTCTGGAGTGAAACCACTTTCAACTGGCTCGCCAAACAATGGCAAACAGTCGCAGAATTTCCGACTGCCGATGTAGTGTTGCTCCAGAAGAAATAAATCCCTGTTACTAGCACGGTCTTCAGTGTAAACCCAATCCCGTGACATGGCTCTATATCGCACTGGGAGGCGCCCTGGGAAGCATAAGCAGACACGCCATCGGTTTGATCCTTGGCCGATTTGAAAATTTCCCCCTCGGAACATTCACCGCCAATGTTCTCGGATCTCTGGCTATCGGCATCGCTGCTGGGCTATGGGAGGTGGATCAAAGGAAAAACCCGCTGCCACTTTTTTTGATGACCGGATTCTGTGGAGGCTTCACAACATTTTCCACATTCAGCCTTCAAACACTCGAATTGATCCAGAAAAACGATTGGTCACGTGCTGGTATGAATATAACCGCCTCTGTAACTCTTTGTATCGCCTGCACCTGGCTGGGATGGATGGCGGTCCAAACGTTTAAAAAGAATCCTGCTGGTTAGATCAAGCCCAGTAGAAAATCGATCAACCAAGACAGGCAAAACATATTAATAACCTGTCATCATTCCCCTTACATCCTTGCCCAGGATCACAACTGCGATATGGTGTTGCCAATGAAGGTTACACTTTTTCCACTGATCATTGGCTTGCTTGGCAGCGCTTGCAGTAAACAATCCGAACCCAATATTAACGAAAACTCATCCGGCAACCCCGTCTCTGCTCCTGTCGATTATCTTGGCGCGGTGAACAAGGGGCGTAAGAAGGCCATGATTGATACTGGATTAATGCAGGTGAATGGCGCCTTAAATCAGTTTAAAGCAACCAAACTCAAGCCTGCAAGCAGCTTGCAGGAATTGATTTCTGAAGGCCTTCTCACAGAATTACCCCAGCTGCCAGCAGGAATGAAATGGCAATACAACCCACAAACCGGTGAAGCTTCGGTTGCTCCATGATAAAACACCCAAAGGAGTGCATTCATCGCCAAACCGATCCCAAGGCACCCTCGCCGGCCGGCTTGGCAAAGGCCACGAACGCGATTGAAAATCCAATAATTACTCTTAACATTATCCACCGATAAGGTTTGTGATGAAAAATATGAAGGAAAACTTGCTGGATGGGTACCGAAGTAGATTCTAGCTCGCCTTTCAGGTTCAAGGCAGTAGCGTGGGGAGATGAAAGCGATCGACGTTAAATCTGTCCTCATTGGCGCACTTCTCACCTCAAGCATTTTCCTTGGAATGGCTGCAACGAGCCCAACAGATAAATGGGATGAGAAACAGGTGTGGCAGGTTAGATATATAAACGGTACAGATATCGACCCAAAGGGATATGAAGCGGGCTGGGAAGTGTTTTCGGAATCGGAAAACGGCTACAGTTTCAGGCGACGCATCAAATAATTACGCGTGAGAAACAATATTCGTGCCTACTCCACGAAATAATCGTTTTTCCTCTGTAAAACCCTTGAGGGCTAATTTTCGAGAGTTGCCCAGGCATAGGGAAATGGTTAAGCTTAAAGGCATGAAACAGATTCTCTTGGCAGCAGCAGCCATGGCGTTGGTGGGGTGCGGGAAGAAGGAATCCCACGACCCTCAAGGCTCCACAAGAGCGGCCTCGACCTCAACCTCATGGGTTTCTGACTCAACCGATCTGAATAACGTCAAAATTGAAACAGCAATTCGCAAAATCATCGCGAAGCCCGAAGGGGAACTCACCAAGGCAGATTTAGACAAAGTGAAGGTATTGGTGATGACGGGTCAGGAACTGACATCCTTGGAGAATCTGGAGAAGCTCACGAAGCTGGAGAAGCTAAATGTCTTTAACAACAATCTAATCGATGCGAATGGCCTGGAGGAACTTACGCAATTACAGCAAGTGAATCTGGGGATAAATCTACTGAACGATGTGAAGGCCTTAGGGAAGATCAAACAGTTGCTGGTACTGAATCTCGGCAACAACCCCAACCTTACCAGAGCTCAGATAGCTGAACTCCAAAAGGCACTGCCGAATTGCAGGATTGCTCACACTGCCAAAAAATAATATTTCTTTCGGGCGTAGCAGCTGGGGCTTCTGTTCTGGGTGGTGTTGCATCCCTGCACGGCACGAATCGATTGGCTGGTTACTCAACCAATGGCACGACTCATTCGGGATTAGCTTTGGCTTTTTCCTCTGCCTCGATTTCGGCCTGAAGTTCCGCCTCGATTTGCGCCTCCTTTTCAGCTGCAGCCATCTTAACTGCTTCCTCAGCCGCCAGCTCGGCAGCTGCCTTCTCTGCAGCCAGTTTTTCGGCTTTCGCCTCTTCGCGAGCCCTGCGCTTATCCGCTTTCTTTTGTTCGCGCTCTCTGCGCCTGTAATCTTTACTTGGTGTAGAAGCCATTGAGATATCCTTTATCGTCGTGAAAAAACTCTTGCCGATAACCTTTCGGTACTCGTGAAAGCTCGTATCGCTGCCGATGTGTGATGATTATTGGGATTAAAATAGGTATATGATGTAGGCAAAAAATTGGCTCCAGAGGTAGGACTTGAACCTACAACCCTGCGGTTAACAGCCGCATGCTCTACCATTGAGCTACTCTGGATCCCTGTTAAGAGGCGGCGAACCTAACTGAAGAGACCCTCTTCCGTCAAATCGATTAACCACGCTCAGCCACGCTGGCATTTCGGGCAAAAATAGGTACTGCGAGCTGCCTGCACAATTTTGCGGACCGACGTCCCGCAACGCTGACAAGGCTCTCCTTCCCGGTCATAAACCCTTAAACCTTCCTCATAGTCCTCATCCTCATCCTGACTACCATAATAAAACAGGCCATCACCCTCCTCTTCCCCTGCGAAGTCCAGAGGAACCGTACTTCCCTGTTCAATGGCTTCAGACAAAACCTTCACGATCGATTGCGCCAAGACATCACATTGCGATCGGGTCAATCTTCGCGACATCTTGCGTGGCGAAATTCGTGCCCACCACAGGGATTCACTCGCATAGATATTTCCCACGCCCGCCAATATTGTTTGATCCAATAGCTTGGGCTTAATCGCCTGCTTGCAGCGTCTCAAGGCCGCATGTAAAGCTTCCCCGTTGAAAGCTTCCCCCAAAGGCTCCGGGCCAAGGCGATTCAATGGCGCTGCATCGAGAGTCATCCTCCCAAAATAGCGTGTATCTTCAAAAACAAAAACTTCCCGCCCAATATTGAAACTCACTGCCGCATGCTTCGGCAGTTCCGCCCTTGTCGACTGCACATACATACGTCCGGTCATCCCAAGATGTCCCAACATTAAATAGGTTTCACTCCTGCTCTTTTGAAGAGCAAAGAGCAAATACTTTGCTCTTCGCCGTAGGCCAATGATTTTCGCCCCTTCCACAGTCCGGCACATTCTGGAGGCTGAAATCGGCCTTACACTTTTGGGCCGGTGTACAGATACCTTCCCTATTCTTTTACCCACCACCAAAGTCTTGAGATAACGCACTAATATTTCGACCTCGGGCAACTCCGGCATTCCGAAAATCTAGCGGGAATTACGCGCAGGAGCAAACGCATTGGGTTGATGACGGATTTCCTTGACCCGCCCCTCTTCCAGCAAAACCTCCACAATATCGTAACGAACCGGAATATCTGAACGCTCAAGCAAACGAAGATAATCGCGGGCCGTTGCCGCAACCCTGCGTTGTTTATCCGGGGTAACCGCAGCAGCAGGCCGTCGCCACGCCTCTGAAGAACGCGTTTTCACCTCGACAAAAACAAGAATCTCCCTGTCCCGGAAGATCAGATCGATCTCACCCTGTTCCCCCTTAAAGTTGGCGTACAGGAACTTGAGACCCGCTTTCTTCAAATAACGCTTGGCCGCCCGCTCGCCCAACCGACCCCGGGCAAGATGCTCTGGCTCATCACGACGAAACCAACCAGTAAATCCATCACTCCAAACCATACTCAAACGCTATAGTTGCCTAGTAAACGGGCAAGTAAAATCAGATCAGATGAAGAGTTCAGTTTAAGTATTACTCAAGGGCGCGAAACTCATCCGGTGTATCGGACAGGGCCCAAGTTCTTCAATCGCAGAGAGATGCGCCTTGGTCCCATAGCCCTTGTGCCCGACAAAATCGTACCCGGGATATTTTTGGTCGTATTCAACCATCAACCGGTCGCGGGTTACCTTGGCCAGAATACTGGCAGCCCCAATCGTGTAGCTTTTCCCATCCCCTTTAACGATAGCCGTTTGCGGCACAGACAAACTCGGGACCTGCCGCCCATCCACTAGAGCATGCTGCACTGGAGGGGTGATCTTGCCCAAGGCATCATTCATCGCCTGATGGGTCGCTTGAAGAATGTTAATCTCATCAATCAAGTGAGCATCCACCACCCCGATGCCCCACTCAATGGACTTATCTGAATCAATAACCTCAAAAAGTTTCTCGCGAACTTTTTCATTAAGTTTTTTGGAGTCGTTTAACCGCAGGAGAGGCTCAGGGAGTCCTTCCGTAATCCATGATCCGGGCATCACGATGGCCGCTGCGACTACCGGCCCGGCCAAAGGTCCTCGCCCGGCTTCGTCCACACCTCCCAGACGACTTATCCCACGGGAAACGCATTCACGTTCATACTGCATCCGGTCAATATTACTCACTGGAATAGTTTTGCCTTCCTCACAAAAAAAACGCGAGACTTGAAAGCCTCGCGCCTCAAAATATTGCCGATAAATTTAGCGAATCGGCTTCACCTTATCCGAATCGCGCTTCTTATCCTCTCGAACCAGTGTAGCACGTTTACCGATGCGGTCTCGAAGATAATTAAGCTTGGCCCGACGCACCTTGCCAGCGCGTTCCACTTCCACCTTTTCTACATTTGGGCTATTAACCGGAAAAACCTTTTCCACCCCTTCGCCGTAACTGATACGGCGAACGGTAAATGTTGCATTGAGCCCGCGCCCACGCACCCCCAGCACAATCCCCTGAAATACCTGTGTACGTTCCTTGCCCCCCTCCTTCACCTTGGTGTGCACCTTGACGAGGTCGCCCACCCTAAATTTCAACGGCTCAGCGCGAAGTTGTTCAGATTCAATTTTATCAAATAGTGCCTGGCTCATGTTTGTTTTCCCTCGTTTAAATCGTCGTTGTCGTCTTTCTTCAAATCCGGTCGCCTTTTGCGCGTCCGGCTTTCTGCCTGCTTACTTCTCCAGTCTTCCACCGCCCCATGATCTCCTCCAAGCAACACTTCAGGAACTTTCATGCCGCGAAAATCCGCCGGCCGCGTGTACTGCGGATATTCCAGTGTGTTTCCACTGAAACTCTCCTCAGCACTGCTTTCATCATCACCCAGCACTCCGGGCAACAACCGCGTGATCGCATCAATCACCACCATGGCAGGCAACCCACCATTGGTTAGCACATAATCGCCAATACTCAGCTCGTGATGCACCCATGTGCGCACTCGCTCATCAAACCCCTCATAACTGCCACACAGCAGTAATAGGTGTCCATGTCCGGCAAGTTCCCGTGCCTTGGCCTGCTTAAACGGTTCACCCTGGGGAGTCATCATAATCACCTGTGTTGACTCACCCTTCAGTTCCTCAATTGCTTCAAAGATCGGTTCGGGCTTAAGAACCATCCCTGGGCCTCCGCCATAGGGTTCGTCGTCCACCTTGCGGTGCCGATCATGGGTCCAGTCCCGTAAATTATGCATCGCCAGCTCGAGCCGGCCGCTTTCCTGCGCTCGCCGCAGAATGCTTTCGTTCATTGGCCCCGCGAACATCGCAGGGAAAAGCGTGAGAACATCCACCTTCATTACTTTTGGCGGGGTCACACGGTAAAGCGCCTTAAAGGCACCGGGCCTAATCTTCGTCCTCAATAATCTCCAAACCGCAACGCATACCCTTCTTGGCTGCGCCGGCCTGGACCAGAGAGCGGATTGCGTTAATACACACACCCCGTCGTCCGATTACCTTGGCCACATCATCTGAATCCATCCGCAACTCGTACACCGTGGTCCCTTCATGTTCCACCGGGGTGACTGTCACTGCGTCAGGCTCGTCAACCAGACCCTTAACCACGTATTCCACAAATTCCTGCATAGCAAAAAAAACTTTTAGGCGGTTGCCTTGGCTGCGCGTCGTGCCTTGCGAATAAAGCTTCTAACCGTGTCACTAGGCTGGGCACCCACGCTCAACCAGTATTCGGCACGTTCCAGATTAATCGAGTAATTAGGTTCTGCCTTAGAGAGTGGCTCATAGGTTCCCAACTCTTCTTTTGGGCGGCCGTCACGTGGCTTACGACCGTCCGTCGCCACAATACGGTAGGCCGGCGTATTACGGGCCCCAATTCGTTTTAATCTCAACTTTACTGCCATGACAACTTTCCCTCCGCAGAAAGGCAATTAACGGCCTTTACTCGCGGAAAAGGGGCGGGAATTTACCAAGCCCAGTAAAGAATGCAAGACCTCTTTTTAGGTGTTTTACCACTTTTAACCCTCAGGTAGTACAATTTTAAGCCCCAATGGCTGCACACTGACTTTTGCAGGTAATTGGCCCATGGCATCACCATCAAGCTGAACAGGCACCCGCATTCCGCCATGAGGAATCAATTCCATTTGATCACTCTGTAGATAATGAATTCCCTCCACCCCGGGCAGATTACCGGTAAGCACTGCCTGCGTATATTCAGGAAAACGCCAGCCCGTCACACGCTCAACCACAATCGCATCCACCTTGCCATCCTGAAGATTTGCATGAGGGAAAATATCGAATGGCCCGCCATACATGTGTCCATTGCCAAACATGATCAAATCAGCCAATTCAATGGTTCTCTCCGGTGTCTTCACCGTAAAAGTCGGCAGATCTTCCTTCAGCGTCTGCAATCCAGCCAAAAGATAGGCGATTTGCCCCGAGCGTTTTTTTGTCTCCCATTTAACCTGCTCACAGGCCCGAGCGTCCATACCTGCCCCTGCCAATGCCGGAAAACAACGCTTGACGATCTTCCCATCGATCTGGAATTCCATCCAAGGCAAATCAATTCGTTGAGAATGCCCCCTACGAATAACCCGCCATGCCGACTCAAATTCCAATGGCACCTTTAACTCGCGAGCCAACACATTCACTGTGCCCAGGGGGAGTACTCCCAATTTTATCCGGGACTTCCCTTCCGGATGCCGCACCATTCCATTAACCACCTCATGAACAGTGCCGTCTCCTCCTGCCGCCACCAACATTTCAACCCCATCTTCAACTGCTTGCTCGGCCAAATCTTCTGCATGCCCAGGCCCTTCTGTGGGTAGCAACGCACACTCATCTCGAATTTCCTCGAGCTTTTTACGAAGACGCCGCGCCTTGTCCCCTTGGGCAGTCGGATTGAAGATTAGGCCAATACGCACGAAGAGGACTGTGGTCAAAAACCATCCAGAGGTCGAGCCGGATTAAGATAACTGCTAATTTCCGCATAACAGGACCCCGAACCAGCGAAGCACCCAGAAACAAAAAACACACCAATCATAATCGTATTGAGTTTCCGTATTCCAGAATTGTATCTATGATGGGGACGAAGCGTGATCAGGCCTGCAAATAATATCTAACCCATGAGTAATCCAACAAAAAACAGCTTCTGGCATAGTGTCACCGATGATCTCCTTAATCTACGGAGACTTCATCAAATCTTTATCATCATATCCTTGTATTGCGCAACAGCCTGCTCAGAGCCCCAAAAATCATCGACCTCAAGCGAGACTACAACCAGGAGAACTGTTAAGGCAACAGACCTAATAACCGGAGCTGATGGCCTTCAATATTTAAAAGACGAGTCTATTCCCTTTAGCGGAGTTGTAAAAACCCACCATCCCAACGGCAACTTGTGGAAAGAGCTCTCCTATCTCGCAGGGCAACCCGATGCACAATGGCGTGTATGGTACCCGAATGGAAAACCAAAGATTTTATGGAATTACTCTAATGGAACACGCGAAGGGGAATCAGCTGAGTGGTATGAAAGCGGAAAAAGGCGATGGAAGGCAACATTCTCAAATGGAAAGCCTCACGGCAATTGGGACCAATGGGATGAAACCGGACTTCACACCGAACATCGTGAGTATTCAAATGGGAAAATAACAAAAGAAGAAATTACCAAGGCCCTAACCGAAAAAATTGATCAGATATCCCACAAACGACAAAAACTGGATGAAACAATCTGGAAGGAAGAAGTCGCGGCACAAAAGGCGGAAGAAATATTCGTCGAGCTTTGGGATCAATTGCGTGCTGCTAAAGATAAATTCACACCCTTTGAGAGACTGCCAATGACCAGTCTAGCCATGCCGGAACTCGAATCAACGCGTCAAATAGAATGGAGCATACTTGAACATAAAATGAAACGCGGGGGAAAAATCCTTGATAACCAATCTTGGATAGCGTGGCTTAAGGACAAAAAATCGGAAGGATGGAAGGTTGTAGAAACCGAGTGGCACCAGCAGCGATTTAAACTCAATGCCGAAGGCAACGCTGAATCGATATTTAACTTTGTTATCCATGCACACCTTGAGGAACGAAGAGCTATCCTGCGCGGAGAACTGAAAGTTAACTGGAAACGCCACAGCTTGGATAATGACTCAGAATTCACTCTTGGCCCCATGGAAATAAATTCACTGGTTGCCTTCGAACGCACAGGTTTACCCCCTTTCAGATTTAACTCATTAATCAAATCGAACAACGAAATTAACCAGACCTTGGCCCCTACCCTGATAAAAGACTTCAATGGAGATGGGCTTCCTGAGATTGTTCTCCCGGGGATCAATGAACTATATTGGAATCTTGGAGGATGGAAGTTTGACCGCCAGAAACTGGTTAAGTTTTTCCCTGTCCCACTTGCCGTCGGCGTTATAGGTGACTTCACCGGCGACGGATTGGACGACCTCCTAGCAGCACCCAAGGAAGGTTTCCCGATGTTATATGTTACAGACAGTAAAGGAAAATTTGACCTTAAACCAAGACCGATCAAGGTGCCCGTAAACAAACTGTTGGGACACTCAGCATGCAGTGCCGGAGATGTGGATGGCGATGGCGATCTGGATGCATGGATGATGCAGTACAAAGCCCCTTATCAAGGAGGGCAATTCCCTAACCCTTATTACGATGCAAACGACGGCTACCCTTCTTACCTTCTCATAAATGACGGGAAGGGGAATTTTACTGAAGCAACCAAAGACGCGGGACTCGGAGATAAAAGATTTAGACGAACCTATAGCGGTTCACTTGTAGACTTGGATAATGACGGGGATCTTGACCTGATGAATGTAAGCGACTTTTCAGGACTCGACCTGTACATCAACGATGGGAAGGGAAAGTTCGATAACATCACAGAAGAACTAGGAGACCAGCGTTTCACCTTTGGCATGAGTCATGTTATAGGGGATTTTAATGGAGATGCTCTCTTGGATTTCTATGTAACCGGCATGGGTTCAACTACTGCCAGGAGGATGGAAGCAATGAAGGCAGGTCGCAACGGGTATAAAGACCATCAATCTCATCGAATGAAGATGGGCTATGGAAACCGGCTGTTTCTCGGAGGCAAATCAGGATTCAATCAAGCCCCTTACAACGATCAGGTAGCAAGAGCAGGTTGGAGCTGGGGAACCAGCGGATCGGATTTTGACCTTGACGGGGACAGGGATATATTTGTTGCTAACGGACACCTCAGCAGGAAATCAGCCAAGGATTATTGCACCGCCTTCTGGCGGCATGACATATATTCTGGATCTTCAAAAAACAACACGATCATGGATGCATTTTATGTAAAATCCCATGGAACACTGGACTCCGAAACTTCCTGGAACGGATTTGAGCATAATGTTTTTTATCTTAACATACCGGGCGAAGGGTTCGTGAACGTTGCTTTTTTGATGGGCGTTTCCCATGAGTTTGATTCTCGAGTTGCGGCGAGCACTGATCTGAATGCAGATGGTCTTCCTGATATTATCGTTGCCGAAGTACAGGCAGATGAAAAGTGGGTATTACACCTGATAGAGAACAAATGGAAGACCTCCGGAAACTGGGTAGGCATTCAGCTCCGCGGCGAATCAGGAACATCCCCTCTAGGCGCAGTTGTCTCGGTAAAATCCGGGGATCGCACCTGGAGTCAACCTGTCGTCTCTGGAGATTCTTTTGCAACACAACATCCCTCAATTATCCATTTCGGCATGGGCAATAAGTCTCGTATCGAGACCATTACCGTCCAATGGCCCGGAGGGAAAAAATCAATAATTAATGAACCCAAAAGCAATCAATATCACCTTATCAGACCCAACTAGCCGCCGATAGCTCCAGACCATTTAAACTGATTGATTGCCAGCCATACAACATGGTCTGCTATATCCACCGGTCAAAGATCGAGGCGGATTAAAGAATAGATTGGCATCCTGCTCTGCATGGAAGACTGATTGCCGCAGTTATACGCTTTTTTGCCGCGCGAATGGCACTTAGAAGGTTTTTGCCCTTAGCCAGTTCTGCAGTGATCCAGGCAGAATAATAACAACCGGTTCCGGGCAACTGCTTTGCTTTTACTCTCCTGGCAGATAAAACCGTTACCTTTTCTCCATCAAAAAAGATATCAGTTGCCTTCATTCCGCGTAAATGGCCTCCCTTCAATAATATCGCACATCCATAAACCTCATACATTGCGCAAGCCGCGGACTGTTGATCGGATTCTTCCCTAATCTTGAGCCCTGTTAGGTGCTCAGCTTCGGGTATATTAGGAGTTACCAGAGTAGCTAGAGGCAATAGTTTCTTTTGTAGTGACTTGATGGCGTTTGCTTTTAAAAGAACTGTTCCACTCGTAGAAACCATGACTGGATCCACCACTAATGAAATTTTTCTTTTAGTGAACCATTCAGAAACCACATCCACATTAGATGCAGTCAGCAACATGCCAGTCTTGGCAGCCTTAACCTTGAATCCTATAAAAACCGATTCCAACTGTTGCTGCACCAACTTGGCATTAACGGGCTGCGCAGCCTGCACGCTTTTGGGATTTTGCGCGGTAAGGGCAGTAACGACTGAAGCACCGTGCACTCCAACAGACTGGAAGACGCGAAGGTCGGCCTGCATTCCCGCCCCCCCGCCGGAGTCACTCCCTGCAATGGTTAAAGCTACCGGAAGATTTTTTTTGGGAGGCATTATATGATGTTATCAAATTAGACCGTCTATTCCCGACTCTAACAGCTTTAGTAAAGCTAGTGACTTAATTTTACTATTCATCCAATAACTTCGCCCGAAATTTGATATGGTAGGCACGATTGGGATCACACTTTTCCGGACGCGGCACGAGTACGAAGTCATCAGTAATAACCGGATGCAAGTCCTGTCCCTCAATAATTTCCACGTTGCTGATGCGTTGATTTAGGAAAGCCACAATTGGGCGACCACCGCGCTGGGAGCCGTTGTTATTCACGGTATCAAAACTCTTTGATCCAAGGTTGGGCTGAATTTTCAGGGTAAATACTCCTTCTTTAAATTCCAGCGTTTGACCATAGGCGAGTTTGCCCGGCGCAAGCTTTGCCGGCCATTTTGGATCTCCATAAAAAGCAACCACATCACGGTCAAATTTCAGGCCCCGGATATCACGCGAGGGCGTGGCTGAATCGCCCAAGCGATGAATAAGCGCGTGGTTGTTCGCAAAGAAGGCCTCTGTAAGTGTATAACGCCCGGGTTGTTCCACGTAATAATCCAGCACACCCCAGCCCTGATAACCAAACCAGGTCGGCTTGGTGTAGCCGATCATCTGCTTCACGCTTATGTCATTCATCCAAGCCAATGCCATTGCGTCAGGCCCATTGATATTGCCCATCAGGCAGTTTCCAATTGGCAGGTACACCTTGGGGTTGGGCGAATTGATCTCAATTGTCTTGCGCCTTGTGTCCTCGCCAAATATCTGGCCGGCCTTTGATTTTAAATAACCATTGCGATAACGAAACCCAATCTGCCAACCGCCTTCAGTGGCGTGGCCGGAGGTGATGAAGAGATCCGGCTGATAATTAGCCAGCACCTTGGCAAAGGCCTCAGTCGTGTCATCAGGGCCACGCAGTTGTTCAGCCTGTCCTCCTGGTTTTTTACGCACAAACTTGTTCTTCACCAATTCATCGTACCAAAGGCCCTCAGTAACGCATTCAAGTGCAATTTCAGTACCTGAGGCCACCTTACGCACCGTAAGAGGCTTGGTATGTTTAGCGATGGCCAGAGCGTTGGCCGCATCAAAACCGGTGAGCACCCCCCAAAATGTGTCAGTGTAAGGGTCTTCATCCAGTTTACGCGTAAGTTGATGCACCTGCGCCACAAAAGCTCCTGTCGCCTCCTTGGGTGTAGCAACAAAACACGTGTAACGCGGGAATTGTGTGCGTAGTTTACCCAACGCACTGCCAACGTTGCCCTCATATTTGATGACCTTCGCCTTGTGCTTTTTCACCAAAGCATTGACCACTGGTTTCCAGTTCTTATTGGCATGCGTCGCTTTGGAGACCACCACAGCATAATCTTTTGCACCTGCAAAACTGGGAACTAGAGACATCAGCACCAAAGTGAGGATTAATATATTTTTCATGTTTCGTTTATTCTGATGCGTTGCTATTGCGAGCACAAACTTAAAGCCGACAATAGAATCCTATTTCCTTTTTTTCTTTTTCACGTTTACTTCATCCCATGGCAGAACCCCTACACGCATGGCCCATGCCTCCCAGGCACTTCGCAACTCTGTCGCCTTCCAGGGCATGGAACCCGCGAGGTCTTTGAGTTCACTGCGGTCCTTACTCATGTCATACAATTCCCACGGGGTATTGTGCACGGCCACCAGCTTATAATCACCCTTGCGCACAGCGCGGTTGCCTTCATGTTCCCAAAAGAGTGTGCGCTCCTTTTTTTGATCTTGAGCAAATACGGGAAGTAAACTTTCGCCCTCCATTCCATCACCTTCCAAGCCCGCTGCAGCCAGGCAGGTAGGCGCAATATCAATCAGGTGACTGGGCGTATGCCTTAAAGCCCCCTTACCCTTCAGCCCTGCTGGCCAATGAACAACCAGAGGTGTAGCCACCCCACCCTCGTGGGTGTAGCGCTTATACATCCTAAAAGGTGCATTACTTAAGTTGGCCCAACCGCGCCCTGAACTGGAGGACCAACCTCCACGCCTCCCCCACTCTGCGTAATTATCCACCCGCGTCTCAGGGTGCCGACCGTTCTTGGCAAAGAGCCCGCGCCAATCGTGCACGCCCGTGCCGGGCACCCCATTATCGACCATAAACATAAAGAGCGTGTTATCGAGCCGCCCAGTTTCTTCGAGCTTCTTCACGATCCGGCCAATATTCTGGTCCATTCGATCAATGATGGCCGAGTAGAGTGACATCTTAAAATCCAGTTCATCACGCAGCTTCGCATCAAAGGTCTCCCACTTGGAAACATCCAAAGGCGAGAGAGCCCATTCTTTTTTGATCAAACCCATCTTCACCATCCGCTCATAACGTTTCTGACGAAGTTTATCCCAACCCACATCCCGGAATCGTCCGCGATATTTTTTCGTGTCCTCTGCCCTGGCATGTAGCGGAAAATGAGGCGCATTGTGGGCCACGTACAAAAAGAAAGGCTTATCAGGATACTTCTCAAATGATTCATCCATGAAGTGCAGTGCATAATCAGTAAAGACATCCGTGGTGTACCATTCCTGATCAGGAT
>JASLKQ010000050.1 GCA_030747505.1 Verrucomicrobiota bacterium | reverse complement strand
ATTCTCACGGGTGACTCACCTGATGCCTACAACGACATCGAACATCCTGACCGTGTGGCACCAAAGGAGGTTGAGCTGACGGTCCAGAAGGGTGCCATCAGCTTGCCTCCTCATTCTCTGGTAATTGTTGATGTACTGTTAAAGAAGTAACTCGCTTAACCGGATGCTGGGACGCCTGAAGGATCAATAGGAAGCAACCGGTTATTTATCCAGAAGAACAGGGGATTCGATGTTCGTTGGGTTCGATTCCCAAAACGCATTCTACTCAGTTGTTTTCAGTCAGGAGTTGTTTGAGTTTCGGAGTGTTTAGTGTGCGCGTGATGCGAAATACGCCGGCCGGGCCATTGGGGTGGCCGATGTAGATGAAGATGTGCTGCACGCCGCGCTTTTTGTCGATGATGGCGCCAGCGGGGTGGAAACCGTCGGCTGCCGAATAAAACCCTCCTTTACGAGCCAGCAGGCGGCATTCACGTCGCCATTGGCCTTTGGCCCAGTCCTTGGGGCCGATACTCCAGAGCCAAAGCTGCATGCGGTGGCGCTCGGAGCGGACGATTTCCAGCCGCTGGGTAACCGGATTAAGGGAGAGGTCAACGGTGTCGACCAGGCGCGGGTCCTTCAGGTTGGTTTTGGTGACGGTCGGTTTTTGTCCTGGCAACCAGCTCATCTGCCGATGGGCGCGCACTTGGTTTTGGTCACGCGTCACGAGGCGATATTGCCCATCATGAAACAGTGCTGCCGGCTCGTATTGCTTGAAACCAACCGGATGTTCCTCGGCCTTCCAGGTTGCACCTCCATCAAGGGAGCTGAGGGCCACGAGTTTCTCAGAGTACTTATGGTACTGGTCCACCTCGCCGAACCAGTTTCCAAAAACCAGGAGGCCGTGCTTTGGGTCTTCCAGAATGCGCGGTCCAATATTGATAATCTGGTGCTTGAAAGTGTCCTCACGCAGCGCCTTGGAGAAATGTTTCCACGTGCGCCCGGCGTCTTCACTACGGAATACCCCGTGATTGTTTACTGCCACCACCGCGCCATTGCGCACAGTGCCAATAGCATGGAGATGGACCTTGTAGCCCAGTGTCGACTTGTTGCCTTTATCGAACTTGGCCCGGTGAGACAAGGGCACCACTCCACCCCGGAGCCGGTCTTCGGGCTTCATGCAGTCGCGCAGGTCATAGGGCTCAGACCAGATTTTCCCTCCATCAGTGCTGCGCAGCACCACGCCATAGGACATTCTGGGATGTGGTTTGCCCGCACCCTTGGCCCGGTGGCCGGGAATGCGCCGGTGCATGACGATGAGTGTATCCTTGGTCATCGTTGCCACCGGCCAGCCGTAGTGGTTGCAGTCGCCCGGGGGATTCACCGGCAAATTCACCGGTGCCACCTCGATTAAACTCTGCTTCGCCCCCTTCGACCAAACCGTCATCTGTGCATCCGATACTCCCAACAATTTCTGCGCGAAGGCATTCAGCTGGGGTACTTGTGACACGGCAGATTGGCCCATTGCCGTTGAGGCTAAGGCAAATAGAACGTAAAGAGGTGCCATGGATTTCATCGGCCGTTGATGTTCCCCTTGATTGCGATGCCTCCAAAAGGGCCATAGATGCCTTTACCCCATTTGATATCTTTAAATGACTTTGTTTTTACCAGCTCTTTGGACAAAGAGCCTGCCAGCTGGGTTGTGGCGAGGTGTTTGCCATCCTGTAAGACGGTTACTTTGGGTCCATTTAGCACAAACACAAATGTTGTTGGGCCTTTAGTCCACCGTGTCGGTATGGATAGGTGGCCGGACATAGTCAGTTGGTAGACCTTCCCGTAGGACCTCCATTTGTCTGGGGCCAGAAACGGAAATTTTTTAGGCTCCCATTTGAAGGGAGATTTTGCGGAGGTGGCGATGAAGAGGGTTGGGCCATTGGCAACCAGGCTGGTAACCCGTTGGCCCCAGAGATTCCGGGGACTGTGGTCGTGGTTTTCAACGTCATAGGGATGCACGATTCTGGTCGAGGGTGCCGGATGATCGTACATTCGTCGCATGAAAGTCCATTGGCGGCTGTCAGGATTGTGACGCCACAGTTCACCCCATGGCCAGACGCCCACCATGAGTTCGCCCCCATAAACAGCCGTGGTCTGTGCCTCCCGGGCACTTTTGGAAACATTTGGAGGCACCGGTGGCCACCCTTTGAGGTCTGTTATTTTCGTTCCATCATAGGCAAAGACGCGGCCGGTCGGATATTGCCCCATCAGCAGGCGATCGTGAAACGCGAGGCTTGAGTAAAGCTGATAACTGTACTCAAGACTGGGCTTAAGAATCATTCGCCACCGATTGTTCTCAAACACATAAAAACCGCCGATGTTCGATCCGGTCACAATTTGATCACTCAATTGACCCCATGCAAATGTTGTCTCCCCGACCACAGGGAGCCTCAGGGCAATGGCTTTAGATAGATCGACCTTGGGCTCTTTGGGCGTCCAGGGGCAGGCATAGAGCCGGCTAAATCCATCCTCTTCATCTATGTAATGCCGGTATCCTTTCCCGTTTCGGTGAACATGATAAAAACAGAGGTGTCCGTTGGCATAAAAGAAAAGCTGGTAACTTCCTTTTTGAGGCGGCCCAAGAATGGTTTTGCCATTAAATGTTACGTTGTTGGAGCCAAAGGCAAGCAGACCATTGCCTATGCGCATCGTCTCGTGTTTGCCTCCCGGTCCTCCAATCGCCTGCCACTCTTTCAATTTTGGCCGCCACGACTTTAGACCGCCCTCAGTGGAATAAATCTCCCCATCGCGTCCAAAAAGATAGGCCCCGGTGTGGGTGTTATTGGGTCGAGGCAGCTCCTTTATCGTGAACTTTCGTTTCCCGTTCTTAGGCCGAACGAAAAATTGGAGGGCATGCCGGTCTGCCCGGTATCGCGTGTTATAGGCATTTTGGAAACCCGCACCGATAACAAGTTGTCCATTGTTACTGGTTGCTTCAAAGAGTGATCCAAAACTTTGGCCAAAGTCTTGTCCGCGATCTATGGTGACTTTGATATTGACCGAATCAACAGCTGCCCCTGCTGTTTGGCAGCAAAATATGATGAGGCTTAATAGAGTCGCCTTCACGGAATCTTGGAATAGGTCAGGTGCCATTGATTAATGGCATCAATCGAAGCTGTGCCTTTATGTAGAATGAGCCTGTACTTTAGGACGACAGGTTTTTCAGTGGATAAAACCACGGGATTTTGCCCGGGCCAGACAGGGTTTTGCATGCTCTTCTTGTTCCGCAAAATCCATGGCTGTGGATAGCCGGCTGACTTGGGGTGACAGAGAATGGTTAGGCCACTGGTTTTCCCCCCGTTAAATTTCCCGTTCATATCCATCCACTCCCCGGCACTAACGGGAGTGCGTTGAGGAATTACTTTTCCTTCTGTGCTTCTGAACTGGATATCCTTCGGCAGTTTAATACGTGTGGAAAATCCGCCATATCCTTTTGCATTTTCCGCCCCCCCAATGCGGGTATCGGGTTGGTTGGCCAGCAGGCTGATATTAAAGTCGAGTTTACGGTGGTTGTCTTCACGTGGATGAATCCGGATTTGCGTGGTTTCACTGACAATGGGCTTTTTACCTTCCTGCCAGTGGACTGATTTCCAGTGGACCTTCAGGTGCAGGGACAGGGAGTTGTCTGCATTTTGTTTTACCTCCAATTCATTCACGTCCCATGATCGATCCTTGGTGGTCCAGCCATCACCTGCACGTTTGCCATTTGCCTCGAGAAAATGCCAAGCCCAAAAGATGCCACGGTGATGCGGATGATCTTCTGGAAAGTCTTCAGTGAGAATGTTTTCTGAGAGATCATACAGGGGGTGAATATAATTGGCGCGGGCATGTTTGCCCTGTTGCGCCTTGGTGGTGCGTTGATAGAAAAGAACTTTTTCTCCAGCCTCGGTAACGAGCACTCCTTCCTTGGTGACCTGGTAATCAAGCTTGGGCTTGGCAGGGAGCATCAGGGCCAAGCCAATGAGTATGCCAAAGGAAAGGAATGTTTGCATCACTTGGAGGGTTGCGTTGTCCTCTCAATTGTTCCCAGTCAGCGGTCGGTTCTGAATGGAATGGCAGGGATGCCATCCCTGTTATAGAGATTGGCATTGGCGGGGTTCATGGTGAATCCGTAACGGACGGCAACAGGGTTGGGTACATCCGGTGATTGAACGATCACCGTGTCTCCCTTAATGGTGGCCTCCGCCCAAACCCATTTCTTGTCTTCTCCGGCAATGGCAAAATGTTCGAGCTTGCCACCCTTTACCTCGACAGTTGGCTCCAGCTTGGTCTTTTTGCCAACCATCAAACCCTTGCCCACATGGTCAAATGATATATGAACAGCAGCTCCCTTGATCTGGTGATCCTTGTAAAGTGGTCCGGTCGGAACGAGCTCCTTCCTGCCATAGGTTTGATGTAGTGCCCATTGAGCAAGGCGGCCTCCCACATCCTGCTTGTTACGCGGATGAATGTCATTGGGGTTGTGGGCATCTGCAAGGTCAATAGCCACGGCCATTCCGGTGTGTGGAATGTCAAGTGCCGCGGTCTGCGCTTCGCGAATCTTGGCCCATCCATCTCCGCCCGCAGGATTCTTGTTGGGTTGACGGAAGTTGGCCAACTGCACCCAGTAGAACCCAAGGTCCTTGTTTTGAAAGGCCTTCCGCCAGCCATTTACCAGGGCATGTTTCTTGTGATAGTAGCTTTTTCCTTCCCCACCATTGGATTCGCCCTGGTACCAAATGGCTCCGCGCATGGCGAAGGGGGTCAGAGGGTGCACCATCGAGTTGTAGATGGCAGATGGACTTCTTCCACCAACCCGGGTTTCCGCTGTATACCCCTTTACCTGCTTGGCGATAGAAGCCAGTTCAGGAACCGATTCGAATCCGGCCAAGGTAGTCCAGGGTTCAATTCGTGTGCCTCCCCAGTTGGATCCAATCAAACCAACAGGCACTTTCAATTCCTTAAGCAATCTCCGGCCGAAATAATAGCCGACTGCACTGAAACCACCTGAGGTTTTGGGTGAGCAAACCTGCCAGGTGCCTGCACCTTGTTCCTTGGGTAAAGGACTGGTGGTGTGGCCGGGTACATTGAAGAGCCGTATTAGGGGATGATCTGAGTTCGCAATTTCCTCCTTGGCGTTCATGGAGGATCTGATGGCCCACTCCATATTCGATTGCCCGGAACAAATCCACACCTCCCCCACAAGGATATTCCCGAGAGTTACGGTCTTATTATCCCTGCCGGAGGTGATGACCATTTTGGATGGCTCGTTGTTTGCCTTAAGAGGTTTTAGCATCACCATCCATTTGCCATCAGCCTTTGTCTTGGTTTTTGCCTCCTGTCCGGAGAAAGAGACATTGATGGCATCACCCGGGTTAGCCCATCCCCAGATGGGTACTTGGAGATCGCGCTGTAATACCATGCCGTTGCCAAGCACCTTCGGCAGCCTGAGTTCAGCCAGACCATTGAAGGTTAGAGCAATAAGTGAAAGACAATATAATAGGGCTTTGGAATTCATGATGTGAAATGGATTGTCGTGATTGTCTGCTTCTCGCAGCGAAACGCAAACGGATTTTCTTCTGAACAAAATTAGTGAAGAGGCAGCCTATAGCAGGCGGCCTCGCGATGGTTGCGGACCAACAGATATTGGCCGGCAAGAGTATGCGGGTTCCAGGTTTTACTATCGAGGGCACCGAATCGGGACAATTCAATTTGTCTCTTCGGACTGGCTTCAATGAGGATGACTTCGCCGGTTTCGGCCATGATGAGAATATGGTTTGCCCGCATTAAAATTTGTCCATGCCCAAATCGACCGTCCTTCCATTTTTTCCTGCCATCCTCCTGGTCGATACAGGCAAAAATCCCGTCATCCAGTCCGTAGATATGGCCTTCATGTGAAATAAGGTTAGTAAACTTGGCCTTCATAAAGCGGGAGTTCCAAATTTCATTGGCAGAATATGATTCACCCTCCTTATTGACCTGAATCAATTTACTGCCTTGTCCGTATCCCAAGCTGAGCAGGATTTGGTTGTCGGCCAATGCTAGGGGCATCGACACATGGGGCACTCCCACCTCCCACTTGAATGACCAAATCACTGAACCCGTTTCTGGCGAGTGGGCGGCGAGACCATCCTGGTTAAAGATCAGAACCTGCTCTTCTCCGTGGATTGTTGCCACAATGGCAGAGCTATAACCCGCGCGACTATTTCCTCCTGTCCATGTGGGTTCACCTGTTTCGAGGTTGTAAGCAAGCAGGGATTTACCCGCTTCACCGCCTGCACTGACAATCACCTTGCCATCCAGAACAAGCGGCGAACTGCTGTACCCCCATTCCTTGGCCTTGTTTCTTTTCTTTGAGGCACCTGTTTGGTCCATTTCATCATCAACTTTTAGGCCGGCATCAGAGGCGATATTGCGTTGCCATACCGGTTTTCCGGTTGCCAGTTCCAGACAGTTAAGTATGCCCGTGGCTCCCAGGGCATAAACTTTTTCTTCATGGATTGCTGGAGTGGCCCTTGGTCCTTCACCGGCTATCTTGGTATTGTAGTGACCGGGATTGGAGTGCATCCAAAGCATTTTACCGGTGAGTAGATGATAGCAGGAGACAACTTCGTTCTCATCACGTTGTTCCTGCGTGATGGCCCGGTGAGCTGATACAACAAATCCTGACCAGGCTGCGCCAATGTCTTGTCGCCACATTTCCTTTGGCGGGCTGGATTTCCAGTCGATAGCCAGTTTTGGCCCGGGAGTCTTGCAATCACGGGTTGGTCCCAAAAACTGAGGAAATGAGAACTCGGTGGAATTGGAGTCTAAATCCGTTAAGCCTGAGGTTCGTCCATCATCTGCCACTTCAGGGAGTGAACGTTTTGCCCAGCGCCACTCAAAGA
This sequence comes from Verrucomicrobiota bacterium, assembly GCA_030747505.1. Classification (GTDB taxonomy): domain Bacteria; phylum Verrucomicrobiota; class Verrucomicrobiia; order Limisphaerales; family UBA1100; genus UBA1100. Next base: position 16,478 of record JASLKQ010000050.1, on the reverse strand, counting down.
GTGGCACCATGTTTCCGCTGACTTGATCGAACCGGAAACAGGCTCCAAACAGGGCGAATGCTCCAATTATACTAAACAGGAGTCGGAGTCGTAATTGTTTTGAGAATCGCGAAAAGATCAGTGCCCAGATAATCAGGAGTAGAAAAGAGACAATCAATATGCCTCCTGTTTTCAGCACCCGATCCTGCTGGTTATCTCCGCTGCCCGACCAAATAGCAGTGAGTCCAATTGCCAAACAGGCGGAAATTAGGATGGCCGGCCACCAGCGTGGCTTGATTTCGACCGGGCTTTCCTCGATGGGCTCCTGCTCGACCTTTTCTTCTTCAGGTTCTTCCATAAGTGAATGCGCAATGGTCTACCACAGTAGCAGTCAGGAGCCAGATGAAAATAAAAGGCCGCCAGCCCGGAAAATTCAGACTCCTAGTCCGTCAATGGGATCGTGATCGAGCAGTTGGGTGATTTCTTGCGGGATGCCTGAGAGCAGGCGCAATTGCCCCGGATCAATCATGGTACGCAGGATGGTGCTGATCAGGTGGCCCGGATTATAGGCTTTGCTATTGGGTTCGCCTCCCTGCCTGTCAGACTGGCCGATTACTCTGCCGCCGCCCATGCCGCCACCATAAAGGATCAGTGGAGCGAGTCTTGCCCAGTGATCGCGTCCGCCACGTTTATTAATCTTGGGCGTGCGTCCCATTTCCCCACAGCAAACCAGTAAAATTTTATCTGACAAACCGCGCGCCTCACAGTCACGGATGAAGGCCGCCACTGCGTGATCAAAGCTAAGCCCGACCGCCTCCATGCCATCAGTCATGTTGAGGTTATTGCCATCGGCATGCATGTCCCACACACCGGCGTAGCTGGCATGGATGGTGACATAACCGCAACCCGCTTCGCATAGACGCCTCGCTTGAAGCAGGAGTTTGCCGATGGTGTTGGCCTGGGCATTGTAGAGCCCTGCCTTGCCCCGTTTTACCTTATTCCAGCGTGTGCCTCCGTCGTATTGGCTGGTGTCATACATTGCCAAGGTCCTGGCGTTTTCACTTGAGAGATCGAGAGCCTTGGAGACTCCACCTCCGAGCAGGACTTCATATGCCTGTTGTTGAATATCATCGGCGGCATTGATACTGCCCGATACATCTGTTTGCCGGTTCAACTTATCCAGCGCATACAGGAGCGAACGGCGGTCGTTGAGAAATCGTTCACGCGGCAGGTTGAGTTTCATGTCCTCCTGCAGCTGGCCGCCCTTGCCGGGGATGAACGGCGCAAAGCCTGCACCGTAAGGTCCGGTTGCTGATAAATTCCCGCGCGCAGACGGGCCGGGAACCTTTTCGCTGACTGAAGCGGGAAAGAGCACTGCAGTGGTTGGTGTGCCTGAGTCTACGCGCGTGGCACCTGCTACTCTGGCAAAGTGGGTACTGATGGCTGCTTCCTTGGAAAACTTGCTGACGATGGGCTGAATATTGTGCCCGCCATTCTGGGTGGAGTAGGAGCGCACCACATTAAACTTATGGGCCAGTTTGGCCAGCTGACTCATGGCTCCACCAAAATGGACACCGGGGATGGAGGTGGGGATCACCTCGCCCACGGTGCGAATGCCCGAGGGGGCATGCGGCTTGGGGTCAAAGGTTTCAAACTGGCTGGGTCCACCCTGTTGGAAAAGGAAGATGACCGACTTGCCGGTTAAAGGATTGGGCTGGCTATTGGACTGGGTGGCCAATGCCTTTGTGTTGAGTAAGGAAGAGAGGGATAAACCACCCAGACCCAGTCCGCCAATCTGCAGGAGTTGGCGCCGGTTTAGGCTTTGGCTTCCATCGAAAACACTCAGCATCACTTATCCTTTGAGGATTAAAGGATAACGGTTATTCAGCTTTTTTCCAGTTCAATTACTTGATGTTTTTTTCGATACGCTTGATGAAGCGTAGTAGCAAGGGATGGGCAGGCTTGGCCATTTGGCCGTGGTTATAGCCATCGAGTTCCATGATTTTGGTATCGGGATGTTCCACCACCTGCATCATGCGCCACATATAGGCGTTTTCCTCATAACGCCCGAGTAACTCCAATTCACGATCACCGGTAATGAGTAGCAGCGGCGGCGCGTCCTTTCGCACATGGAAGAGGGGAGCCATGTCATCCAAAATGGGTTGTTTACCGTCAATACCGCGTTCCTTGCGTACGGTAAAATGGGTGATGGTATGGCCACTATAGGGGATGAGACCTGCAATGTCGTTGGCATCAATCTTGTGGGCTGCCAGCCAGCGTTTATCCAGGCCCACCATGCTGGTGAGGTAACCCCCGGCTGAATGTCCACTTACGTAGATGTGCTTTGGGGAGCCGCCATATTTTTTAATGTTCCTAAAGGTCCAGGCCACGGCTGCTGCTGCATCCTCAATATAGGCGGGAGACTTGACCTTGGGATGCAGCCGGTAATTTACTGCCACTACTGCGATTCCTTTTTCCTGCAGTTGCTCAGGCACACTGCGGTTGCCTGCCTTCAGGCCTCCGCCGTGAAACCAAACCAGAGTGGGGAAACTCTTGAGATGCTTGGGATGATAGATATCGAGGCGGCAACGCTCTTTCATGTAGTTATCCAGTTCCCCTGTGCGGTAGAGGATATTCGTGGCGGTCTGGTAAAGGGGTTTGGCCTTTTGGGCTTTAGCAGGATCCAAAAAGAGCAGGGAGAAAATAAGGAGTGAGAAGAGTCGCATGGGGGTATGGGAGGGAGACTATAATGCCGACACCAGCAGGGGCAAGAGTGCGGGGAATAATGAGTGAGCTTGCCTAATAGTATTCAGGGTAGCAGAATGAAGTCGGCCCCATGAAAACCAGACTTTTATCCTTTATTCTATTAGTGTGCCTTTTACCTCTATTGACCTTGGCTCAGCCTAAGGAAGCAAAACCCAAAATCCTGATTGGCGGTAAAACCCCGCGTGAAGTCTTGATTGAATTCAAGTTTCAGGGGTTTCTGGCGCTTAATGATCGGCATTGGCAGAGTTACCGCTGGATATTTTCCCGAACCGATACCGATGGTGACGGGCGTCATTCCAAGGAGGAATACATTGTGAATGGCCGGTATATGACGGAGCAATCCCGCCGGGGGATATTTCAGGCTTCAGACCATGATAAGGACGGGTATGTGAGTGCCTTTGAATATTTTGAAAACCGCATGATTACTGATGAAGCCAAGCTGATCTTTGAAGCGATGGATCAGAATCGTAACGGGCAGTTGACCCGCGCCGAATTCATGGCCAGTAAACGCATCAAGGATTCCAAACTGGCAGCGGCTATTTTTAAGGCCTTGGATACCAACGGCAACGGGGAACTGGTGATTCCTGAGTACCTGCGGGTCTGGGGCAAGTGGGCCCGGTACTAATTTTGCCGGTCATGTTCCGATTTCTTTTGGTCTTTCAAGTTCTGTTTAGTTCGCCGCTCACAGCAGCGGGAGTTTTGGAGAATTTGCCGGGGCCAAAAAATCCGACTCCACTGGACAACTTCATTCTTGAAGGCATGAAAGAGGTCAAGGTGCCCGGACTGGCAGCCTTGGCTCTCAAGGAAGGTAAAATCTTTTGGACTGGCTATTATGGCTGGGCAAATATCGGGGAGAGAAGGCCTGTTACCCAAGACACTCTCTTTCAACTGGCTTCCATTTCCAAGACAGTCGCAGCCTGCGTGATCATGCAACAGGTGGAGCAAGGGAAACTCAATCTGGATACCGATATTAATACCTATCTTCCTTTCAAGGTACGCAATCCCAAGCATGCAGACCAACCCATCACCCTTCGCCATCTACTTTGTCACACCTCCGGTATACGGGATAACTGGAAAGTGTTGGAGGATCAATGGGTGAAGAATGGGGACTACAAGGATCCTCTTGCCAAATCCATGCCGGATTACCTGGTGGAAGGCGGTAAATTTTTTAGTGCAAAAAAAAGTTTCTATACCTGGGCGCCGGGCGCCAGCAATCAATACTGTAATGTGGCTGTGGCCCTGGCCGCGCATGTGGCCGAAGCTAAATTGAAAACTCCATTTGAAACGCTTTGCAGGAAAGGGATCTTTGCTCCGCTTAATTTGCAAGATGTCGGGTTTCTTTTGACTTCAGTGGATCCCAAAAAAGTGGCCATGCCCTACGGTTACAGAAAGAAGAGCGGCAGCTTTAAGGCGCTGGGTCATCACGGGTATATTGATTATCCCGCAGGCACCTTACGGGCAAGTGCCCTCCATTTGGCGCGGTTTCTCATGATGTTTATGGGTGAAGGCAAACTGGGTGAGGTGCGCGTACTCAAGGCGGAGACGGTAGAGGAAATGAGGAAAATTCAATATCCCAAGCTCGACAAGAAACAGGGGATCAGCTGGTACTACACGCGGATGGGAGGTAAACAAATGATTGGGCACGATGGAGGAGATCCCGGGGTGGCTACCCAGATGTTTTGTCAGCCGGAGGCAGGAACAGGCATCATTATACTGATGAATAGTGAACCCCAAAAAGGTTCATTTGGTAAAAACCTGACCCAGCGTCTGCTGGATCATATCAACTAGCTTTGACGGGTTAACTTTATTTCGTCAGATTTACGAAATGCGGTTGGAGTTGTTCCGGTGATGCGTTTAAAGCTGCGGTTGAAATGGGGCAGCGAATTAAATCCGGTCTCAAAAGCGATCTCACTGACATGTGTGTGTGGGTTTTGAAGGAGTTTCTTTGCACTCTCAATTCGAAGGCGTGCCACATATTCCGTGAAATTCATACCCACATATTTTTTGAACTGTTTGCAGAAATAGAACGAGCTGACATTCAGTTTCTGGGAAATGGTATCCAGCGTAATGGACTCGGTGTGGTGTTTGTGTAAAAATTTCCTGGCTTGTTTAATGAGTGGCGGTTCAGCATGTCGGTCCTCAAGGGAAATCCTGTTGGCATGTTCGCTAAGCTGATTCGCAAAATGGGTAAGCAGGCGTAATAGTGCTTTCTGTTGTTTTTGGCTAATGACAGCCCCTTTTTCGTAGGCCTGTTTTATTTCCGTTAAGTCACCATTTAAGTTCCACTTGGATAACTTCTGTACGGACCGGCGAACTTTTGCCGGAGAGGGTTGCCGGGTAAACATTTGGCCGGTATAAAGATAGGCTTGGCATTCTGTCCCAATAAAAACGGGCACTGCCATATCCGCCATCCCGAATGGGCACGACATGATTCGGCCTTCTTGGGTGGAGGTTTCAATGAGTTTTGACTGAACATCCAGGCAGACGCTACAGGCATGTGGGTCCTTTCCTACGATGGTGCAAAAAGGGTTTGTGTGGCTGCACGCGAGGAATGGAGGCTGAAAATCATCTCGGGCCTGCAGGGCTAAAGGCAATCCGGTAAGGTCACTGAAAGCTTGATGGAACTCTGTAAAGAGTTCAGATTTGTGAATCTGCTGGATAACCGTCTGCACACCTGGGCGCCCCGGTGGGTCCAGGGGTTCAGTGCCACAGAAATCCGCCTCACCTTTGGAGGTGCTCGGAGGTTCTGCTAATTGCATGGGGTTCATCAGACAGTCTGTGTTGGCAGATTCCCAGAGGGTAATTCTCAGACGCACCCCTTGACAAGCAAATGTCACTTTCCCCTACAGACGAAACGAATAACTGTCGACACGTATAAAACCGTGCATATGGACAGAAAAAGGATTCCAATTGTGAGCCACATAATAATTCGAATAATAACAGTCTCTTTTCGGGCGGTCTGTTTGCAGGCTGCCTCTCTGGTACTTTTGCTTATTGCCCTCTGGGACAACAGTAATGGCTGAAGATAAACGAATTTGGCCTTCTGATTAGCTGCGAAAATTGTTCAACATAGAACAGGAATTGGCCTTTTTCCGGTGCAATGTTAAGGGGAGGCTGAGGTGAATCAGCTCTTGAAAGAGAGACTTCTCAAAAATTGACCTTATCTGTCGGTATTCAGCGTGATCTGGTAAGTGACACCATTAAGAACGGCTGTCTTGCCTGAGTAATTGAAGAAGCCGCGGCAGCCATCCAGGCTGGCCTTTACGGTGGTTGTGCATTCAACACTTACATACCATTTTCCGGGAGCCAATTGTGCTTTGATCAATTTGGTGCTGCCAGGTCGTGTATCTGCATGATCGGCGTTACTGTGAAAAGCGGGAGCGTCCTTCTTCAGATACAAACAAAAATCGAAGCCTTGCTCGCCTTTCAATTCAACCTGGGTTTTGTTGCCGGGCTTAGTGATTTCGAAACTGAAATGATGATACTGCAAATCCCCGATCCGGGTATGGTCAGGATCATTATCAGAGGTGTGTTTATCCATTTGGCGCACTTGACCAGGCCTGAGTACGCCTTTGAGGGTGGGAATTCCTGCTCCATCCATCGCATAGCGCAAACAGGCTTCAGTCAGCTGAAGTTTTTCGCCACTAGTGGAGCCTTCAGGATGGGAGCCGATATTGATGATGCGGCCGGTTTCACTGGTTTTCTTGTAAGCCCAGATGGCGGCTCCCTCGTGGACTTTATTATTGGGCAGGTCATAGGCGGCCAGCACCTCCACATGTTTCATTTTTTTGAGTAGGTCTTGGGAAAGCCAGTTGCCATTATTGTGGTAGATATCAGGCACATAATAATCACCGCCAAAATCATGGTACTTGAGCAGGGGCGATTCATGTGGAATTACATGTCCAAGTCGGGTCTTCCTGATTCCGGAGGTAAGCGTGTTGTAGGGAAAGATGTGCAGGTAGCCGAGGCGCAGCAAGGAGTTGGTATTGGTATTTCGTCCGCTCAAAAATGAACCGGCACAACTGCCCGAATAACTTCCCCCATTATTGAAGAATTTCCGAAATACCTTGCGTCCGGCTGATTCCAGGGTTTTGCCGTGTGCGGTTGCCCCGCCACCATTGACGTAGATCAACCGGAATCGCGGTTGTCCATCGGGGTAAAGGAGAACCCCGTTTTTATCGAGGTCACTCCCTACAAACAGTTCGCGTTGCTTCTCCGGATCGCGTCCTGCATAAAGTTCATAGGAAAGACCTGCTGATTCAGCTGCCGGCAGGCTGCGGCGACTGGAGAGGTTTACCCCGCCATCCATAAAGATGTCCTTGTAGAACCCTTCAGTTCGGTGTGCGGATCTGGGCAGAGGGGGCTTGCCGGTTTTCAGTATGCGGCGTTCCTTCAGGTTATACTGGGCTCCGTGCCAGAGCGGCTGATAACGCTGGTAAGAGGGGGTATCGGGTTTCCACTCTTTAGGATTATAAATGAGCACCACCCCATCACGTTTTCCGATCACCTCGCATTTGTCCTGGCGTACGACGATACCCGTGCCTTCATCCAGGCCGATTCCCAGCAAGGTGGACCGGTCATGGGACTTGTCCATTTTCCCTTCAGGATCGGTGAGCACCTTGGTCAGGTCAAAGTGGCGGAATCGTGGAATCACATGTTGATCGATCGCTGCATTGCGCAGGAACCCAAAGCCATGCTGATGGTTACCCAGTAAAATACTGCTGCCATTGGTATCCCCGCGCATCAGGTAGGAGCCCTGAATGGTGGCTCCGGCAGAACTGCCGCCAATCACCCCGCCCCGGGCAAGCAATTGCTTGAATGCTTTTTCAGTCCGGGTGCCGACATAGGCATCCGCCAGGCGCCACTGTCTTCCCCCAGTAAACCATACCGCATCGGCTTTTTTTAGGGGTTCAATAAACTCCTCGGTATCAGCAACAGTGCGATCATGGGTGTGCAGTGCCCTTAATCGGGTAAGGTCCATCGATTCACGCATTGCCTTGATTTGTGTGCCATTGAGGTAGTTGTATGTCCCGCTGCTGGATGAGGCGGTGGTCACCACTACGATTCGGGCATCCTTGCCTCCGGCAAGCTCCACAAACCGGTTGAAGCACAGCCGATCCTTATCATTACCCCCGACAATCACCAGCGTCCCCTTGGCGGGTCCGGTTGTTTGTGCTTGAGCTGGGCCAGACAACAGTAGGCTAATAAAGAAGAGGAGAATTGGCATGAGTACGGAAGGAGAGTACTTCATCCAATTACCATAGTAAAATATATGATGAGGCCTGGCAGATCATTTATTTTGACCTGATCCCCTTGGTTTTCAGTCGGACTGACGGGCATGTATCCAACCTTAAGCTTGTAAGCCATAGGAAATTCGGCCAATTAATTCAGCGCAATGGTACGTTTTTCAGTCATCTTGATCGTTCTGTATTGCTCCATGCAATCAGTGTGGGCGGTGGATTGGCCGCAATGGCGCTTTAATGTGGGACACGGAGCGGTGACACCTCATGCCCTGCCCAAGCAGTTGCATTTACAATGGTCCCGCCAGTTGCCGGCGGCCCAGCCTGCCTGGCCTCCGACCCAGTCCAAGTTGGGTTTTGATTTGGCTCCCGAACCGATTGTATCTGGAGGACGCCTCTTTGTTCCCAGCTCCTTGACCGGTGCGGTGAGTGCCTATGATACAAAGAGTGGAAAGGCACTGTGGAGGTTTTATGCAGAAGGTGCAGTACGTTTTGCGCCGGTCGCCAGTAAGGGTAAAGTTTGGTTTGTTTCTGATGATGGACACCTCTATTGCCTGAAGGCTTCTGATGGAAAACTCCTGTGGAAATTCAATGGTGGGCCTTCCGAGCGCTGGTCGCTGGGACATGGACGGTTGGTTTCCACCTGGCCGGCCCGCGGTGGTCCGGTTTATCGCGATGGCAAAATTTGGTTCACCGCGAGCATCTGGCCTTTCATGGGTATTTTTGTCCATTGCCTTGAAGCGGAGAGTGGTCGGGTCCTTTGGACCAACAGTGGCGAGGGAATGAACTACACGGTGCAGCCTCATGGAGCACCTTCCTTTGCTACGGTTGCACCGCAGGGTCACCTGACTCTGGCGGGTAATCAACTGATTGTACCGGGCGGACGCTCCACTCCAGCGGTGTTTCAGGCAGATACGGGAAAATTGGAGCATTTCAAATATGATAAAAAGCGCGGGCATTATCGTGTTTATGCCGGTGCCGACTATTATTTTGTGGATGGGGGTCGTTATCAGATTTCTGATGGCAAGAGTTTGGGTGCAGGGAGCGCGAAAGTTATCGGGGATAATTACACGATAAGCCAGAAAGGGAATACGCTCACAGCCCGGAAACTCGTTGGCCAAATGCAGACCCGGACGGTAAAGGATCGTAAGGGGAAAACAGTGAAGGAAACCAAGTTTGTTTCGGATACACTCTGGTCGGTTGAAATAAAGAAATCGGCCGGGGAAATACATCTTCAGGCCGGGGGCCGGTTGTATTCAGGGGCTGAAGACCAGGTGAGTTCCTTCGAGGTTGATGACTTAAAGACCGGTAAATCAGCTTCGACTTGGTCAGCCAAGATTAAGGGCACGCCCTGGACCATGTTGGCGGCAGATGAGCGTCTTTTTGTGGTGACCCGGGACAGTCGCCTGTTCTGTTTTGGGGCAAAAAAAATAGAACCCGCTCACCACTCAGTATCTTCGCCTAAGGAACCTGCACCAGAATCCAAGCCAACCCATAAGCTGCAAATAGCTCTGGATCATATGACCGGCAAGGATGGATTTGCATTACTCCTTGGAGCTGATCAAGGGTCTATGGACGCGCTCCTGAATCATACCAAACTGCACTTGATGGTGGTGGATTCTGATCCGACTAAAGTGGCTGCCTTGCAAAAGCGCTACGATGGGTGCGGATTGTACGGCAAGCGCGTCAGCCTCTTTCATCGTAAGGAACCGGCTGATTTTCCGGTTGCGCCCTATTTTGCCAATTTGGTTCTGGTACAGGACAAGATTGCTGCCGCCTTGAAACCCGGAACAATCCGGAAAGTTGCCCAATCGGTTCGTCCTTATGGAGGGGTGCTTTGTTTGCTTCACAAGTCCGGCCAGTTACAGAAAGAGCTTTCGGTCCTGCCTCAATTACAAATTCAGGAAGCAGCCAAGGAGATGCAATTGGCAGTCAGGAAAGGGGCTTTGCCCGGTTCAGCTGACTGGACTCATCAATATGCTGATGCGGGTCAATCGGTTGTGTCCAAGGACAACAGGGTCAAGGCTCCCCTGGGATTGCTTTGGTTTGGCGGGCCATCGAATGCAAAGATTCTACCGCGGCACGGTCATGGTCCATCGCCACAGGTGGCGGGAGGCCGGTTGGTGATCGAAGGTGCGGATATATTACGTGCAGTAGATGTCTATACGGGCCGGCTTCTGTGGGAGCGCGAGCTTAAGGAAGTGGGAGAGTACTACAACATCACGGGACATTTTCCCGGGGCCGGGGAAATTGGCAGTAATTATGTAACATTGTCCGATGCAGTTTATGTGGTTTATGGCACCAAGATACTTGAACTGGATGTAGAGACCGGGCAGACAAAAAAGGAATTCAGTTTGCCTGATAACCCCAATTTTGGCTGGTTAAGTGTGCAGGATGACTACTTGGTCACAACGATCGCCCCGATTGCAGTAAAGATATCCGGCAAAGACGAACAGAAGGCTGAAGCGGTTGACTCCCGGTTTGCCTCAGGCAGTAGGCAGTTGGCTGTGTTTAATCGGAAGACCGGAAAATTACTTTGGCAGCGAAATGCCCAGTTCAATTTCCGCCACAACAACATTGCCCTTGGAGTTGGTTCCATCTATGTCATCGACAGCTTGACTGAGGCCCGGCTTAAGGCACTGAACCGCCGCGGATTGAAGCCAAAAGGCAAACCCTCCCTTTCTGCCTTGGATATTAAAACCGGCAGGGTGCTTTGGCAGACCCAGAAGGATATCTTCGGGACCTTCCTGAATTATTCAGCCGAGCATGATCTTTTGTTACAGGCTGGAAGTGCCTATCGCGACCGGGCCAAGGATGATATTGGCAAAGGGATGATCGCCTACCAGGGGCGTACCGGAAAAATCCGCTGGGCCAACCGGGACTTGAGCTACAGTGGTCCGTGCCTGCTCCTGAAGGACAGGATAATTACCAATGGCAACGGTGGCTTTGCCGTGGATATCAAGACCGGCAAGCCGACCGGCTGGAAGTACACGCGCAATTACGGCTGCAATACGGCCATCGGCAGTGAGCATCTGCTCACTTTTCGCTCCGGGGCGGCAGGCTTTTACGATTTAACCAATGATGGGGGTACCGGCAACTGGGGAGGATTTCGATCAAGTTGCACGGCCAACCTGATTCCTGCCAATGGTGTCCTCAATGCGCCCGACTACACCCGTACCTGTAATTGTGCCTACCAGGTGCAAACCTCGCTGGGCCTGATCCATATGCCCCAACTGGAGTACTGGACCTTTGGCGCGCAGGTGCCCGAGAAGGAGGTGGCCATCAACTTTGGAGCTCCCGGAGATCGGCGTGGGCCGGGTGGGAAAATGTGGTTGGATTTTCCTGAAGCCGGCAGTCCATCGGTTAAAATGGACGTAAACATTGAGCCTAAGGCGACAGAGGTTTTCCGGCACCACTCCAGCCGGGTTAAATCCGGTGAACTCAAATGGATTGGAGCCTCCGGACTGGAGGGAGTGGAACAGGTGGCCATCAAGCTCAAGGGCAACGGGCAATACCGGGTGAAACTGCACTTCATGGAGCCTGAATATATCCGGGAAACTCAACGCGTGTTTGATGTGTCGCTGCAGGGAAAGACCGTGTTGCCAAAACTGGATATTGCGAAGGAGGCCGGGGGCCAACACCGGGGCATTACACGCGAATTTAAGGTGGCCGTGCAGGATCAAACCCTAAAGATCAACCTAAAGGCGCATGGCCAGGCAAAACCGGTTCTCTCCGGGGTGCAATGGGAATTGGTTCCCTAGTTATTGGTTTTCCTTAGCTGATGATTTCCTTAATCACCCGTGCTTTTTCCACTCCAGTTAACTTCTGGTCGAGGCCTTGAAATGGGAAGGTAAGCCGACTGTGATTGACTCCCAATAGATGCAGCATGGTGGCATGGAGGTCGCGTACATGGACCGGGTTCTCGGCAACGTTGTAACTAAAGTCATCGGTCTTGCCGTAGTGCATGCCGCCTTTGATACCCCCGCCGGCCAGCCATCCGGAGAAGCAGCGCGGATGGTGGTCCCGTCCGTAATTGGTGCGAGTGATGTTACCCTGGCCATAGACGGTGCGTCCGAATTCCCCGACACAAACCACCAGCGTATCCTCAAGCAGCCCACGTGACTTGAGGTCCTTGAGCAGGGCCGCGGTGGGCTGGTCGACGTCCCGACACTGCCCCCTCATGTTGTCAGGCAATCGGGAATGGTGATCCCAGCCGCGATGGAAGAGTTGAACAAACCGGACATCCCGCTCGATCATTCGGCGTGCCAGAAGGCAGTTCCGGGCATAGGAACCGGTTTTGTTGACTTCCGGGCCGTACATGGCCACGACCTTCTTGGGTTCCTTGGAAATATCGGTCAATTCGGGCACTGAAGACTGCATGCGAAAGGCCATCTCCTGCTGGGCGATGGTTGTCTGGATTTCCGGGTCCTTGATTTCAGACAGGTGTTTTCGGTTTAATTCACCGAGTGTGTCCAGCATCCGGCGTCGTACCTGAGCATTAATCCCCTTGGGGTTGGACAGGAAGAGCACCGGGTCGCCCACCGTCTGGAAGGGCGTTCCCTGATGCTTGGAAGGCAGGAACGAACTGCCCCATAGCCGTGCATAAAGCGCCTGGACATTCACCCGACCGCTCCAGAAGGCCGAGGGCATCACCACAAAGTCAGGCAGATCCTTGTTCAATGTTCCCAGGCCGTAACTTAGCCAGGAACCCATGCTGGGGCGGCCCGGCACTTCTGCCCCGGTGCAGAAGGCGGTCTTACCTGGATCATGGTTGATGGCGTTGGTGTTGAAGGAATGGACCAGGCACAGGTCATCGGCCAGGCCTGAGAGGCGGGGAAGCAGTTCGCTCATCCAGACCCCGTTTTTTCCCTTCTGCGCAAACTTGAACATTGTGGGGGCAACCAGCTGTTGTTTGCCTCGGGTCATGGCAGTCACCCGCTGGCCCTGACTGACTGATTTGGGTAGTTCCGTCTTAAAGAGCTTGTGAAGGTCCGGTTTGTAATCGAAGAGATCCACCTGGCTGGGGGCTCCGGCCATGAAGAGGAAGATTACCCTTTTGGCTTTGGGCTTGCCCTTGAGACGGAAATTGGCCGCCGCTGCCGGTTGAGGAACCAGCGTGGCCAGGGCGGTGGCACCCAGGCCCATGCCGGTATTCAGCAGGAAGGAGCGGCGTGAACCGAGTTGGTCGTGTTCCATTAAAGGATCATTCATATTATTCACGGGTCTTGGTGATATCGAGGTTGTAGAGTGCATTAACCAGCACCGTCCATGCTGCCAGATGGGCCTTCTCCTTTACCCCGGCCAAATTCAGGCCGCTGCAAAGTTCATCGGCCAATGTCGGTTGTTCCGTATAATTTGCCTGCAGACTTTTTGTCAGGTTCAGTAGGATTGCCGTTTCCTTTTCATCGGGCAATTTTGAGGTCACCGTCTCGTAGACAAACTCCAGTCGTTTCCCGGGATCGGCTCCCTTGAGGGCCAACGCTTTCTGCGCAAGCGACCGGGCGGCCTTGAGGTATTCACTTTCGTTCAGGAGCAGCAGCGCCTGTGAGGAGGTATTGGTGCGTTCCCGGCGCGCGATGCAGGCGTCCCGGATCGGCGCGTTGAGGATGGTCATCTGGGGTGGGGGCATTCCGCGTTTCCAGAAGGTGTAAAGGCTGCGCCGATGGATGGCATCGCCGGTGTCGGCCTTGAACCGTTCGCCGATCATGGTCACCGATTTCCAGAGCCCATCGGGCTGGGGCGGTTTCACGCTTTTGCCATACATCGTGTTCACCAGCAGGCCGCTGCTGGCCAGTATCTGGTCACGAATCATCTCTGCATCCATCCGGTACCGTGAACCCCGGGATAACAGGCGGTTCTCGGAGTCCTGGGTAAACTCCTGGGTCGTGGCAAGTGAACTCTGGCGGTAGGTTTTGGACATCACGATCTCCTTCATCAACGCCTTGATATCCCAGCCCGAGTCCATGAAGGATACCGTGAGGTGATTAAGCAATCCCGGGTGACTGGGTACCTCGCCTTGTGCGCCCAAGTCCTCGGCTGTCTTTACCAGACCCGTGCCAAAGAACTGTTGCCAGAACCGGTTGACTGCCACCCGGGCGGTAAGCGGATTATTGCGGTCGACAAACCATTGGGCCAAATCCATCCGCGTGGCAACCTTGCCGGTCTTCTTGAGGGCGGGCAAAAATTCGGGCGTATTGCGGGTAACGGGTTCGCCGGGGTCATCGTACTGACCGCGTTTCATGATGTGCGTGGGGCGCACCTCCTTGCGCTCCTTCATCACCATGGCCTTGGGTATTTCCCGGTCCAGAGTGTCGCGCTTTTTCTTTAGGTTATTGTGGCTGGCCGTGGCCGCCTTGTGCTGGCCGGCCAAGGTCTTCTTTTTTGCCGGATCCTTTTCCTGATCCACCTTCTTTTTAAGCTCCTTCAGGGCCTGGTCACTCTTGGCGACCTGGTTATTGAGTTGCTCCAGCGCCCGCTTTTGCTGAGGCGTGCCCAGCGATACGAAGGGCGGCTGTAACCCGTCCCGGGGGCGCCCGCTGGTTTCGGGTGCTGCATCGATGTTGTTGAAGAAGGCGAACATCGAATAGAAATCCTTCCGGGTTAAGGGATCATACTTGTGGTCATGACACGAGGCGCACTGCACAGTCATCCCCATGAACGTGGTGCCCACCGCGGTGACCCGGTCGACCACGTTCTTGTAAAAACTCTCCTCAGGGAGCGCGGTGCCCCGGTCAATAATCAGGTGAAGCCGGTTGAAGCCGGAGGCCACCAGCTGGTCGTTGGTTGCCTGAGGATAGAGATCCCCAGCCAGCTGGTATTTGAGAAAATCATCATAACCCAGGTTATCGTTGAAGGACCGAATCACCCAGTCTCGGTAGGCGATCATGTTGCGGTAAAAATCCTTGTGCATACCGTTGGTGTCGGCAAACCGGACCAGGTCCAGCCAGTACCGCGCGAAATGTTCGCCATACTGTTTTTTGGCGAGCAACCGGTGCACCAGCGCCTCGTAAGCCTCTGGACTTGTGTCTGAGAGGAACGCCTTTACTTCATCACGGGTTGGGGGCAACCCGGTTAAATCAAAACTCACCCTTCGAATCAGGGTGCGCTTGTCCGCTTCCTTGGAAGGCTTAAGCCCGGCTGCTTCCAACTTGGCCAGCACATAAAGATCGATCGGCTGATTGCTCCACTGGGGATTCTTCACCTGGGGTGGTGCTGATTTCCTGGCGGGCACAAAGGCCCAGAATTTTTCATAAGTCGCTCCGCCCTCAATCCAGCTCTTGATGAGCGATTTTTCTTCTTCAGTAAGGGGTTTCTTGTTCGCCTCGGGTGGTGGCATTACTTCCTCAACATCATCAGTGGTGACCCGATACCAGAGTTCACTTTCCACCAATGAACCGGGCTCGATGGCGGTTGATTTCTTGTGGGTCCGGTAGGCTCCATCCTCCCCACCAGTCCGGTCCAGGCGCAGCTTGGCCTCACGCTTGTCTGCATCGGGCCCATGGCAGGCAAAACAACGATCCGAAAGAATCGGAAAGATATCGCGGCTAAAGGAGACTGACTGGCAAAAGGTGGTTGAGGCATTGCCCAGTAACAATACCACCCCAAAAAAAACTACCATCAGGTGCTTCATGAATAAGGGGCCTGTTTGTTTTTGATAATCGGTGTTGATGGTTTCATTATTAACTTTATATAAAAGTTACGGGTTTTGGAGGGTACCCGTGGAGGAGTCCAGATGGCACTCTTTTTCTTGCACATTCCTATGCCTATTTAGTGCGCGAATCATGTTTGCCTTTTCGGCTAGTCAGCTCCTCAGGTTTGATGTCGTAATCCGCGGGAGAGTCGGTAGGGTGCTGCTGTACATGGAACGTATCCTCCAGGTATTTGCAGTGGGTATTGGCTTGGTCCCATGCATCTTTGCCGGGCAATTGTCTCCGGCTCCTACGGGCACCTTCAGTATTGCTGTCATTCCTGACACACAACATTACAAGGGGCAAAAGACCAAGGCTGAACCAAACAGCACAAAGGCTCTCACCAATCCTGTATTCAAGGCTTATACCGGTTGGATTGCCGACAACCTCAAGTCGCAACGGATCGTTTTTGTTTCCCATGTGGGCGATATTGTTGACATCAATAATCGCGAACAATGGACGGTTGCCCGCCGTAATATGGACCGGTTGCATGGTCAGGTGCCCTACGGAATTTCAGTGGGCAACCATGACATGAGTCGGGCGGGGGATTCCTCCCTGTTCCAGAAATTTTTTCCGGCCAAACGGTTTGCGCAATTTGACTGGTACGGGGGAACCTACAAACCGGCCAGCGGTCGACCGGCTGTTTCCGGTAACAACGCCAACAGCTATCAGTTGTTCCAGGCCGGCGGAATGTATTTTGTGTTTCTGCATTTGGAATGTAATGCGCCTGATGAGGTGCTCAGGTGGGTGGATGGTATCCTTAAGAAGCATTCGCACCGGCGGGCCATCATTACCACCCACATGG
>JASLKQ010000004.1 GCA_030747505.1 Verrucomicrobiota bacterium | reverse complement strand
TCAAGGATGTTGATGTGGCTAATGAGAGCACGCAGTTCGCGCGCTATAACATCCTCGTCCAGTCTGGTACGGCGATGCTGGCGCAGGCGAATATGCTCCCGCAAAATGCGTTAAGGCTCATCAACTGATCATTCAGTGAATGGAAAAATGAAACACCAAATAATAGGAAGGAATACTAAATGATGCATGGTCTGGACACTGTTCTGTATCTGTTATTTGGGCTGTCAGCCTGGAAAACAGGGGTGCCATGCGCAATCTGTAGGTCCGTAATACGTCCGCATACGAGGGAATAACACGAATATGAAAGTAATATATTAATATAAATCATGAATAAAAATCTAAAGATTTAAAATAATTTGCCGAAAGGCAAAGTGTGCGAGAGGCCTCGTGACGCCTTTAACTCACGCAGGGAGAAGCAACCTGGGTAAATGCTTTGGCGGCAGGGAAGCCGTCTTTAACCAAACAAACGGAGTTGAAACATGGTTATCAACACAAACGTGGGAGCGCTCAGCACAATGCGGACGCTTTCAGAAAATACAAATAAGCTGAACAAAGCTTTGTCTCGATTAGCTTCGGGCTCAAAGATTGTTTCGCCTGCGGATGATGCAGCCGGTTTAGCTGTGGCATCCAAGTTCGATGCACAAATATCGAGAAATCGTGGTGTAGCAAGCAACCTGACAAGTGCGTTATCCTTCAGCCAAACCCAAGACGGCTTTCTTCAGAAAGTTGGAAAGGCTTTGGATCGGATGAGTGAGCTAGCAACGCTTGCCTTGGATACCACCAAGTCATCAAATGACATCACAAACTACAATACGGAGTTCACGGACCTGAAGAACTATATCAGTGATATCGGGACCAAGAAGTTCAATGGAGTCACCCTGTTCGATGGTACTGCTTTGGCTATTACCAAGGACAGTGATGGTGGTACATGGAGCCTGAACTCTAGTAGTCTTAATGCGGTTGATGTTACCAGTGTGATTGCAAGTGCTTTTGCTGTTTCCAGCACGAACGCTGTATCCACGATTAGTACTGCCATTGAAAACGTTGCGACACATCGCGCCAAGGTTGGTGCGAACATCCAACGGATCCAATTCACTCGGGAGCAGATTAGTATTCTTAATGAAAACCTGCAGTCTTCTGTGAGTCGCATCAAGGATGTTGATGTGGCTAATGAGAGCACGCAGTTCGCGCGCTATAACATCCTCGTCCAGTCTGGTACGGCGATGCTGGCGCAGGCGAATATGCTCCCGCAAAATGCGTTAAGGCTCATCAACTGATCATTCAGTGAATGGAAAAATGAAACACCAAATAATAGGAAGGAATACTAAATGATGCATGGTCTGGACACTGTTCTGTATCTGTTATTTGGGCTGTCAGCCTGGAAAACAGGGGTGCCATGCGCAATCTGTAGGTCCGTAATACGTCCGCATACGAGGGAATAACACGAATATGAAAGTAATATATTAATATAAATCATGAATAAAAATCTAAAGATTTAAAATAATTTGCCGAAAGGCAAAGTGTGCGAGAGGCCTCGTGACGCCTTTAACTCACGCAGGGAGAAGCAACCTGGGTAAATGCTTTGGCGGCAGGGAAGCCGTCTTTAACCAAACAAACGGAGTTGAAACATGGTTATCAACACAAACGTGGGAGCGCTCAGCACAATGCGGACGCTTTCAGAAAATACAAATAAGCTGAACAAAGCTTTGTCTCGATTAGCTTCGGGCTCAAAGATTGTTTCGCCTGCGGATGATGCAGCCGGTTTAGCTGTGGCATCCAAGTTCGATGCACAAATATCGAGAAATCGTGGTGTAGCAAGCAACCTGACAAGTGCGTTATCCTTCAGCCAAACCCAAGACGGCTTTCTTCAGAAAGTTGGAAAGGCTTTGGATCGGATGAGTGAGCTAGCAACGCTTGCCTTGGATACCACCAAGTCATCAAATGACATCACAAACTACAATACGGAGTTCACGGACCTGAAGAACTATATCAGTGATATCGGGACCAAGAAGTTCAATGGAGTCACCCTGTTCGATGGTACTGCTTTGGCTATTACCAAGGACAGTGATGGTGGTACATGGAGCCTGAACTCTAGTAGTCTTAATGCGGTTGATGTTACCAGTGTGATTGCAAGTGCGTTTGCTGTTTCCAGCACGAGCGCTGTATCCACGATTAACACTGCCATTGAAAACGTTGCGACACATCGCGCCAAGATTGGTGCGAATATTCAGCGGATTCAGTATACCCAGGAGCAGGTTAGCATTCTTAATGAAAACCTGCAGGCTTCTGTGAGTCGCATCAAGGATGTTGATGTGGCTAATGAGAGCACGCAGTTCGCGCGCTATAACATCCTCGTCCAGTCTGGTACGGCGATGTTGGCGCAGGCGAACATGCTCCCGCAGAACTCCCTGCGTCTACTCTCCTAAGAGAGCGAGGGATTAAAAAACAAAACGGGCGGCCTTTATGGCCGCCCGTTCTTTTTGTAGCTAAATTTTTGTGCAGATTCGGTTGACTACCTCTTTCCATGATTCTCCATAATTTTGCCTGAAGAGGCGGGCGGAAGGATACCAATGCGAGATCGTGCCTTCATGTCCCCAGCGCCAATCCGGGGCGAAACTTAATAGTATCCAGACAGGCTTGCCTAAGGCTCCGGCTAGATGTGCAATGGAGGTGTCAACACTGATGACCAGATCAAGGTTTTGAATCAGTTTGGCCGTCGCCATAAAATCAGTCATTTCTGTTTTATGATCTTTCATGTTGGAAGGCGTCTCTCGATTGAGCTGGAGACTATGGAATTCTATATTTGGTTTGTTCAGTAAGGGTTTCAAGGCTTCAACAGGGATTGATCGGCGATCTAACGGCTGATTGCCTGAACCTGCCCATGCTATGCCGATTTTTTTCGGTTTGTCCGTTGAAGCAAGGGGAGGGGAGGGGCCGATGTATGGAACAGTCTTAGGGATTGTTTCCAGTGAATCTTCAAAAACACCCGGGAGGCTCATCAGCGGAAGGTGAACATCGAAAGATGTGGCATCAGGTTTTTTGGTTGTGACTGTGTTTACATCTGCAACCGATTCCATGAGGGCGACCAAGGAGGCAGGGACCCATAATAAAATATTTCCGACACGTTCAGCTACCCGGGGTGCGTAGCGAATTATTTGAAGGGTATCGCCATATCCCTGTTCGGCGTGTAGCAGAAGGGTTTTATTGGGCAGCGAATCGCCCTGCCAACGGGGTTGGTCGAAGTTATGATCGGGAGTGGTTCGCCCGGGAAGCTTGAACCGACATTCATAGTCAGTCCAAGCATTGGGGAAGTCACCAGTCAAGGACCGAATAAAAAATCGTTGCCAGCGGTTCTCTGGATCAACTGGGTCGAGCTTCAGGGCCTGATCAAAACATTTATTAGCTGCCGGGAGTAATCCGTAATCGAGTTGAGCCATGCCCAGAAGGCGATGGGCACGCGCATTTTCCGGAATTAGTGCAACCACTTTTTGATGTGCGGCGATGGCCCTAGGGAGATTGTTGAGATGTTCGTAGGCAAGTCCTATATTTTGCCATGCTTCTACATGGTCTGGGTTCAGGGTTGTGGTTTTTTCCCATTGCTCAATTGCCTTCTCAAATTTTCCTTCAGACTGCCAGGTAATGCCGAGTGCATTTAGTACCTGAGTATTCTCTGGTTGAGCCTTGATAATTATTTTGAGACATCTTCTGGCCTCAGGCCAGTGGTTGAGCTGTTGATGAATGAGAGCCTCCTCCATGAGTGCGGGAATGGATTGCGGATCCAGATTGAATACTTCAAGAAGGAATTGAGAAGCCTCATCAAGTCGGTTTTCCAAGCGGGCGTTTTGCGCCTGCATCAAAAGAAATTCGAGGTTTGGTTGCTCCCCCCCGGGCATGGTGGTTTTTAGCAGAAGGTTTGGATGGGATCAATCAATCGCCATACCGGCATCTGAATATTCTTTGAGCTTATTTCGGAGAGTGCGGATGTTAATATCCAACACCTCAGCGGTGCGGGTTCGGTTGCCCTCATGCTGCTTTAACGTGGATAGAATATGTCGTTTCTCCAGTTCGGCCAACGTCAGTAGATCGTCGGCTTGTTGGTTTGCGGCATTAACCGCTGAAGATGAGCCTTCCGGATCTGGATTTTTCTCAATCAGGCCAGTGGGGGCATCGCCGTCTCCTGCTTGAGGCGGTGCGGTCAGGCCAAGTTGTTCGGGGTGAATTTGGCCATCTTCACCGCAAAGGATAACGGCTCGTTCAATAACGTTTTGCAGCTCACGAATATTACCAGGCCAGTCGTGTGAGGTGAGGGCCTGTAAGGCTTCCGGAGTGAGTCCTTTAACAGGAACGCCGTGACTACGGATGAATCGTTGTGTAAAGGCTTCAGCTAGAAGTTGAACATCGTTTTCCCGGTTCCGGAGAGGCGGGACATGTATGGGGACAACATTGAGCCTGAAATAGAGGTCCTGTCGGAATTCATTCTTCTCCACACTTTGCTCGAGTTTACGGTTGGTTGCGGCAATAACCCGAACGTCGACTGAAATTGTGCGGTTTCCTCCGACGCGTTCAAATTCACGTTCCTGGAGAACGCGCAGGAGTTTGCTCTGTAGGGGGAGTGACATTTCGCTGATCTCATCAAGGAAAATGGTTCCTCCGTGGGCGAGTTCGAATCGGCCTTCCCGCTTGTTTGTAGCACCGGTGAATGAGCCTTTTTCGTGTCCAAATAATTCACTTTCAACAAGGTTTTCAGGTAAAGCTGCACAGTTAAGTTTGATGAAAGGACCGTCTTTACGTGTGGAGGTTGCGTACAGAGCACGTGCGACGAGCTCTTTGCCAGTGCCGTTTTCTCCCTGAATCAGGACGGTGGCGTCGGTTTGTGCCACGCGTCGAACAAGTTTACGGAGTTGCTCAGTGGATTCTGAAGTGCCTAGGATTTCCTGATCAGGATCTTCACTGTCCTGCTGCGTAAGAAAATGGTTTACGTTAAGGACTTGTGCAAATTGATCGGTCTTACGCAGGATGATTTCGACCTGTTCGTTAGAAAAAGGTTTGAGCAGATAATCAAATGCACCATCACTCATGCATTGCACGGCAGTGTCCACTGAACCTTCGGCCCCCATCATTACCACCATGGGCTTGGAGGGCCGTAAATTAACTTCCACCAGAAACTCTGAGCCACTGCCATCAGGCAGCGATTCATCCAGCAGCATGAGGTCAAAATTGCCCTTACCGAGGTAGTCGTGGGCTTCCTGAATGGTGCTGCATTCGGCTACATCGATTCGTTTCTTGCGAAGAAATTGGGCAACCTGCTTGCGGAGGAATTCCTCCTGGGCAACCATAATGACTTTCTCTACAGGCATGGATTAAAGTTTGTCCTTGTAAATTTTGGCCACCAGATTGGGGTTTTGCCGTTCAGCTGGAGGGAGGTGTCCGGGTGGCACCAGTTTATTGCGCAACATGAGTTGTTCATTCTCCCGGTCAAGCGACACAATTTTCATGATTAAATCGGTGCATTGCTTCAAACGCTGGCCGATTTCGGGCATGCTTTGTTTTTGGGAATTAGTTAGTTCCCCCCAAACATCTTTGTGCTCGGCGATTTTAGCCTGAGCTAAAGTCAGTCGTTCCATCATGTCTTGGCGGGCACTTTGAAGCTCCGCCAAGTCCTCAATTTTATTTCCTTTGAGTCGTTGATGCTCTTGCTGGACGACTGCAAGGATTTCGTTACTCAAATCAATATGGGCCTGCAGGGCATGGGCAAGTGCCACCAGTTCTTCGTGGGAGCGACTGGTGTTTCCCGCGGAATGAGGGTCAGGGGGGAGGCTCATTTCACAGTAGGGTCTTTTTATTGGTGCTGATGATTAAATGCCGCCAGATTTGTTCCCGGCTTTGGCTTGTTCAAGTTCCTTATCAAGATTATTTACTTTAAGAGTTGCGTACATCTTTATCACTTTGAGGGTGGGGTTAAGATCATCATTGTGCATTTCGCACAGGTTAGAAATTTCTTCATAGATATCCTTGGCTTTTTCTTTTTCCTTTTCACCAAGACGTTCAAGACAAAATCCGATTTGCTGGCGCAACATAATTTGGCTTCGGTAAGTTTGGTCGTATTCCAGTGCGTGTTTGTATCCATTAATGGCCAGCTTAAGATTCTGTGGGAGGGCATGGCCATCCTGGATTTTTTTCAGGGAAGGATGATCGGGTTTTAATGCAAGCTGTGAGGTTTTATATTTTGAATGATGCGATTGCTTAATTGTTTCGGCGTCAATTGCTTCGGAGTAGAGCAGGTTTGCCACATCAATCATGACGCGTACCCGGGTTGATCGCCATGCCTGTTGTAGTTCTGGCGGGGCTGATTCGTTGTTCATCAATATTTCCATGTCACGTTGAACATGCAGAGCGTTGCCTAAAGCCTTGTTAGCTGCGATTTTGTAGTATCGAATCTCACCGTCATAGCGGAGGTTTGGCTCGGTATTTCTGTAATTTTCAATGAACCGTTCGGCGTGTTTTTTCAACAATGTCCAGTTTCTGGATCGATCTTGTTCAATGACAGCAATTTCCCCCTGTACTCGTTTGCTTTCATTTGTGAGCAGGTTTCGGCTTATGGAGGATGAAGAATTAAAATTGGGGTTTTGCTTCGTAATGGAGTCTGCCAATGTGGTCAAACTGCGTTCTAGGCGGCGTATTTCGTTGCGTGCATAGGTATCAGACTTAAAGAGAGCTCGCAGCAGTTTGAGTTCAACTTGTGAACCATCCAATTCGTTTTCATCTGAGCGCAGCAAACGAGAATAAAGATCAATGGCCTCGTTAATATCCTCACGATCCTTGGCTTCCTCATAGTAGCAGTTGGCAATCTGACTTCGAGCTACCAGTGTGAGACGTTGAAATCTGGTAAGATTACTAACTTTTTGCTTGGCGGCTCCTGCGAGCACATCGAAGTAGGTGGAAATAGCGCGCTGAGGGAGGCCCATCTGACGGTAGATCCAAGCCTGTCGTAAAAGGATTTCAGGCAGATAGGGGTCCGGTGGGGGAATATTGCCATCAATGCCGGTTTCGCCAAGTTTGCGGGCACCATCTATTAAGCCTTCGGTACGGAAGATATATTCGGACCAAAACTGGAGTGCTAAGTTGTGGTTCTTGGATATTTTTTGATCGAACTCAGTGCTGGCTGTATTTCCTTTGGTTGTGTTGGAATGCCCGGGGGACATGCCTTGGGCATCTTTGCGCAGGCGGATGGCTTCATTCTTCAAGGAAGTATTTTTGCGTAGTAAATCGGATAATTCGACTTTAAGGGCGGAGCCCTTCAGTCCAGGAATCTCATTCTTTTCGTAATGCTTGAGTTGATTAAGGGTTTCGGAGATTGTCAGTGTGGCAACGTTTAGATCGTTGGGCTGGGGTTTTCCGGGTGTATCGCTGAACTTATCGGAGGCAGCAATATTTTTTTTCAGCAACTCTATTTTCCGTTTGGTTAACCACTCGTGACGCTCGTATTTGCGTGCGAGCTTCAGTTTTGCATTCGCTCGGAAAACCCGTTCCTGTCGCAGTGCCTGGAGAGTGGCAGCTTGGTGCTCATAGAAACGTGCCAAATAGATAACAGCCTGTCGTTTAGCATCTATTTTTATCGTTTCTGATGCGTCTGATTTGATGATCTTTTCCAGGTTTTTTATCTGATCCGAAACGGTATCTGCATCCAGTATGTTGGAGGATAATTGAAGCGCGCCTGTATTTTTCTTTCTACTGCGAAAGAACTCTGATGCTTCACGATTCGCTTTCAGCAGCGAATCAGGGGTGATCCTAAATTTGATATTACCGTCATTGACTCGGAATATTTCGATAAAGTCGTCTTGATGTTCAGTGAGTTGCCAGCTGAAGTTGCCCTTATCATCTTGGAGTTGCTTCCACTTGAATTGCTGTGTGTGTGTTTGGCTGCCGTGAGTTGATTGAATGTATGCCCCAGCGGTATTATCGTCGAGGAGGTTGATGCTCGAAACCCTCCCACGGGCTCTGTGTAGAACCGTTACAGTCGCTCGTTCATCTTTGTCGTCACGAGCTCTGAATTTCCATGTGACTAGCTGGGCGGTGTCTAGAGCGAGGTCAAGCAGACCGTCTTTTATTCTCCATGCCGCATCAGTGATATTTTCACTGGCTGTTGGTGAACCTTCCAGAGTTCCTTGGGTTCCGCTCAAGGCATAGTAGTCGGCTTTGAATCTTAAATCCTGATTGTTCTTGGAGGCGGTGGAAGTATGACTGATTTCACGGCTCGAAATAACCTTCCGATCGCCGTTAATAATCAAATGTACCCCGGCCCGGAGATTATTCTTCAGTAGGTCGACGGCATCCTCACGGCTTGGCTTAGGGACAGCAGAATTGAGGTTGTGTAGCTCCTGCTCCCATTCAAGGGTTATGATGGTTCCAGAAATCTCTTCTACAGTTAGCTTTACACGTAATCCGGTTTGTTTGGTTGTTGGAGGTGTATCGGGTTGGATTTGCCTGATAACGGCTTTAATGCCATCCACAATCAAACCAGTACCTGGGGTAAGTTCTTGCCAGGGGTTAGTAATGTGCCCATCGGCAATACGGCGCGCCAGGATGATGGAATCATCGTTCTTTAACTGGCCGATGGGGTTAAACACGCGGGAGACAGTAATATCGCCCAGACTCAGACCGTATTCTTCAAGAGGCGTGGTTACACCGGTTAGTCCCCAATCAGTTTTTTGGGCAACCGCGCCAGAAGCAGCCGCCATTAAATTTGGAGAGGGCTGCGCCGCAAGAAAACCAACAATGACCAATACAATGATTTTCATAGCTATTTGATTTGGTAGGTTGTGCTGCCTCCACGTTGCAATAGAGGGTTCATGGTCGGCAGCGTAAAGAGTGAGGAGCCATTCAGCCGGAGTCGGCTTTGATAGGTTCCGTTTGCGTCAGCACCAAAATATCGGAGAATTTCCGGGTTTAGGTAGGGGCTTTGAGGATACGTTTGAGATTGAACGCCTGAGCCGGACATGACGCGCGGTACAAATGTGGATTTTGCCTCGATTATGAAAGGACGGATTGGGGGGACCTGTAGAGAAGGGGTTGTTGCTTTTACGGCATTCGGTTGCTGCCCGTCTTTTACAGGGTTTAACGGCTGAGCGGGGACCTGCGTTGTGAGAGGTAAAGGTTGCGGGTCGGGAGTGATGGGGAGTGTCGGCAACGCATAAGCCGGGGGGCGCAACGGGGCAGCCTTGCGTAGGGAGAAAGGCTCCCCATAATTCAAATATCCCGATATTGCCGGTGCCCGGTTTGGGTTCATTATTCGACTGAAAATCCCCCCGGATTTTTTTGGTTCCTGAGCGGTTGTAATGAAGTTCAGAATTAAAAATCCCGTGCAGCTGACGGTGAGGATGGAATTAGTTTTCATTAGATGATTCCTTCGTAAAGTGAGCTGGGGGGAGGGTTGACCGGAGACATTTGCCCACTCCGGCCATAGGTGCCGGCTGCAGCACTGGCACTGGGGAACATATTTTTCATGATGGACTGCATAAGGTCCAGAGAACGTTTGAGCAATATGTGGTTTTGCCTTAGCCATCGTTGGATGTTTTGCAGCATTTGATTGATTTCCTGCACTAACGCATCAAGGAGAGGTTGTACCTCAGCCGGCAGCAGTTCGGTCATTTGCCGGAAGGTGGTTTCGCTGGTGCCTCCCACTGCCGCTACGAGGTGTTGCCGACAAATCTCTCGATGGTTACGGACATGAGCTACGCGTTCCATTTGCTCGTTGACTGTGTTCAAGTTTATCAGGAGATCGTTTGCGGCCCGGTTGATGATCAGCTCTTGTTGCTCCTGCATCAGCGCAAGTACTTCCCCGTATTGCGTAAGTTCCTCACGCAGGGCTGCAATCAGATTGTTCAGATCTTCATTCATCAACGTTTAACTTGGGCTTCGGCTTCGGCCAGGTTGCGTGGCATCAGTTGCTGTCGAAATGCTTGAGCCAGGCCAAATTCACCGGTTTGGCTGATGGTATCAGCTAGGGTGTTGGTAATCATGTCCTGATAAATACTCTTTTGGGCGGGGTTCATTCCTTCATTCTGGCTAAGCATGGGCTTGGTGGCCTCATTCAGGAATTGTCGCAACAAGATGGCCTCAAATTGTTGTGCCACCTCACCAATTTTCTCGGCTTCGGTCAACTTATTGTTCTGCGCGAGCCGCTCCACTGTGAGGTGGTTCGCACTCATTGTGGCCATATGTACAGGAATCGCCATTGTGATTTAATAATATCGTTTATTTCAGGTAATCCAGCAATGAGGATCCTAATATCATGCTTCCGGATTGTAGTGCTGCGGTGTAGGAATTTTGAATTTCATTTAGTCGGACCAACGTGTCTGCCAAATCGACATCAATTTCGTTAGAGACAAGTGGTACAATGGCAGAAATCTGCTGACTGGTAATTGATTCTGAGGTTTCAAGTCGTGAAAGCGAGGCGCCAATACTGCTGAAATGGTCGATGAAATTGAGTTCGCTCTTGTCAAGGTTCCCTATATTTGTGTCTTTTATGGCTGATAGTGCAGCGGCTTTATCCGGGGAGCTGTCATCTGCTGCAGTAGTTAGGTTGTCGCGTAGGGATATCAGGTTCGCGATAAAATCAGTGCCTGGAGCATCTGTTTTTAAAATGCCATGACTTCCCTCTGCAGAGTAGTTGGCATTTACCGATGCGTGGGGTGCGATATCAACCTGAGAAGAGAGGGTGTTTCCATCAAAGTTAACGTTATCAATTTGGCCGTCAGTGCGGGTTTCAGTATAAGCCGGCGTGGTTCCTTTTGTGCCAGAGAAAATATATACATCACGATGTTTTGTGTTTGCCAACCGAACCGCTTCTTCTATGAGCTGATCCACCTCTTTAGCATAGGCCGAAAGGCCAGTTGAGCCTTTGGTTCCATCAGCAACTACGGCAATTTCTGATGCCCTGTCACTCAGTTTTTTGAGTCCTTGAACGGTGGAATAGACCACATTGGCGTTCTCCCGAAGTGTCGTTATATTATCTTTGTATTGATCGAGTTGACCCTGCTCATTACGAAGGTCGAGGACCCGGCGCATGGAGTTTGGGTCTTCACTGATCGAGGTAATACGTTGACCGGTGGAAACCTGTTGCTGGAGCCGTAACTGGCGTTCAGCTAATTTTCCAATATTAGCTCTCAAGTCATTCGTAAAACTGTTTGCTGTAACACGCATGGTTCGGTTATCGGGTCATATTAAGGACATCTTGCATTAAGCTATCCATAGTGGTTAGCAGCTTGGCAGAAGCTTGGAACGCGCGCTGGTAAACCACCAGATTGGCAACTTCCTCATCAATGGAAACGCCCTGAACGGATTCTCGCTGCTTTAACAGCATCTTCTCACCGGTCTTCTGGTCATTGAGCTGGGCGGTGGTCAGTGCTACATCTTGGCCGAACCGACTCAGTGTGTTGCTATAGTACTCGCTGAAAGACACGCTATTTAGGCCGGTAATGGCTTTGGAGCCCAATTCGGCAATGGAACGTAAAATATCGTTGTTACTTGTTTCATCAGCCGAACTTGATCCCTGGAGTTTGCGTGGATTATCGGCTATGGTATCATTGACTTTAATGTTTGCAGCGCCACTCCCTTCAAAGAAGCCATTACTGCTGTCATTGACACCATCAAGATCGTAACCGGTTTGATGTAACGCATTGACCTCCGTGATCAATTGACTGGCCAGCGTGTCTATTTTAGTCCTGAGATCTTTGACGGATTCATCACGGACATCAATCATGCCCTTTATGTAACCAACTTCAGGATCAATCTTGTTGCCGTGATTCAGCTCATTCATGTAGTACATGCCTGTGACACTGTCTTCAGTCAATTGGATTGAGTTGGTCATGACGTTGTCAGTAATCATCTCGTGACCGTTTAGAAATAGGCTTAGTTCACCATTCTCGTTGGTGGTTGTGGAGATATCTGCATACTTGGAAAGTTGTTCAAACGCGTCCTGTAATGAGTCTCGGACCTCATTGGCACTTCCTTCAACTACCTCAATATTTCCAATATTAATGGCAATGTAGGCGACCTCCTTTATTTTACCGTTAACTTGGTTAATGGTATCCTTCACCTCTTCATTCAGCGCTGTACGGAGCTGACTAAGCCTTTCGTCCACAGTTCTAAGCTTGCTCGCGACCTTTTTTGCGCTGGAAATGACAGTTTGTCTTTCAGAGATAGATGTAGGAGAGACGCTCAGGGACTGAAAAGAATTAAACAGTTCCGTCATTCCTTCCGAGAGTCCATATGTACCGTATGCTCCACCCGCATCGATCGATTGATTATCGACCGTTTGCCCCAGGGCAGTCTCAGCTCGTCGTAGGTACAACTGTTTTCCTTCATGGTATCCAGTTATGCTAGTCTCGTAGACTATCGATGCGTCCAATACCCTGTCTCGGATTTGCTCGATCCGCGCCACCGCAGCACCAGACCCTTGAGGGCCTTTTTCAGTGGGAATCGTAACGGACGAATTGATCTTAATACGTTGCCGGGCGTAGATTGGGTTGGACGCATTGGCGAGGTTGTTACCCGAAACCTCGGCACCAGAGCGAGCCACGCGCATTGAGTTGCGCGCCATCTCCATCGTTCCCATGATTCCGAGTCCCATGACTATTTGTCTCTGTTAAAGGTAATAATTACTTAATGATTAACTCAGCTTGTAGTGCTTCTGCTGCCTTGAGCATGTGGAAAATAGTCATCATATCGCGCGGCGTTGCGCCCAGGCTGTTCAACGCCTGAGAGACCTCTTGTACGGTAGGCATTTCTGGGAACACATTTAGTCCCCCTCCTCCCTCGGCGACTTTAGCTACGTCGGCTGGCACCAGAGCCGTGGTGCCCGTCTGTGCCAATGGATTGGGTTGAATAGCTTCCTTGCCCTTGTTTACCGCGAGGTAAATATTGCCGTGTGCAATTGCACAGCTAAGAATCTTCACTCGTGATGTTGCGACAATGGTTCCGGTTCTTTCGTTTATCACCACACGAGCCTTCGAGTCAGGGACCACGGTGATCGCTTGTAGCTGGGCAATAAAATCAATCGGAGCGGCTTGGAATTGGTCAGGCACATGGACTTGAACACTATTTCCATCTTTGGCTGCAGCGAACCAACCCTGGCCACCAAGACGTTGTGCCTGACCGCGAATGGCTTCTGCCATGCGTGCGGCAAGAGTAAAGTCGGTGGCATTTAATATGATTCTTATCTGCCCATCACGCATCAACGTGGCCTGCACTTCCTTTTCCACAAGGGCACCGCCAATCAGGGAGCCGGAAGTAGGGTGATTTTTGGTTACAGAGGCGTCACCCGTTCCGAGCTTAAAGGCGTTATTGCTTACCTGTCCCTGTGCGACAGCGTAGACGCGTCCGTCGGCTCCCACGAGAGGTGTTTGAATCAATGCCCCCCCAGTCAGTGAGGTTGCGTCCCCCATCGACATCACGTTGACATCAATCTTTGATCCGCTTTTGGCAAAGGCAGGAAGATTGGCGGTTATCATTACTGCTGCTGCATTCTTGGAGGATACGGATGTGGCAGGGACCGTTAGTCCATATTGTTGAAGCATATTGGCCAAGGCCTGCTTCGAATAGACGGTGTCCTTGTCTCCAGTGTTATTCAGGCCCAAAACCACTCCAAAACCTGTTAATTGGTTGGCTCGAGCTCCCTCGATGAAGCTCAAATCCTTGATTCGTACGCCACCGCCGACGGCGTTTGGCCGTAATGGACTAATCGGCATCAGGGAAGTGCCTGAGAGAACTGGAGGAGTGAGGATGGCTGCCTGGCTCCAGGCAAGGGCAGGGATTAGGCAGATCGCAAAGCCGATTTTTTTGATATCCATAACTATGTTCCAATTAAAAATTAAAATGGGCTGATCTTATCCCAAAACTTCATGAACCAACCCTTGTCTGCAGTGTTCGAAACAACCCCTTCAGAAAGGTAGCGAATGTGCATATCAGCAATTTGGTAACTATAGACACTGTTATCCGCTGCAATATCATCAGCGCGAACAGTGCCCCGAAGGATGATGGTTTGATGTTCACCTCCAAAAGAGGTCTTACGGATTCCTTCAACCAGTAGGTTGCGGTTAGGCATTACATCTGCCACTCGCACCGCAAAACGGGTTGTGAGGCTATCGGAATTATCAATTGAACCGGAGCCGTCATGTTTGGTTGCATTTTCAAATTTCATGGCGGGGAATGCTCCATTGTGATGAAAGGCTTGGCTGCCATCTGTGGCGGAGGAAGTAGTGAAAAATAAATTCGATATACTGGCATCTGTGGAGGAACTTCGTGAGGTGGATGTTTTTCCCTCTCGTTTAGCACTGTTACTTTCCTGTACTCGAATGTTTAAAATATCGCCGATAAAACGAGCTTTCTTGTCCGAAACAGGCCCGCGGCTAATGTCGTCTTTCCAAAGTGAATCGGCGGTCAAGAGGCCAACGAATGCGAGACTGGTAATGCAAATTATTTTGTTCATCTTAAAAAATTATTTTTACTTCACGACCGTTGATCACAGTGCCACGGATTTCCTTGGAGGAACGCGTATTACGCAGGCGAATCAAATCACCAGGGGCCCCGTCTTCCAGCGCTAAGACTCTTATGCGGATTTCCAAGGCTTTATGCTGAAGGACTGCCTCAACGGTTTGGTTGCGATAAACTACTGGTGTTCGGCGTAAATGCCTCTCTTGGATCACGGTGCCGGCCGAAACGGTGGTAATGAGCTGCTGAGTTGAATTGGGTTCACCATCCCAGGTTTTGCCTCGTAAATTAATGACGTCAGTTTTCTTTTTGAGCAGTTTGGCTTCTCCCAAAGTCTTGCTTCGCTGGGCGATTTTTTGAGTGATCCAAACATCCTTGATCAATTGCGCCTTGAAATAACCTGTTTGGCTTTCGACAGGCAGTCCGTCGGCTAATACCGTGTATTGTGCCTTCATGAAGGAAGTCGGCCGGGCATAAGGTTGAGCTATCAGTTTGATGGTGATATTGGCTGTATCGCTCGGCACAGAAACAGGAGAGAGGGCGCGGGAGGGTTCCAGCACAAGTTTGCCTTGGTCGAGCTCGAAGGATTTTGATAACTCCTCCGCAATGAGCGGTATAAGTTTTTTGGCAGGCACTTGACGTGTGGACGTGGCTCCAGAAGCCGACATCGTTACAATAATTGTTAGCACGTAAGTTAAGTTTTTCATTTTGATTGATCTATTCAGGCCTAACCGCGCAACCGATTGCTCATGCTCATCATTTCATCGGCTGCCTGAATGGCTTTAGAGTTAATTTCATAGGCTCGCTGAGCCTTGATGAGGTTCACCATTTCCTCTACCACTTTTACGTTGGATAACTCCAAGTATCCCTGTTGGACAGATCCCATCCCGGCATTCCCCGGTTCCCCGGTTTGTTCAGTGCCAGAGGAGGGAGTTTCGCGGTATAGGTTGGATCCGATATTCTCCAGGCCGGCTGGATTGGCAAATCGTGATAATACCAAACTGCCTGCAGTGGTGGTTGTTCCAGCCTGGGTGACTGATACCACACCGGTAGCACTTATGGATACATTGGTCGCTTCAGGACTGATTGTAACACCGGCGAAACTAGTCACGGGCAAGCCGTCACTGTTAACGATATTCCCCGTGCTATTTAGTTTGAAACCACCGTCACGGGTGAAGGCATTGGTTCCATCAGGCATGGTGACCTTGAAAAATCCATTACCATGAATCGCTAAATCCAGTCGTTCCCCGGTATTCGTAATTTCACCAGCAGTAAAGATTTTTGCCGTCGATACGGCACGAGATCCGTGCCCCACCTGAAGTGAAGTTGGCACTTGGTTCCCGGCTCCGGACTCTGCGCCTGCCGCTCGATCAGTCTGGTAAAGTAAATCTTGAAATTCGATCTTGGACTTCTTGAAACCGGTCGTATTGACGTTCGCCAGATTATTGGCAATGACATCCAGATTCATCTGCTGGGATTGCATCCCTGAGGCTGAGGAATAAAGTGCGCGTAACATAATTCGTTTTTATTGAGTGTTTCCGAGTTGTTGGATTATTTTTCCCATGGACTCATCCTGTATTTTCATGATCTTTTGATTGGCTTCAAAATGGCGGAGCGTGGATAAGAGTTCCCCCATTTCATGAGTCGGTGTGGTGTTGGAGGCTTCTAGAAAGCCCTGAGCGACACGGGTTTCTGTAGAGTCAATAGGCAGAGGCGTTGCTGTACCAGCCCGGTAGTAGCCAGCATTGATGCGTTTAAGGTTCTTTATATCTTCGGAGCCAAAGGTCACCATTTCCAACTGCCCCAAGGGCGTGCCTCCTTGACTCACTGTACCGGCGGGGTCGACATTTATCGGGGTGGGATCATTTGCATCCACAGTGATATTAGCCCCGCCGGCTGTCCGAAGAGGATAGCCTTCCTTGGTCACAAGAGTGCCGTCCAAATTAACTCGAAAGGAACCATCTCGGGTATAAACTGTACCGTTGGGGCCATTTATGGAAAAAAATCCAGGACCGTCAATTGAGAGGTTATTGTTTTGGCCTGTTGGCATTAAAGGTCCCTGTTTGAAATCAATGTAACCGGTGACCTTTGGCAGCATGAACCGTAGTTCTGTCTTGTTTGCCTGCTTCAGGGCGTCATTAAACATCTCCGCATTAACAGAATGAAAGCCCACACGACTTCTCTTGAAGCCGGGGATGCCGGTTGCCGCCAGATTTTCCGCTATTACGTCCTGACGCTGAAGGGAGCCTTCCAATGCTGCAGCAGCCTGGTACAAACTTACATTCATTCAGAGGCTACGCAGCAATTAGTATGCCATGCAGTTATGAACGGATTACGCCTGAATTGTGCTAAAAAATGGCAAAAAAAGCCTTTTTAGGAGTAGGAATGCCAGTAAGAGGAACCATCCTGGGAACCGTAGGTCTGATTCACCTTACGCATGGTATTCAAAGAGCATTCATCGGTTTGAATCTGATGCCGAACGGTTTCCATTTCGGATTGAAGCCAAATTTGGTTTTGCTCGGTAATGGAGATGAGTTCACTGACCAGTTGCATGTCTGTTTCCGAATAGTCGCCTCCATCATAGTCGTCCAGTAAATCCTTGATTCGATTTTTCTGGTCAAGCAGCTCATTGAGCGCCGTCCATTCGCGGGAGGCAATGGCGGTGGTTTCCTGTTGAGATATCCGCTTCCACTCCTGGAGTAAAATAGTGGTGGATGGGTTCATTTACTCAGCCAATTAGAGACAGGCTAGGAGATTCAGGTGGAGTATCATTCTGATTGAGAGCGGTCTGTGAGTCTGGCATTGATTCGGGTGTGTCACCGACTGCGTTACTCACGGCTACTGCAGATTGTTGGGTAAGCGATTCGCTCCACGCATCGCGTAACACAGTAATACGCTCCAGAACTTCCTCAATAATCTCCTTATCCTTGTTGATATTTGCTTCCTGAAGTCGATCGTCAAAATAGATGTAGAGAGTCGAAAGGCTGTTTCCAAGTTCGCCGCCGTTATCCAGATCCAGGGCGTGGTTTAATTCCCTTATGATTGCCTGAGTTTTGGTGATATTCGTGTGAATGGTAAGGTTGAAATCGAGAGGATCCTCATGGGCAAAGGCACGAATAGCTGCCCCTAGAAACCGGATGGCCCCATCATATAGCATCACAACCAGATTCTCAGGCGATGCAGAACCCACCGCATTCACGCGGTAAGCATTTAGTTTGTTGGCACTATTCATCCGTCTACTCACAGCACATTTTGTGCCGTTAGTAGGGGAAGCAAAATAAGTTCAACGAGAGCAAAGAGTTAAGGTTATTTCTCTCCGTGCTCAATTTCAGAGGCAATTAGTTTGGCGAATTGATCAATTGCTTCTGCGGGGGGGTATCTATCAGCTTGCACGTCTTCGCGTAATCTATCCTTGATTTCGTCAAAACGCGTCTCGACATCCGCCTCAACCCGGGTGAAGTCCGGGGATCGTGTAAGATTAGCGTCCATCGCATCAGTCGGAGCTACCATATCCACAGAGGCAGACTCCTGCCCTTGCGCTTGGGCCATCTTAGCCGGACCTTGCGCTTGCCTAGAGGCGTTTAGGCTAACTTCTTTCATTTTGTCTCAAATTCTTTCCGACGGTCTTAAAATGCTCCAAAAAAGAGCAAAAATCAACCTTTTTTGTCAAATTGCGCCCGAATCTGGGTCAATCGGCGCAGGATTCTTCGACTCTTCAGGCGGCGAATCCACTGCTGGGGCTGGTTTTGGCCCCACTATATCCGGTTCCCCGGAGACCCTCTGACTGTTATTAGATTCGGCAGGATTCACCGCGACTTTAGGATTTTTTTTCAATAAAGTTGGGATCAGTTCAGCGATCGAGAATCTCGCCATTTCTCTGGGGGAATCCAACACTAGAATCTCAACAGATGCAGAGTTGTGCGTTGAATGGGTTTTACGAATAAATCGCCGCAGCGAGTTGGCAACCGCCCTATGCCCTCCATCAAAGACCTCATCCACTGCCCAAATCAGCTCTTCAGAATCCAAGTCAAATAAATGCAGCTTCCACCCCACCGCCACAGGGGGATAGGGCCGGAAAGTTGTAAGTTCGGTGAACAAAACTGCCTGGCATCCTGTTTCCTGCTTAAGTTTAGACAGAAAATCATGGGGTAAGGGCTCGTCGGCGTATATTGCCCTGCGCCCAAACATTCGCTGAAGTCGGTCCGGAGGAATTGTGACCATCTCAAATATGCGGTTTCGTGAGAATTCTTGAGTCAGGACCGGTTGCATAAATTGAATTCCTCGTTCAGCAGAACGGTCGCCCCGGGAGGGAACAAGTGGCAACATAGCCACGCGCCGTATCTGAGGCTGTAATCCTTCAGGAGTCATGTAAACGTTGCCTACAGTGTAGAATGGCCCCATGTACGCGCCATTATTTAGCTTCGAAACCTGTCTGCAGGCAACAGAAGACACAATAAAAGGAACCAATAATAGGTAGTTAATCAGATTTTTTTTCATGTTGGATTATTTAAATCGTGATGCCAGAAAAGACATGTCGCTGTTAATTTTTGCTTGGGCTTGTTCCATGTTTACAAAACTTCGAATCAATGAGTCCCGGTTCATTTGTACACGGCGCTCGTGGTCAGCGATTTGTGTATCAATGGATTTCACTTGATTGGTCAAATTTGTCTGGGTAGTGGACATCGCTCCATCATCATCAAGTAAAGTGTCAAGGTAAGTATACATGGATGTCGCCAAACCATGGGTGTCGGTGGTGAACAATGATTTAATTTGACCCATATTCTCACGTAAGGCGGTGTCTAGCGTGCTGGAATCTGAGAGGGATATCTGGTTCGAGTATCCGCTGGTAGCATAGCCGATGGATTCCAGCCGTGTGATGGTGCCTGTGAGACCTGAAACATCCCCGATAGCTTTGTTTCGCAAATCACCGGTAATTGTCATCGACACCAATGATTCTCCAGCCAAGACGCCCAGAGTTATTTTGCCATCGGAATCGGTACTACTGGCCGTCTGCGAGGCGATGATTGACTGTACTTTGTTTATTTGAGCAACAAACTCACCAATGCTGCTCTTGATCGCGTCTGTGTCCGATTGCACTGTGACTGTGGCAGTTTTCGGGCTGTTGCTCAGGAAATATACATCGCCGGTTTGTGTGCTGGTAAGATTGATTGAGTTGCTTCCTGATTCAGCGTCCGCCTTTGTAGTGTGCAGAGAAAAACTGTTACTGGAGAGTACTCGTACATAATACGTGGTTTCTGAGGAAATGCCGCCGGGGATGGTTCCTGGGCTGTACGCTGTCACGGCTGCTCCGGTACTGTAACCATGAGAGCTCTCCGTAGTAATGGTTTCGCCTGATGTATCAACACTACTGATGCGTGAGGCTCCATTCGCTTTGGTAGCGGTGATAGCCAAGCCTTGGATACCGGAGCTGTTCTGATCAATGGTATTGGTTTGGCTCTCCAGAGGGCCGTTGTCGTTTACTTTATAGAGTAGATTTTTACCGCGGTCCAGACTGCCTCCGTTTGCACTTAGGAGTTTGGTTTTGGAAAGAAAGTCACCGGAAACGTCTTCCACTGTAATCCCCATGTCTCCCTCAGTTTTATTTGTAAGCAGGAATCGGTCATTCACTGGATCATAATTCGCGTATACGCTGGCTTCAGAACTGTTAATCTTATCCAGGATGTCGGTGATGTTGTCAGTGCTGCTCCAGGAAATAGTGGTTCCGTTTATTTTAAAGGAGCCGCTCGCAGCACCTGCTCCGGC
Organism: Verrucomicrobiota bacterium; assembly: GCA_030747505.1. Taxonomy (GTDB): domain Bacteria; phylum Verrucomicrobiota; class Verrucomicrobiia; order Limisphaerales; family UBA1100; genus UBA1100. The sequence goes on along the minus strand of JASLKQ010000004.1, from coordinate 43,353 downwards.
GGTGAAATTGGCCGTGGCAGGAGTTTTGCTTAAGTCCATGCCCCCGAGTTTTGCTGAACTTGTGATACTGGAGGTTCCGTTGGCGGTGAGACGGAGCGCCTGGAGGAAATTGCTGGTATCAGTGGCACTGCCCAGAATCAGGTTGCTTGAGTCTGTTAGTGTTACTTTATCCCCGCTTATTGAGTAGTCAAAGCTGCCGCCAACGGCGGTTTTGATCGCAGCCAGCGTTGTGGTAAGGGAGTCGTCCGTACTGACTGTAATTTGCTCGCCCTGTACAGTAACTGTACCGGCCGTTACAGGAATGGAGAATCCTGCTGAACTCATTGCTGTGCCTGCTCCCACAGCTGCTCCTACATCGCTAGCTCCGAGTTGCTTGGCCGAAGTGGCTAGTTGGTATATTTGGAACCTGTAATCGCCAGATGCAGTACCAGAGTCAGCGGTGGCCGAGAGATGTGCGTCACTGCTAACAACCTTACGAGAGTCAAAAAGATCGGGTTTTTTCAGTTCTTCAGATCTGGTTTTCAGGGCGGATAATTGAGTCTTTAATGCCGTGAACGCGGAGTTTTTGCGTTTAATATCCGCCTGCTCAATGCGCATCCTTTGCTGAGGAGCCCGCTCTACATTCGTGAGCTGATCCACCATGCTCTTCCAGTCAAATCCGGAAGCAAGACCTGATACATTTAAGTCCATACCTGTCTGCGGGGCTACGTCAGATGACCCCGACTGTACACAGCAGGATAAATGCCAGAAAACGGATTAGTAGACGCAGTCCATGTGAATTGACTGGCCGCAGGAACAAGTGACTTGCACGCTTTTTACGGTGTCTCCATCGCGTTCAAATGCGATGGTTGGCTGCCCTTCTGGGGGGGCATCCAATGGATGTAATTTGATTTCAGGTAGCGCTACCCGGGTTGGAGTATTTTCAATGGTTGATTTGATTGAGCCCACAATTTCTTCTAGGGTGTTGCCTGAAATTTGACTCTCTAGAATCTGCCTGAGCCGGGTCTCAAGATCGTGCTTTTCGGCGGGGGTCACAGCGGGAGTGCTCGGCTCATCATTTCCCGGTTCTGGCATTGTGTTTCCGTGACTCACAAATTGCCGGTTATCGGGAGCCTTTATTTCGTCCCCCAAGGGAATGAATCCGTCAGAGTTCATTTTCTCAACCCTCCACCTGACCTGGTTTAACCATGATGCTTACCCGGTTGTGGTATGGATGATCAAGGTTGTTGAGCTGATCTTTAAGTGGTCGCCGGTTACCATATCCTGTAACCTTGTGAAATTGTTGGGGTTTTACCCCTTCCTCGGACATAAACTTGCGTACCGTTAGAGCTCGTGCTGTAGAAACAGTCCATTGGTCTTCATTTTTTTGCCGCCCTTTAAAGGCTTTATTGGTGTGTCCTTCAACTTCGATCAGGGTTGATTTTCGGCTGTCATGCTTGGCTAGTGTCCAGGCAACAATTTGAAATAGTACTCGCCCATATTCCGTCATTTCTGAAGCACCTTCCTTGAAAAGCCGGCGGCTTGGATCGTTGAAAAACTCAATCAATAAGCCTTCATCGGTCATTTTGACCCGGAGAGTTTTCATATCGATGTAATTTGGATTCTGTACAAATGCCCGGACCAAGTCATCGTTTAGTCTCCGTACATGTTCCAGCGGGATGGCAGAGGCATTGTCAAAGTGGGCACGTTTGGCGCGGATTAGATCGGCATTTTCAATTGGAATAATACCGACAGACTGCTTTGTGACAGACTTGAATCGGGTTCGGAAATGTTGCTGCACATTGCCTTTGATTTTTTCGTCCTGACTCAGAATCCAAAGGACGAGAAAAAGAGCCATCATCGCGGTAACAAAATCCGCGTAAGCTACTTTCCATGCTCCACCTCCACCTGCTGCCATAGTGCTAGTATTCTCCTATTTGAGGGTTTGGTTTATCCGGATCAGCCGCCACCGGATTTAAGTAAAGTTTCAAGGTCGCCCGACCCCATGCGCACATCCTCGCTCAATTCGCGTCGGCCGACTTCGCACGCTACTAAGGGAGGGAGTCCGTTGGCAAAGCTGATTACCGAGGATTTGATGACCTTCATGTATGTCAATTCCGCGTGGCCGTTGAAATCGGCGTTTGTTGCTATGGGTCCGATTACGCAATACGACCCAAAAATCCCGAAGAACGTACCTGCCAACGCTGTTGCAATCCCTTGACCAACAACCGCAGTATCTCCACCAATCTTGAACATCATAACCACGATAATACCCAATACCGCCGCCACAATCCCAAAGGCCGGGAGGGAGTCAGCTACTTTAGTCATCACCACTACTGGTTTATGATGCTCATCTTCCATGGTGTGTAGACTGCGGGCCATGAGTGGCTCAAGTTGATCAGGTTTAATTCGGCCATCGACGATTGGCTTCAGTCCATCTGCCATATACTCAACAGCATGATGGTTGCCGTGAAATTTTGGGTACTTTTGGAATAGTGCGCTTGCATCAGGATTCATAACGTGTTCCTCAAGCGCAATCATGCCACCCTTTCTTCCCAGTTGAAACAGTTCGTACATACACTGGAAGAGTTCCTCGTAATCTGCCTGGGTGAAAGGAGCCCCTTTCAGGGTGCCCAAGCCTTGTTTGATCACGCCCTTGAGTATGGTCATGGGAGCCATCACAATCATACATCCGAACGTCATTCCACCTAGGGCGATAAACTCGTTTAGGTGGAAGAGACCGCCAATGGCCCCAAAGTTCATGGAACCATGGCCGCCGGCAGCCATGGCAAATCCGACGGACACTCCACCAAATATGACTATAAAACCTATGATTACTAACATTGATTCTCCTTCTGTTGGTTAAATTTTTCGTTCCTGTTTTTTAATAAAGCTGCGCAGTGACAATACCGCTTCAGTATTGATCTGGCACACACGCGACTCACTGATTTCCATTAACTCTGCTACATCTTTCATGCGCAATCCTTCATAGTAAAACAGGAGGAGTACCTTCTGTTGTTGACGGTTCAACTGTTGGATGCGCTCGCGGACGAGTTCGTGTAGTTCATGACGAACCGTGATTTCGCCCGGGTCTTCCTGCGTAACATCTGCTGTGTGCTGACTGTCAGCGTATGAGAACTCGTCATCGCCTTCCATCAACTGGTGAAGCGGCACAAAAATCACCGGGCGCAGCTCGTCTAATAACGCGCGATACTGGTTGACTGTTACCCCCAGATGGGAGGCGATCTCCGTTTCTTCAGGTTGACGATTGAGTTCAATTCGCAAAGATTCAATGGTGTTCTCCATTTCCTTTCGGCGGGAATACACGGAGCGCGAAAGTGGCTGGGATTTTCGAATTTCATCCAGAATTGCACCGCGTATTCGCATTCGGGCGTAACTTTCAAAAGACATGCCTGCGGTGGGATCAAATCCATGGGCGGCTTGTATCAGGGATAAGCTAGCAATGTTTTTTAGGTCATCCGCGTCGACTGTTACCCGCGCCAATGGGGCGAACCGATAGACCATCTGACTAATCACCGGAGCGTAGGTCACCAGCAACTCATCCTCTGTTGTCTCTGTCAGCTTTACCTTTTGATAGGTGCGTGCTGCCTGCGTCTGCGCGGGCCGATTTCCCTGCCGGGCTGATTGCTGTTCTGGATTGGCAGTCGCTTGGGCCATTATTCAATATCCGGACTTAGTTCGGTCTCCTTTTTGAGTTCAGACTCTTGTTCCGCCTTGGCTGCAGCAGCATTTTGAGTGGCAATCGCTTCAAGTTCGGATTGTTCTATTTGGGCTGATGCCATACTGCGAATCCACAGAATCATCCACCAATGTCCTGCCAAGCCGAAAGCTAGAGCCGCGAACGTGGCACTTGTCACGGTGTTACTCCATGTTTTTCCGAAGCACAGTCCCACGACCATAACCGTGAAAAACCCGGTTAATCCTGCAACCAGTGTACCCCACTTTATCATTTAGTGCCTCCCTTCGAGGTTGCCTCCACGGAGGCGCCCGATACTTGAACTAATACCATAGATGCCTGTGCTTTGGCCAGCAAGTAGCCATCGGGTTTTAAGGAGGCAGGCCCGGTGGAAACTAACGTGGGTATTTCAGGCCTTTGGGTTTGGTAATCCACCTTGGGAGCTTGGTTTAGGAACGCGAGCAACTGGTCGCTTTTCAGCATGTAACGGTGATATGAACTGAAATTCTGGAAGACATCCGGGGAGCGGGTCCGATTGCTCGGGAAAAAAAGTCCAATTGCTTGGCCTTGACCGTTCATTAGGGCTGCGCCTCGAAAACCATTTATGCGCCCAACTACACTAAATTTTGCATCTAGGACAATTTTTTCCAGTTCTGTTTCCGGTCGGTTTCCGGGTATTGGTCGAGTAAGGATGTTTTCAGTTAGCTGGTGGAAGCGTTGCACTTCAGAGCCTTTAGCAATCATGCCCGGTATCATGGACAATCGTATCAGGGCTTGATTGTTTCTTGTATCACCGATTCGTGGAGGTGATTTGATTTTAGGATTCTCCAGTGTTACCCAGCTGCCTGTGGGGAAATAGTGAGCCCGTTTTTTTTGCTCATCAGCTTCTTTACCGAGCCATTTATGATGGATGCTATCATACCAAGCATCTGCTATTAGTTCATAGCCCACGCTCATGTCTGCTGAACCTAAAAGGATATGAGTGGCACGGAGTGCTCCTCGGAGTCGGTCCCGAGTGAGGGCCTGCAACGCTGCTAATTTAACGTTGGATTCGGGAGTGTTATCAAACGCCGCGTTAGGAGTGCGATCATCATCCATGTATTTCTCAAACTGGAGGAGTAACTGATCGCCCAGCACTGGATCGGCCAAAGAAAAAAATCGCGGGTCTGCTTGGGCTCCAAGGACTCCTCGGATACGCGTTTCGGCCTGGGCGGGTCGAGGGTGCCCACTAGAATTGGGACCAGGCATTTGATAGCCTATGGCCTGTACAGGATCTTTTAAGCGCGTGCTGTGACTTGAGGCGAGTGAAAGCACCGGGAAATCATAATTGCCCTGAATTTTGAGCAGCAAATAATGGTTTAAATCACCTTTTACAGGCACAACTTGAGCGGGGAATGTGCCGTTTTCGGTAATGATTTCAAATTTATTTCCACTCAGCAGTAAATGTTTTCCGGCAACGACATACCCATCGCGAGATACGAAAAATCCAGTCCCCCAATCGACAACAGAGTCGATCTGAATGCTGGGCTGTTTTCCTGTTGGAACTTGTGGTGGTGGCCGGTTTATTTCGTTTCTTTTTGTTGAAGCGGTGCCTCTGGCTTCAGCGACCTGTTCGGGGGTCAGGACATTGTTTACGAGTGCCAGAGCTTGTTGTGCCGCCGGTTGTTTTTGCGCAGCTGCCAGCATCCACCAGGCACTGGCTCGCACTGGGTCATCTTCTCCCAGGGGCATTATTACTGGTTTTAGGTTGTGGATTTCCTTGGGAAGTATTTTACGCAGTACTTGGATTACGAACTGCACGTTATCTTCGTCTACATAAATATCGAGCGTACGCATCGGTGAGTCCGGATCGTTGGGCCTGTAGAGTGCAGAGGCTTGAGCCAGTATTGCATTTTGCCTTGGGTTGAGGGAAACCATGTTGTCGATAACCTGTTTTCCGGTATGCTGGAGAGCAAATTCTTTGGTGACTTTTACGCTGATAAGTGAGCCAGCCCTTCTGCCTTGATAATAGAAGAGGCCAATATTGTATTGGCTAGGTGCGTGCCCCATTTCTGCAGCTTGTTGATACAGCATAAAGGCTCGAGGAAGATTGATTTCGGTTCCCTGGCCGGTTTCATAAAGTTGGGCAAGGTTGTAATACGAATCAGGTTGTGGAAAAGCGGCTGCTTTTTCTAGCCAGTAAACAGCTTTTTCTGGGTTGCTCTGTACGCCTTGCCCCTGAAAATACATGATCCCCAAAGCGTGCAGGGCAGGGCCGTGATCCCCTTGGGCAGCGAGCAAAAAATGGTCATGGGCATCGCGAAGATACCTGTTTTCCTGTGGCGAAATGACATTATCCTTGTTGGTATCCCATGATTTCAAATCATCGTTCTTGAGGGGCTTGGCAGCTATTTGTAAACCGAAATTATAGTAGAGCATTCCCAGTTGATGGTGAGCACTGATGATCCCGTGTGCTGCAGCTCGCTGGAGGTAATATTCTGCCTGCTCGACATTCGGTGATATATCTTTTGTTCCATCGGATAGACCGTTCTGAAAGATGCGGCCAAGATTATATTGAGCAACAGCATGCCCTTGCCGTGCTGCTCTTGTATAGAATTCTAGGGCCTTCTCCACATTTCGCGAAACGCCTGTGCCCGTCTCATGTAAATATGCCAGACTGGCTTGAGCACTGGCGTGTCCGGTTGATGCGGCTTGCTGGTAAAGTTGTGCGGCTTGCACATAATTTCCCACTTTCTGGCATATAAGCCCAAGATTGTAATTGTCAGCCGCAGAATTGGCGAGAGTACTGCTTCCGTAAGGATTACGTGATTCGTGCGGTTTTAATTTACTAAAGTCCGGGGAACCACCATAAACTAACGGATAGTAAATGGATGCTTTAGCGTGGAACAAAATTGCTGCCTCACGGTGTGCGCTTGAGAGCGAATAGCCAAGTGATTGGTGATAGCCTACCAAATCCTGCATAATCTTCCGGTAACGAGACTTCATCGCATCGTCAGCTCTATATTTGATCCAAAAACCGAATTCATCTTTGGAAGGGTAAGGTATGGCTGCTGAAAGGTTTAACAGTAATGCCACAGGACCAGTGATAAGTGGTTTTTGATAGCTGGATTTGTCGGGTTGGATTTCATAATCGAATTGACCTTCCCCAGCCAAGAGGTTGACCGGCTGGGTTGGGTTGTATTTTTCCCGCACTTTACCCAACCATTGCTCAGCCCAATAACGACCGGCTGCCTTCGCATTATCTGACGAGGCGGCCAAGAGGCTTGCTACAGGAAGCATCCCGAAGGCAAGCAGCACTACTAATCGCAGGTGCAGTTTCATTATCTCTCTGTTTTTTTGGTGTTCTGCTCAATGCAGAATACGGTTTGTCATCCTTCCTGCAGCAAATACCGGGCCAATATGAGGATTGATTGAATTTGCATAAAAAATAGATTTTTTTAGAAATATATGGTTTTTGTCGTTTTGTTGATGGGCAAAAATTCCCCCCCTAAATACTCGACTCGAAAGGAGGGAAATGAGGGTAAAAATACACTAATAACCGAAAAATTTGATAAATTTCGCGTTTTTTTTCTTTTTATCCATTAATGATCTATTGGTGGCACAAGGATTGCTGCTTGCGAGCCATGATCGATGGAATGTTTGCCAGTGCGAATTATCAGGGCGTTAAGAAGATGCTTGATGCCACCGTACTGCGACAGGAGGCCATTGCGAGCAATCTGGCGAACATTGAAACTCCCAACTACAAGCGGGTTGATGTGTCACCGGCATTTGCCTCTGAACTGAGTCGTGCCATCGAAGGGGGAGCGGTGAAATCAGTGCAAAAAATTAAGCCGACAATTTCGGTGGACGATACTGCCGTGGCCCAGAATCGTGATGGAAACTCTGTGCAATTGGAGAAGGAATTGACCTATTTGCAGAAGAACATGGTGGCCCATCACCTGCAAACCCAGATGATTACAGGGACTTTAAGCAAACTACGTTCGGCTATTACTACCCGCTAAAGGAATAAATTATATCATGTTGAATTTAAATATTCTGCCAGGAGCCGACAGCGCTGCCTCTGCCATTCAAGCCGAGAAGGTGCGTATGGAAGTTATTTCCCAAAATATCGCTAATGCCAATACAACGCAAACTCCTGAAGGTGGGCCCTATAAACGGCAAGTGGTGAGTTTTGAAACCATTATTAAAAACGAGTTTGATGCCAGTAATGCGGTTCACGAGGTGCGTGTGGCTGGTATTGAAAAGGATGGTCGTCCTCCGAGGTTAGTGTACCAGCCGGGACATCCGGATGCGGATCCGGAATCAGGGATGGTTGAATTTCCTAATGTGAGTGTGCACGAAGAAATGGCGGATTTGATCAGTTCCTCACGTGCTACTGAGGCGAATCTGGCCATCATTCGTACTGCGCGCCAGATGGCGATGCAAACCCTTGCTATTGGTAAGGGATAATTAATATAGAACACTAGAAAGAGTAGATTACTATGGTTCCGGTCCAAATGAATCCTATGGCAACGCAAGGGCTGACGGAAATGTACCGTCAGCAGCGCGCCATGGTGGATCAGGCCCGGGAAATTCAGCAAGCTTCCAAGGCTGGGCCCGTGGAGACTGCTCAATCGGTATCAGGAGCCGGTGCGGTAAAGGGTTCAGGCTTTGGTGACCTGTTTAATCAATTTGTAGGCGAGGTGAATGAGAAGCAACTTGCATCCACGCAGGCGGCCAATGACCTGCTCTCAGGCAAGGATGTTCCCTTACACCAGGCTATGATCGCCATGCAGGAGGCCGGTGTGGCTTTCCAGTTAATGGTGGAGGTGCGCAACAAATTATTGGAAGGGTATCAAGAATTGATGCGCATGCAAATTTAACACGCTTAAACTAACCCCAAATCGACGGATCGAACAATGGAACAACTTAGAATATTAGGAGCACAACTACTGACCATCTGGTCACAATTGGGCGTGAATCAGAAATTGACCGTAGGGGCCTCTGGACTTCTGGTTGCTGCGACTCTAGCGGTGGTGGTATTTTTTACCAGTCGCACCGATTTTGTACTGCTCTACGGAGGGCTTGATCCCAAGGATGCCGGAGATGTAGTGGCGGTTCTTGAAGAACAGAGCATTGAATATGAGGCAGGGGCAGGAGGTACCAGTGTCAAAGTTCCCCGAGATAAAGTCCACAGTTTACGGATGACACTTGCACGCCAAGGTCTTCCAAAATCTTCTGGTGATGGCAAGGGATATGAATTATTCGATGAGAAAAGCACGATTAGCATGTCGGACTTTGTGCAACAAGTGAACAAGAAGCGTGCGATTGAGGGGGAACTGGGTCGCAGTATCGCGATGATTTCCGGTGTGGATAGTGCTCGAGTGATGGTGGTCATGCCGGAAACGCGATTGATCATAGATGACAATAAGAAGCCGACCGCTTCAGTGATGGTAAACCTGAAACAGGAAGGGATGATTGACACACAGGCTGTTAACTCGATCCGATTCCTCGTGGCCAATTCTGTGCCGGGATTGCAGCATAATCACGTTTCAGTGGTGGATAATTTCGGCAATACCCTCTCAGCTAATGAAGAAGGTGGCTCGTTTGGTGCCATGGCAAATAACCGGCTGACTGCTCGGCGTAATTTGGAGCTCTATCTGGCCGGCAAAGTGGAAAATATTCTAACCGGCGTGCTTGGCCCAGATCAGGTCCGGGTTACGGTGAGTGCGGAGCTGGATCATGATCAAGTTACCCATACGTCTGAAATTTATGATCCTGCTGGGTCTGTTACCAATAACGTGATGGAAAAGACTGAGATTACCGGCACTACCAAACCTTCCCCGGGAGGCATTGTTGGGACTCCGATCAATGCGAATACCAGTACCAATGCAACCCGTGATGCCCTTGCTAATAACGAACAGAATAAAACTGAGAGTACAATTTCCTTTGATAATAGCCACTCGACCACCAACGTTGTTAAGGCGGCGGGTGAGATTCGTCGACTTACTGCTTCAGTTTTGGTGAATCAGGGCACAGATCCCCGCGATCAGGCTGGGATGGAGCAGTTAACCAACATCGTTAAGAACGCAATTGGAATGCATGCTCAAGGCGGCGCGGTTCGCCAGGATGATATTGTCGTCGCCGAAATGACATTTAATCGTGCTTACCTACAGGCGGCTCAGGCCCAGATGAGTTCAGCTGCCACAAAGGACATGATTGGGGATGTTCTGAAGAACCTTCTCTATGTTCTATTGGGAGCCGGCGCCTTATTCGCCTTTGTCAAACTGGTTAAACGCAGTGGAGATGATGTGATTCAAACAGGGGTTCCCGTTGGGCAACTGCTTGGAGGAGGAGGAGCCATGTTGGCTGCTCCCGGAGGGGGTGCCTTTAGTGCACCGGCTGGTATGGCTCCCGGAGGAGATGCTGCCGGAGGAGATGCCGGCGGAGGAGGTGCTGCCAAACCAATTACCATTGAAGGATCGGCCGGACCCGTGGAAATTAACACCGACAATATGACTTTGGAGGATATTGAAAAGACAATCGGTGAGGCTCGTGAAGGCAAGATCAAGCTTGCGCCTGCTGCCATTTCACAACTGATGGCGGCCCGGGATGAGGAGCGCGACCGCATTAAACTCCTCGCTGCTACTGAGGATGATGTTGAGGTGATTGAGCAGGAAAAACAGAAGCTGATTATGGACTTCGGTTTGACAGCCAATCAGCCTGAACGCGTGAATATTGAGGTGCTCCGCGACATGATCACCGAAAGCCCCGAAACCATGGCCGTTGCCGCCCGCCGTTGGCTTAAAGGCGAAACCGAGGACTAAACTAATTTATTCAGGAGAGATATAAGTTATGGCTGCTGCCACAGAAAATCCCACACTACTGAGACTCAACGCTTCACAAAAACTCGCGGCTTTTTTGGTTGTGATGGGAGAGGATGCAGCAGCGGAGATTCTCAAGAATTTTGACGATAACGAGCGCGAGCTCGTTTGCGCCGAGATGGCCAACCTGCCGCTATTGGACAGCAACCAGCAGGGTGCCGTTTTGCAGGAATTTACTGAGATGGCCGTCGAAGCCCGCAGTGGTATCAGTGGGTCGGTGGATTTTACACGGGCGGTTTTGGAAAAATCGGTTGGGCTTTTCAAGGCGGCTGAGATTATTGGCCGTGTAGGGACCGCCCGTACCAGTGTGGCAACCATGCAGCAGATCATTGATCTTGATGCTACTTCCATCAGTAACCTGATTAAGGAGGAGGATGCGCAAACCATTGCCTTGGTACTCAGTTATCTTTCCTCAGCCAAGGGATCGGAGGTCTTGATGACATTACCGGAACGGCAAAGGGAGATCGTGGTGGAGAAGCTTGCTACGCTGGAGTCAACACCGATTGAAGTGGTGGAGACACTGGGGGAGGTGCTTTCGGCCAAGGTGGGTGAGAAAGTGAGTCGGGCACTTAACCAGACCGGCGGGGAGAAATCTGCTGCTGCGGTACTCAATGCCATGAACAAGGAAGAGCGCAAGAAGCTTTTGGACAATATTGACGAACGGCAGCCTGATCTGGTGCGCTCGATCCGTATGAAGATGTTCACCTTTGATGACCTGCAAACGCTCGATGTGAAAACAATGCAGAAGATTATGCGCGAAGTGGATGCTGGTCAGTTGGCAATTGCTCTTAAGGCCGCCACGACCACATTGCGTGATGCCATGTTGGGAGCTCTTTCCAAGCGTGCGGCTGAGAATGTTAACGAAGAAATTGAAGGGTTGCCGGATAATCTTTCAATGCGTGCTATTGAGTCCGCCCAAAATAGCATTATCGATGTTGTGCGTCAGCTGGAGACTGAGGGGGAGATTTCGCTGGAAAGTGATTAGTATGGTAAATGTGATCGATAATATTGTGACTGATGCCCCTCTGCGGGATGTTCGTCTTTCCATCGGGCCTGCTGAAGTGCACCTTCAGGATTCTAATACTGAGTCTTTGCCACATGAGAATGAGGACGGAGTCGGTCCATTTACTGACTCCGTGAGCGAGACTGAAGATGAGGTGCTTAATGAACGGGAGCGTCAAGGGTATGAACGTGGTCGTGAGGAAGTCGTGGCGGAATATGAGGCGCAAATCAAGGCATTAAAGGACGAGCTTGAGCAGAAGAATTCGACCGAACTGCCCGAGATACTGGACAAGATAGAATCTCAAGTCAGCGGCGAATTGAGCCAGCGACTTGATGACATGGAAGGTGAGCTTGTGGAGTTTGCAACCGAGGCGGCAATTCGCCTGGTGAATGGATTGCCTATCAGTACCAAGATTGTGGAGGTGGCTATTCAGGATGCCCTGAGTCATTGTGAAAACGATACCGAGGTGGCAGTGTATTTGAATCCGGAAGACCTGAAGCTTTTAAAAGATACCGGTTCGGATTTGCTTGCTGATTCCCCGCACCAACGCCGGGTGCGCTATATGAAAGATGAAGAGATTTCACGTGGCGGCTGCTTGGTGGAAACCAATTGTGGCCTCATCGATGGTCGAAGGGAAACGCGGGAGCAGTTGTTGCGCGAAGCGGTTGATTCATGATTGCTGAGGAACAGACCGAACCGCGGAGTGCTGCCACCGGACTGGCCAAGGTGCGTTCGCGCTTGTCAAACACGCGGCTCGTGCAGAATCGAGGCCGGGTGACGCAGATGATTGGCCTGGTTATCGAGTCCCAAGGACCGATGGCTTCGGTGGGGGAAATTTGCCGCATTCAATCACAGGTGACTGGTCAGGCAACGGAGGCGGAGGTGGTTGGTTTTCGCGATCGCAAACTACTTCTGATGCCCCTTGGTGAAGTTCAGGGGATTTGTCCGGGAAGTGAGGTGGTCGCTACCGGACATTCGTTGCGAGTGCCTGTGGGGGACGAACTTTTAGGAAGGGTTGTGAATGGATTGGGTCAACCGCTGGATGATCGAGGGGCTATTGCTCAACATTCGATTGCGGAACTTAATTTAACTTCACCGCATCCTCTTCGTCGTGAGCGGATTACCAAGCCTTTTGCAACGGGAGTCAGGGCAATTGATACTTTCACCCCCTTGGGACGAGGCCAGCGTATGGGTATTTTTGCCGGCAGTGGTGTGGGTAAATCGACCCTGATGGGAATGATGGCCAGTCAGGCTGAGGCGGATGTCAACGTGATAGCATTGATTGGTGAACGAGGACGAGAGGTGCGTGATTTTATCGAGCGAGACTTGGACGAGGCAGGGCGGAAGAAATCGGTGATTGTGGTGGCCACCTCCAACGAGCCTGCTTTGGCTCGGGTTAAGGGAACATTTCTCGCGATGACAATCTCCGAGTATTTTCGATCACAGGGAAAAAATGTCCTGCTGATGATGGACTCGGTTACCCGCTTTGCCATGGCCCAACGCGAAATTGGTTTGGCTATCGGGGAGCCTCCCAGTGCCCGCGGTTATACTCCATCTGTTTTCTCGCTTCTGCCGCAATTACTTGAGCGAGCCGGCAACAACGAACACGGGTCCATTACGGGTCTCTTTAACGTATTGGTGGAAGGGGATGATATCAATGATCCGGTAGCTGATGCGGCGCGATCGATTTTGGATGGACATTTGGTTCTCTCCCGTGAGCTTGCCTCACAAAATCATTATCCGGCAATAGACGTACTCGAGAGCGTGAGCCGGCTGTCGCATGATTTATTGGCTGCTGAGCAGCGCGAATCCATGGGAGACGCGCGTGAGATGTTGGCAATATATCGCAAGAGCCGGGATCTGATATCCATCGGTGCTTACCAGGCCGGTTCCAACCCACAAATCGACCGTTCCATTGCTTTGCACGATTCTTTGAACGATTTTCTGAAGCAAAATATGGCGAAAGGGTGTTCTCTGGAACGCAGTTGGAAAGAATTGAATGAAACCCTAAAAACGGCCGATTCGGATCAAAATGAGCCACAATCTCCACCTCAGCCTAATTTCGGCACGCCGGATGCTCTGCATCAGCCGGGGGGAGTGAATGGCCCACCTGCCGCACAGGCTAGTCAGATGTCATGAAGCCATTTGAATTTAAATTAAAAACGGTACTGGAAGTTCGGGTGAATGAAGAAGCCCGTGCCGGCGAAGTGCATTCGAAAGCAAAAAAGTTCCTAGAGGAGGCGCAAAAACAAAAATGGGCAATGGAAGAGGCGATAGAAAGCAATTTAATGGCCTGTCAACAGGCCTTTGACGGGCAGGTGTCATCGGGGACGTTGGCTCATCTGCAGACTGCTTTACGGGAATTACGGGGTCAACTCGGGGAACTGGAGCCGATAGTAGCAGAGCGCCAGGTATTTGTGGATGTCAAATGGAAGGAACTGTTAGCCGCACGCCAACGTCGAGAGGCACTGGAGAAAATGCGCGACAAACAACAAAGTGAATTTGAACAAGGAAGGGCACAGATTGAGCAAAAAGCGATAGATGAGATGGTTTTGTTGCGTGAGGCAGGCGGGTTTGCCAAGAAATTGAAATAATGAAGAAAATACTGTCATCAAGAATGGGACAAGTACTCTTGAGTACGCTGGTCGTATTTGCCTGCTTGGCGGGGTTAACCTACTTCGCTTCGAATATAATCCTGAAAAATGAGAGTATTCTGGAGTATATAGCCAAAAAGAAGGCTCAGGCAGCGGCTGATGCTAACGCAACGGTAGTTGATGTTCCTGATGACTTGGAGCATGTGGCTGAGACCGAGGAAAAGCAGGTCTATCAGGAGAAAAAAACCGAACAGGACGAAACGATCGTCAATGCGTTTGCTGTGTTAAATTCCAACACCGCCCCGGGGGATTTGCAGTTCACCAATCCAAAACTGCCGGTGTTGATGTCTGAATTGGGTAATCGATGGAGCTACATCAATAAACGGGAAGCGGAGTTAAATGAGCTTGAGGCACATTTGGCTGAGCAATTGCAGTCGATGCACTGGCACACCAACCATATCACACGCACTCGTGATGAATTAAACCGCCACTTTGAAGGCCGCATCAATTTGATTCGCAAGGAGGAGTTGGCTCGGCTACAGGAAATGGCAAAGATCTATGAAAATTTGTTGGCTCCAACCCAGCCTGACGGGCCAGAGGTCGTTCGGCAGATCTTGAAGGCTAACCTTGTTCAGGACCCGGAGCTCAACGCAAAAGTATTTAAATATATTTCCGTCACGAACCAGGCGGTGATCATTCGCACTCTGCTTTCTGGTGAGGATGCGGACGCGGAACTCTACAATAATCTCATCCAAAATCACCGGAAAACGATGACCGCGGATGCGATTAAATCCGAAGAAAACGAAACTCCATAGATGGAAACAACACTACAATCGAGTAAGCCCGCCACGACGCAGGACGCGGTACTTGGCATGGTTTCTACTGCACGCGGTCAGGAAGATGGCGAGCAGTTCGGCAAGGTTTTCGAGGATGCCTCACAAAAGCTTGAATCTGAAGATCATGACGCCTCAAATCATACTGAGGAGGATGAGGATAAGGTCGGGAGGGAAACGAAATCGACTTCCAAGAAACTGAAGGATATGGAAGTGATGGAGGGTTCTGCTGGTTTGGTTCGGGCGATTGAAATCCAGCCGGAGTCGGCCAAAAAGATCGTTAAATTAGAGGCAGGACAAATCCAGCAAGTGGTGAACGAGAAAACGGTTAAGCCGCAGGTCAAGCAGGGGAAGGTTAAGGAAGACACTTCCAATACAGAAGCTGTGAAGGCGGAAGCCGAACTAAAAAAACAACAGAAACTGGTGGCCGCTCAAAAACGTTTTCGCACCAAGGAACATAACACTGCCATGAAGGCTGATCAGGCCAAGGCAGATCAAGTCCGGGAGCAAAACGGTCCCCTCAAGTCACAACAGGTTCAGCAAGTCAATGTTACTCCTTCACTGCTCAAGCCCTTGCTAGGGGAAGGACAGGGGAAAGACGGCACACAAGTTGCTCCGAGCCATGATAATATGCTGATGCAGGCTAAACAAAGTGCCATGAAGTCGGAGCCTAAACCTGTGCTCGTCGAGGAATTGCGTCCCGCTACAGGGGCAGATACAGCTCCAAGATCGGGCAATCAGCAGGCCAATCAAGATTTATCCAGAGAGTCGGCAAAAGAACAAACCTTGCCGGTTGCCCCTGTTCAAAACCCGACTCCAGCAGTTACCGGAACCATGTCAAATCAGGCGATGGCAACCACTGGAAGTATGTTAAGTCCGATGCTGGAAAAGATTTGGGATGCAGTAACAACCTTCCGTATACGTGGTGAAAACGAAATGGTGGTTAAAGTGCAGCCAGATAGCAATACGGAGATGCAGTTGACCATCAAGTATGGGGCAGGAGGTGTCGAGATTGAAGCCCGCATGCAGCAGGGAGATGGGAGACAACTTGCCTCAGGATGGAACGAGCTTCAGCAACAGCTTTCAGAACGCGGTGTCAATCTTGGGGAACTGCTCTCCGATGATTCTGAAAACCGATCCCATGATTCGAACGCCCGCCAGTTCAACCAGCAAAACCAACAGGCTTACGACCCTTCTGAATTTGAAATTCGTGACGATCAGGCCGACTGGGAGGCTCTGGGTATGGCGACCACCCGGGAACGGGAAAAAGCCAAGACTACGGAAGAATCCACCGATAAAGTGGAGGAAGCCTATGACGGGTGGCAGAGTTGGGCATAATAAAGAAAGATTTAAATTATGATTTCAGTAACAGATATCCAATCTCAGTTGAGTACGCCACCCGCTCCTTTAGGGCGCGTGCCCTCAAAAACTATGGGGCAAACGGAGTTTTTAAACCTCCTGGTGACGCAGATGCGCAATCAGGATCCGCTTAAACCAGTGAGTGACACGGAGTTCATCGCTCAGATGGCCCAGTTTACCAGTCTCGAGCAGACCAAGGAAATGAGTTCGGATGTTCAAGAGCTTCGACAAAGCTATGCCCTCACACAGGGCACCAGCCTTCTAGGTAAGACAGTGAAGGTGGCCACCGGTGAAAACGAGAACGAAGTGTTTACGAAAGGAATCGTGACGGACCTCGAAGTCAACAAGGATGGTGACGTGAGTTTGATTCTGAACAACAGGGCCTACGCCTTGGATTCAGTGATCGCGGTAAACTTAGAGACTCCGCAAAACTAAACGAGAAAGAGAAACAGTCATGATTCGTGCATTAAATACAGGAGTGATGGGGATGCGCCAGTTCCAGACCAGTCTGGATGTTATTGGTAATAATTTGGCTAATATCAACACGGTGGCCTACAAGGGCGCCCGCGTTGAATTCGCTGACACGCTGTCTCAAACTATGCGTGCCCCCACGCCCGATACAGCCACCACTTCAGGGACCGTCGGCATGCAGGTGGGTAACGGTATGCAGGTTTCGGCCATCAAGAATACTTTCACGCAGGGAGCCATGAAAAATACCGGCGTCCGTACGGATTTGGCAATCAATGGCAAGGGATTCTTTCTCGTTAAAGATCCTACCACCAATGAACTTTTTGCAACGCGGGCAGGAGATTTTCGTGAGGATAAGAATGGTTACCTTGTCACCAATGATGGTTATCGGGTACAGGGGAAAAATAAATTGGCACCCGCTTTCACTGAATCTCAAAAACTGGAAATTGGTGATTTAAGACTTGATGCAGGGCAATATACTTCCGATCGCACGGGGGTAAGCCTCGATTACGTCAGTAATGAGCTAACCAAGACGGCCCATGGGTTTGTGACCGGCAACCAGGTGAAGTTCAGTTCAATTTTGCCTGCCATAGCAAATGAAACCAACTCAACTGATACAGTATTTTTCATCAACAAATTAACTGACAATACATTCACCCTGCATAATACAGCCGCAGAAGCAGCAACTGGCGCGAACAAGGTGAATTTTACCGATGACACTACTGCTGCCAAAACCGGTTTCACCACCGATGTGTCGAATGATAAGGTTTCCCTTGCCGGCCATGGTTTAGTTAATGGGGATAGTGTTTACGTCAAGGATGGGACGATTCCTGGCGGGTTAACTCCGGGTACTCACTATTATGTCAGCGTAAATGGAGATGACGTGTATTTCCACACGACCTCCACAGATGCCCTTGCAAATACCCCTGGTCCGGGTGCCAATATAATTGACTTAACGACTACCGGGTCCAGTGATTTTAAACTGTATAAAGATTCAGGAACACTCGGTTCGATGACCATGGTTGGGGGTGCCAGTATTTCTCAATATAGTTTTGGTGCAGATGGTGGGATCAAGATGCTGCTGACCGATGGTACGCAGTATGATCGAGGCCAGGTGCTTCTGCAGACTTTTAAGAATGAGCAAACCTTGATCAAGCAGGGAGCCAACCGGTTTGCTAACCTGTCAGCGGCGGGGGCCTACGGGGTCGATAGCAACAGTGCCAGTGCCACAGAGCTCTTGAGTAATGCTCAAGCACCCGGCGAAGGGGGGACCGGCCGGATTTCGCCGGGAGCGTTGGAATTATCCAATGTGGATATGGCTGATGAGTTTTCCCGGATGATTACCGTACAAAGGGCTTTTCAGGCCAATGCGAGAGTAATTTCAACGAGCGATGAAATCCTCAAGGAAATGATGGCGCTCAAACGATAAGATCGATAACCTGAATAAAACTGGAGAATATTATGGCTGAAGAAGAACAAAATCAGGAGCAGAACGCAGAGAACGCAGAGGCGTCTGAGGCCGTAGAGGCCGGTGCGGAGGCAGTTGAAGAAGTGACTGGTGCGGAGGCCAAGGCCCCAAGCATATTAATGCCCATGTTGCTTTCAGCGGTGATTACCGTGGTTGGAGTAGGTGTGATGGTCGCAGTTATTCTACCCAAGAAGATTGAAGAAGCCATTGCAGGGGCATCCACTGCGCATCATGGGGATGCCAATGGAACTAGTCACGGTGCTGGGGGCCATGGTGATGGAGGTCACGGTGGTGATGAGCACGGTGGTGATGAGCACGGTGGTGATGAGCACGGTGGTGATGAGGCTGAGGAAGAGGATGCCACAGCTGCGACTGAAGAGGATGACCCTCATAAGCCTGAGCCAATTGTGCCTGAAGGCGAAAATATTGTGATCAATCCGGCAAACTCAAATGGAACTCGCTATCTGCTTGTAGAAATATATCTCTTACGTGATAACGAAAAAGATACGGCCTTTCCAACAGAGGTTGCCAAGCACACCAAACATCTGCAGGCGCTTACTGTGGATTATCTTTCAGCGGAGGATGCTCAGTCTCTGGCAAATCCCGTAACCAAAGAACGTCTTAAGGCACAGTTAAAGCTGGCCTATCAAGATAAGCTGGGACAAGGACATCCGATCAAGGAGCTGATTGTCTCTAAGTGGATCATGCAGTAGTTTTAGGGTATCCAAAATGATACAACCGCAGGAAAAAAACAAACACGCGACCTTATTTAAGGACCTTACGTCTCCTTTGGGGGGAATGACGGCGGCCTTTGCCGAGGATCCGGCAATGGGAGGTGAAGAAAGTCCCGATGCGGGTGCCCCGGAGGAATCCATTCTTATACACCGATCCAGCGGAGAAAAGGCCAGTGTGCCGGCCAGCGCGATTCACGCTTTCACCGTTGGGAAAAAAGCAGCCCTTTCCTCAACCGAGGTCCACCGTTTCCGCCACCAGAACGAGCTCTTGATGCGTTCTCTGGCGGCGCGCTTGTCCTTGTTTTTGCGTACTGAGTTTGGCATGGATCAATCCTCTTTGGAAATTTTGGATTTACCGAAATATGCCAAGGAATATCCGGCCAAGCGTCATATTATTCTTTTTCGTATCCATCCCTTGGATGCGGTTGGCGCTTTTGATGTGTCTAAGCATCTGGGGCTGACCATGGCCGATAGAATGCTTGGTGGTAAGGGCTTTGCGGTAAACCCGGACCGGATGATTCGTGAGGTGGAGTCGGCGATGATTGATCAGGTTGCCCAGTTGACCCTTCGCGAGTGGGCAAAGAACTGGAAATTTGAAGAACCACTGCGGATCACCTTGTTGGGGCACGAAGAGGATCCGTTGCACATTCCCTGTACGGGGGAAGATGAGACATTTTACCACATTTCAATTAATGCCGATGTAGGCGATTGCATGGACCAGATTCAGATGCTGCTTCCAGTGCGTGGAGTAGAACCATTATTGCGTAATCTCACGCAACAGACGTCTTCCGAGGTAGATGAGGAGGATGATGAAGAGCATGAGCATTGGACTGCTCACGTCGAATGGAATGATGCCTATAACAATGTAAAAGTGCCGATCACTGCAGAGTGGAGTGATTTGAGTATTATGGCGAAGGATTTATTGAATTTGAAGAAGGGGGACATTATTCCTCTTGATCCAAAACGCCTTGGCCAAGTGGAAGTGAATTTGGCTGGAAATCCGAAATTTATCGGCCGACTCGGTGGCTTGAATAACAAAGCGGCCGTGCAAGTTAATAAATACTTTAAAGATTAAAAGGAGAGAAAATTATGGCTGAAGAAGAGACACAGGAAGCGACAGTAAATCCAGAAGCAGGTACAGAGACGGCTGCACCACCTCAGGAGGCACCAGCGGAGTCGGGTTCAGGCGAGGAGGCTACAGAAGGGAATAATCTGGAGTTTCTCATGGATGTACCGGTCAAGCTTACGGCCGAATTGGGAAGCTGTATGATGACCATGCAGGAACTGCTGGACCTGGACCTTGGGGCCGTGGTGCAACTTGACCAACCGGCGAACGCAAACGTGGATGTTTATGTAAATCACAAGCTCGTGGCCCGTGGTGAGGTAGTTGTAGCCGAGGAGGATTTCGGGATTAGAATTAAGGAAATAGTTTCTAAGCCATAATAAATACATTTTTCACACACAATTATTCACATAAAATCCAATTTTAAGTTAAAATAGGGTTTTATTCATATTCAGCGTGCATGGCACGCATCATGCTTCTTACAGGTCGTTGGCATATTTTGCCGGGATACTCTGTTGAGTGAGAAGTCACCTCAAAAGAGGGCCGGGTTAATCAAAGCCAACGGCAACGGAATGCACTGGGCCCATAAAGGGTTGAATATGAAACAGAAAAAAATACGCCACGGATGGCTAAAGGTGTTATGCACGGCTTGGATTATAGCCGGTTCTGCCTGGGCTAACGATAACGCTACGAATTCAGGGTCGGTTCCGGCTGGCTTGGTCCAGAATCAAACTTCTACTGAGGCACCCTTGGAGTCTGCTGCTTCCCAGAAGATGTATGGAGTAAATTCTGACTCCGCAAAGATCATTGAGCCTAAGCCTGTGAGTTTAATGGAAGTTATGATGAGGATTTTTGGGGCACTGCTAATAGTGACAGCCATTCTTTTTGGGGGAGCGTGGTGGTTTCGAAAAAGCCGTGTGTTTGGTTTGGTTTCTGCTCGGGCGTCTCATTTGCATGTGATTGAAACACGTTCGATTGGATCGCGGCACGCGTTGCATGTTGTGGAGTACGGGTCCAAGCGCTTTCTAATCGCGGATTCGCCAGCTGGAACAAATTATCTCACTGACCTCGAAAAATTAAATGATGCTTCCGGAGAAAGCGATGAGACGGCTGAAAAATTAAACCCCGGTGGTTTTGCTGAAAAATTTAAATCCCTGCTGGAGCGCAAAGGATGAGTACTGCGATACAAAATAATATGACGGTGGTAAAACGTCCGCGCTTCAGCTGGGGTTTGGTTTTGGTTCTCCTCTTGTTTGTCACCTCTACCTCTCTCCTGGCTCAGGAGGCCGGAGGATCCAACACCAATGCGTTTAACTTTAATATTGGCATGAATCTGCCGGAGGAACCGCAACGTATTGATGTGGCTATTCGTATTCTATTTCTTATCACGTTGTTGGCAGTGGCTCCATCGCTTATAATGTTGATGACCTGTTTTACGAGGATCATCATCGTCTTTTCTTTTCTGCGTAATGCGCTTTCATTACAGGGGGTGCCTTCCAATCAGATCATGGTTGGATTTGCCCTCTTCATGACGTTTTTCATTATGCAGCCGGTGTATCAGCGGATTGATGCCGAAGCTATCAAGCCGTATTCAGCTGGCACTATCACCGGAGGCGAGGCGCTTAATATCTCAAAAGGGCATGCAAAGGATTTTATGCTGCGTCAGGCGCGTCCAAAGGACGTGGAATTTTTTGTTGGGCTCTCCAAAATGGGCCCGACAAAAGTTGAGGAATTACCCATGACTGTGGTGATTCCCGGGTTTGTTTTGAGTGAATTGAGGACAGGGTTTCAGATGGGATTTCTGTTGTTTATCCCGTTTATTCTCATTGATTTTGTCGTGGCGATTGTACTGATGAGTCTGGGGCTATTGTTTCTTCCTCCCGTGACTATCTCCATGCCGCTCAAAATACTCTTATTTGTTTTAGTGGATGGCTGGACGCTAGTGGTTCGGTCGCTCGCTTTGAGTTTTGGTACATAGAAAAAGGAAAAAATTATGAGTCCAGATTACGTTGTTGAATTAATGAAAGGTCTAATGGCGAATATTATGATACTCGCCACCCCCCTGTTGATTACCGGCATGACTGTGGGGCTACTGGTGAGTCTTTTTCAGGCGGTTACTTCGCTGCAGGAACAGACTCTGGCTTTTGTGCCCAAGGCACTGGCAGTAACCACGCTACTTTTTTTTATTATGCCGTGGATGGTGCAGACCTTGATGGATTACACCAAAGACATTTTTGATAAATTGCCCTCGATGGTGATGTAGTTGTAATAGGCTTAATGATGGCCGAATTGTTTTTAACCTGGTTTTTAGTTTTTGTTAGGGCTGGAGCTATGCTGGCCTTTTTCCCGATTTTCTCTGCAGCTGCAATGCCTGTGCGTCTACGGATTGCAATAGCCGGTTTTTTGGCGTTGTTTTCACTGTCAGGGGTGTCTTTGCCTGAGAATTTGGTGACTAGTAATCTGATTGGAGCCATTGGCATGGTGGGGCAGGAGGTGTTTTATGGTCTGATGCTTGGTTTTGTGGTCCGTCTTGTTCTTTTTGCTGTTGGGTTGGCTGGTCACTACATAGGTACAGAGTTGGGGTTGCAGCTCTCGAGTATGATTGCTCCTGGAGAAACAACCCCTTCGTCTAGCCCTTCTGTGATTCTCCAAATGATGACAGTGATGTTGATTTTTTCATTGGATATACATTTCGAACTGCTGGCCGGATTTCAGCAATCCTATCAAGCACTCCCGATCGGTGGGGGATCTCTTTCCAACACACTTTTTGATCATGTGACCATGCTGTGTGCACGTACGTTTGTGGTGGCTGTTAGGATTGCTGCACCGGTGATTGCGGTGGGTATTGTGATAAATCTTTTGATGATGGTTTTGGCCCGGGCTGTCCCTACAATGAATGTTTTTGTTGAGAGTTTTTCAGTGCGTATTCTGGTGGGCGTTTTTCTCTTCGGGTTTACTTTATCACTGGCTGCACGGGAGATTACGGGGTACCTGAAACAATTGCCCAACGATTTTGTGGTCGTAGCAAGGTTGTTGGGAGGAGGGGCCTAAGCAATGGCAGAGAGCGAGTCAGGCCAGGAAAAGACGGAGATGCCAACTCCGAAAAAGCTCATTGAGTTAATGGAGCAAGGCCAATTTGCGCGCAGTCAGGAAGTGCAAACATTGATCCTTCTGATTACGTCAATGCTCATACTGTCAATCATGGCCCCCAAGATGGTGGAAACCTTTCGAATCTTTATGGTAGGAACATTTCAACGATTGGGTACGGCCACAGTTACCCCCGAAACATTCCAAGGCATATTCAGCCATTTCTTTGTCACTGCGGGCACATTAATTTTACCGGTAATGGGGGCGGGACTGCTGGGTGGCTTGATTGGTTCAGGCTCACAAAGCCAGTTTCGTGCGTCGCCGAAGGCGATTGAACCAAAAATAAATAAGCTGAATCCGATTAGTGGATTTAAGCGTATTTTCAGCACGCAGTCTTTAGCCAAGCTGGTTGTGAGCTTGATGAAGTTCGTGGTGATTTTTGGTTTTACCTACCCGACGTTAAAGGGAGTTCTGGATGATCCGGTGTTTTATACAGCAACGGACCTGATGCATTTGCTTGCCTTCATGGGAGACACAGCTCAAAGCGTGGGTATCCGTGTGATAGCGGGGATGGTCGTTATTGCAGCCTGTGACTACGCTTATCAACATTGGAAAAATGAAGAAGACAGTAAAATGACCAAGCAGGAGGTGAAGGATGAAAACAAACAGATTGAAGGTAACCTCCAGATCAAGAGTGAGTTACGCCGTCGCCGTCGGCAAATGTTGATGGAAACCATGAATGCGGAGGTTCCGCAGGCAGACGTCATTGTGACCAATCCCACGCATCTGGCGATTGCACTGAAGTACGATCGCGAAGCGATGGGAGCTCCGCGAGTGGTGGCCAAAGGGGCTCGCTACAATGCTCTGCGCATTCGTGAGATTGCTCGAAAAAATGAAGTGCCGATTGTGGAAAACAAGCCGGTCGCCAGGCTGTTATTCAAGAACTGCAAAGTGGGCAAAGAGATCATTCCTGATCTATATGCGGCAGTTGCGGAGATTCTCGCCTATGTCTACCGCACCAACCGGTATAAATATTACAAGCGAGGCCAACAGGCAGGTGTATAATGGTACATTTTAATCAAAAAATGCGGAATTCCCCTATAAAACGGCCATTAATGGCACCATTTTTGCTTCGTTTTAACTGTCCCGCAGGGAAGCGAGATATGATGGATATTCAATCGATGGTTATTGACTCGCCGCTGGGCTCTCGGCCGAAAGGAGATCGAGTGCGATCATGAGCGCGGCGGCAGCCAAACTTCCAACACGGTGGTCCGAGCTTGGGCTCGTGGCTTTTGTGTTTGGTGTGTTGATGTGCATGGTTCTGCCGATGCGGCCGTGGATGTTGGATCTGATGCTTGCCTTAAGCATCTCCGCAGGTCTGCTGGTGATGCTGGTTATCATCTACATTCGGGACCCTTCTGAGTTTACCAGTTTTCCGACCCTGCTCCTCATAGTAACGTTATTTAGGCTGGGGTTGAATATTGCCACCACGCGCTTAATCCTGGGTGAAGCACAGGCGGGGCAAATTATTCAGAAGTTTGGTGAGGTGGTCGTGCAAAACAATTATGTCGTTGGGTTTGTGGTGTTTATTATTCTCACGGTCATTAACTTTGTGGTGATCACCAAGGGCGCAGGCCGAATTGCTGAAGTGGCTGCCCGGTTTACCTTGGACGCCATGCCCGGCAAACAAATGGCCATCGATGCCGAGTTGAATGCCGGACTTATCAAGGAAGATCAGGCACGCAAACGACGTGATGATCTTTCCAAGGAGGCTGACTTTTATGGCTCGATGGACGGTGCCAGTAA
Source organism: Verrucomicrobiota bacterium (assembly GCA_030747505.1). Lineage (GTDB taxonomy): Bacteria > Verrucomicrobiota > Verrucomicrobiia > Limisphaerales > UBA1100 > UBA1100. The sequence goes on along the minus strand of JASLKQ010000004.1, from coordinate 18,399 downwards.
ATTTGTGCGAGGGGATGCCATTGCCGGTATTATCATTACACTGGTAAATATTATTGGAGGGATTGGGATTGGCGTATTGCAGCGCAACATGGAAGTGTCACAGGCGATGCAGACCTACACAATTCTGAGTATTGGTGACGGGCTTGTTTCGCAGATCCCCGCACTGGTGATTTCGACTGCAGCAGGTATTTTGGTTACGCGTTCGGCGGAAAAAGTAAGCCTTGGCGAAACGCTAACACAGCAGCTTTTCTTGCAGCCAAAAGTGTTGAAGGTGTTATCCTTATCTATGCTTCTATTGGCATTGGTCTCCCTGATATCAGATGTATTACCGTGGTTCCCGTTTTTATGCATGGGAGTGTTGTTTGGTTTCATGCACCGCAACTTTGAGGAACGTGGTCTCTTGTTAGAACGGCCTGTGGGTCCGGATATTGATGGGGGAGGTTCCCCTGAAGGAGGTGAGGCTGAGGGGAATGACGGCCCCGAAGATGGCCGTCCGGGGAGTCCGGAAAAAATGGAGGAACTGTTACACTTGGACACCCTTCAAATTGAGCTAGGCTATGGTCTTTTGGCGTTGGCTGATCCGAAAAAAGGAGGGGATCTTTTGGAACGGGTGACAGGAGTTCGCCGCACGTTCGTACAGGATATGGGCTTCATTATTCCAGCGGTTCGTTTGCGCGATAATCTGGAACTCCAACCCAATGAGTACCGGTTTATTTTCAGGGGACAACTGATTTCAACTGGAGAAGTTATGCCTGGTTATTGGTTGGCCATGAATACCAATAACAGCACCGAAGTGTTGCCTGGTGTACAAACCACGGAGCCGGTATTTGGTTTGCCGGCCACGTGGATTACGGATGTGGAACGCAAAAACGCCGAGTTAGCAGGCTATACGGTGGTTGATTCGGCATCGGTAATGGTAACGCACTTTGGAGAGACGATTAAACGTTCCTGCAGTCAGATTTTAAGTCGCCAGGATGTGCAGGTGTTATTGGACAACCTCAAGGACCAAAACCCTGCATTGGTGAATGAGCTGGTGCCCAATCTGCTTACGGTTGGACAGATTCAACGCGTTCTGCAGAATTTGTTGGCCGAGGGAGTTTCGATTCGTAATCTGGTTGGCATTTTGGAAAGGGTGGCCGATTATGCTGATTCCACCAAGAACCCCGATGAACTCAGTGAACATGCCCGTCGGGCAATTGGGGCTCAAGTGGTCAAAGCCTTTCTAGACGAGCACGGCAGACTGCCGGCCATCACGCTGGATCCTTGGCTGGAAGAAGAGCTGGTGAAGGGAATTCGTCCTTCACAGGCAGAGACCGTACTATTGATTGATCCCAAGATCGCTGAACATCTTTCTCATCACCTCCATCAATTTATTCAACCCATGATTGCTGAGGGACGTTCCCCCGTGGTGGTCTGTTCGTCAATGGTTCGGGCTGGACTGCGCCGGTTCTTTGGGGCGAAATTCCCTGAGCTGGCTTTCCTCAGTTATGAGGAATTACCGCCGAAGATTGAAATTTTGCCCACCGGATCGGTGCCTTCTTTACAGTAGGTTGGAACCCGATTGAGGCAAGTGTTTCTCTGCACCTATGAATCCGGTTAAAATCACCGCCGACACCGCACAGGAAGCTCTGGAAAAAGTTCAGGCAGAGGTGGGTTCTGACGCGGTCATTTTGAATGTTCGCAAACTGCCGGCTGACGGGGTGAAACGATTATGGGCGCAACCCCAGGTGGAAGTTCTTGCTGCTCCCCCTGGCTCTACAAAATCCCAAAAGGAAGCCCTTAAGCTATTGGCGGATAAAGTGCAACAGTTGGAAAGTGAGCTGCAGGAACGAGATGCGCAAGTTAGAGATGATCTTCCGCCTAATATTCAAGAGATGATACGTGAAGTGCGGAAGGGCGAAGAGGGGGAACTTCTGTTGCCGGCTGTGAAGATACTGCAGGATATAGGGTTATTGCCACAGCATGTGCACTGGTTGTCTAGTCAAATGCGACATCACCTGGGAAGTACGCGTCCGCGAAATTTGGTGGAGGAAATGGAATTACTGCGTGAGGTCTTGGTTGATCAGTGGGGCCGGTTTGCTCGAAAAGCGGAAAAACCTGGCACCCCGATTCGTGTCTTGGTTGGCCCTCCAGGCACGGGAAAGACAACGGCTCTTTGTAAATGGGTGACACAAGAGACCTTCCTGCGCCAGCGCCCCTCGCGCGTATGGCGCTTGGATGGTTCTCACTCAAACACGGCCGAATTTTTGAGTCTCCATGGCGAGCTGATGCAGGTTCCCGTCGAGCGGGTTTGGGTGGAAACAACCCAACCGCCTGAAGATACTTTGAGGTTTGTGGATTTGCCGGGGGTTTCAGCTTCAGCCGAAGCTGTTGAAGGATTGGCTGTTCAGATTAAATCATTGGGCGATGCTGAGCTGCACTTGGTATTGAATGGCTCCTATGAACTGAATCTCTTGCTTCAACAGGTAAAAGTGTTCGAGGATTTGGCGCTTTCGGGGATCATGATTACACATACCGACGAATCAGAAGATTGGGCAAAGGTTTGGAATATAGCACTGTCTGCAGAATTGCCCGTAACGTTCCTGTCCGGGGGCCAAGATATCCCCGGTGAGTTTCAAGAGGTCATTCCTGAACAACTGTTTGATGACTGGGTGTCTTCGGCAATGCGCACCGGGGGAAAAATTATCTAGGCAGACAACAAGTGGCTTCCGGTCAAGCGGGTAGTCGACATCTGTGCGCCATAATTGAAGAGGCAATGGCTAACTTCTTCCAGCACGTGATCCCAATCACCTCCTGCCCGTTGCTGTCGGAATAACCTCATTGTTCCGTACCAAGGACTGTCGGTTCGATGCACACGCCAGCGCCAGTCCGCTGCGTAAGGGAGGAGGGTCCAGGTAGGTCGCCCCAGGGCCCCTGCTAAATGTGCAACGGCAGTATCCACTGAAATCACCAAATCCATTTGACCCAAAATAGCTGTCGTATCCTCAAAATCGATGATTGATTCACTCAAATCATGGACGTTAGCCCGTCGATTCATGTCCGCGATTGCAGTTGCCTCCGCGTCAACTTGTACTGAATAGAACCGACAGTTGGGTGCATTAAATAGTCGACGAAATTTGACATAAGGAATCGATTTCTTTTCTGAGGTCTCTCCATCTGGTGCGCTTGCCCAGGCGATGGCGATACGTTTCTCGCCCGACAGTGCATCTGATGAAGGCAATTCGTCATTGAATTCGGAATTCTGCAAATAAGGAGTTTCGCCCAGTTCTAATTCATTTTTCAGTTGCATCAAATAGGGCAGACTCATAAGGGATGCGTGAACATCATGCTTGGGGGGTAAATCTTTTTTTGAGGTTACTTGCCTTAGCCCCGGTTGCTTCATTAAAAGACGTTTTAGGGCCGGCTGACAATGGAGTACAATATTCTCGTGTTTCTCTCCAAGCTGTAAAGCAAAACGCCCAAACATGATTGAATCACCAAAACCCTGTTCAGTATATATGAGTAAAGTGCGATCGCTTAGGTGTTCTCCTTGCCATTCAGGGGTGTTGTAAGGGGGTTTTTGCTTGTTACGTGCTGCCCAGCGGTACTCATAATCTCGCCATCCACGAGCGTAGTCGCCTAACGTTAAGCATGCCAGTCCATGATTCCATCTGAGATTGACGTCATTTAGATTATAGTACATCGCCTTGCGATATTGAACGAGCGCCTCGGGAACTCGGTTTTGTTCCTCGAGGAGCCATCCAAGGTTGACAGCGGCTTTTACCGATTCAGGATAAATCTCGAGTTCCTTTCTCAGGTAGGATTCAGCTAATTTCAGGTCTCCCAGTAGTTTATGGGCATTGGCCATGCCCAGATGCAGTCCTGATTCCTCCGGTTTGAGTCGGGCAGCGGCTTTAAACTGCTGAAGGGCCTCAGTGGGGCGGGTTTGTTGCAGTCGCGCGGCTCCAATATTAAACCGGACATCTGGATTGTCGCCATCAAGTTCAAGGATGCGCTGGTACACCGAAATTGCCAGATCCAGTTCCCCCATTCTCTGGAGGGATAATCCGTACTGCTGCAACGTTTCGATGCGCGGTAAACGCCTCGCAGCGGTGCAGTTTTCGATGTTCTCACTCATGGGTACAGTGCTCGTTTTTCCTCTTCGCAGAATAATTCCGTCGATTCCCAAGATACTCATCGGCATAAGTAAGCGGTTTCTTTAGTTATTATGACGTAGAAACCAAAAAAAAACCGAACTGAGATAAACTCAATTCAGTTTGTAATTTAGAGATATTGGGGGGATTACTTATTTAATGCGTTTTCTATTTCTCCAGGAGCACCTTCAAAATTAGCCTCGAGGGCCCCATTTTTAGCCATCTCGTAGATACGTTGGCCGGTTTCAATGAGTTGCTTTAGGCCATTGGTTTTCTTGTCCTTGAATTTAAGGGTCATATTGCCCCTCTGCGTGGCTCCTTTCATATCACCAGAAAAGTTTACTTCATCCAGCCGGTTCAGTTCTTTAATAGCCATTTTTGCCTGTTCTTCCTCTCCGGCAAACTGTTGGATAATCTTCACCAGCGGTGCAAAACGGAAGAATCCGGCATAATCATTCTTGGCAATTAAATCCCTGTGGGCTCCCTTGATAGGCTTGGTCGCCTTGCCTTCATTGACAGCAGCAGCATGATTCTGACTGCAGATAAAAAATCCTGTCTCAGACTGGGCGATCTGTAAGCCGACTGTGGCAAGCATGGGTAGCACTGCTTGGAGTTGGGGATTGTTCATCAATTTATTCAGGTTCTTCCGGTTTTCAATCGTCATGCCCAGGATCAGTTTTGGGGTGGGTTGCGGACCGAAATCGCCTTCCACCATGGCCAGGCTTTCCCATACGGCAAGGAAGTCTCCCTTGGGGATGCTCATCAGTTCATCCATGGAGAGGCCGATCATTTCCTCCATCTGCTCAAAGACTTCACCGAGTTCTTCCTCCATGAGGGGCATGAGGTGTTCCTTTACCATATCACGTACCGGGTCCATGTTCACCGCTTGTGCTACGACCAATATGGGGTCTGATGGAATTAAATTAACCAGATCCTTATCCAGACCTCCTTTGCTTAGATTCTCCTTAAAAAGGTCTTCATTGCCATAAGCGATAATATCCGAGGACATCTTGCCATCCTCAAAATTCACGGTCATGGCATATGCCGTGTCCTTGGTGAATTGATCCAGTCCGGCGACATCAAGCTCGCCTTCTGGGACCATTCCCGTAACAAATTTCATGAACTTATCATAATCCATCCAGGCGGCTACATCGTACTTGTTGCGAAGTAAGGACGTGATGCGGTTATCCTTAAGGCCTCCTTTTCCACCCATGCGTGAGGCCAGAGTTTGGGTAATCTTGGGGAGTTCCTTTGGGTCATTGGTGCCCACTGCAATCATCACCTTATCCGAGTAACCGACAGCCGCAGGCATGCCTTGCATAAAAAGCTGGGTGAAACCTTTCTCGCCGGTTTTATTAACCGGCAGGCCGGTTTGAGCCGTTGCGAGGTCCAGAGCCTTGTCCAGAGCCTTGGAATCTTTCACTGCAGCAATCATTCCTCCAGTAACAGACGGGTCGCCGAATTCTTCAGCAGGGGCTCCAAAATTCATGTAAAGATATACTGGCTGGTAAATATCGATCCCGCTGGCGGCGGGGTTCTCCATAATTTTCTGGGCTGTTTCATTTTCCAACATGCCCTTGAGCTCCTGGAACATGTCCGACTTCAAGAAGTCGGCGTAACCCCCTTTTTCAAGGAGTTCTCCTATATTGGCCGAAAGGATGACCGTGGCACCTCCGGGTATGTGCTTCGCATTGGCAGGCAGGGCTCCAAGTTTCTTTGGAACGACTTTGGCGGCTTTTTCATCCTTCGCTGCAACATAAGTCTCCGGAGATGGCAGGGGTGCTTTGGCCTGGGTTTCTGGAGGGACAGGGGACTTGGCGAAGCCGATCCATAAACCGGCACAAATCAGGGCAGCCACAGGCCAACCCAAGGGAGAGAAGCTCTTTTGCATGGGGTGATTGTACGTTTGTGAATAACTAAGGCCAATGCTTTTTTTATCAAAGTCTTTCATTTCAAGTTCCGGTAGATGTCACGTGTTCTGCACTCTATCTAATAGCTCTTGGTCGAGAAAAGTTACAAGTCGCCCATATTTGGACAGATGATGTAACTTATCTAGAGGGCCATTGGACGAGATGTTGCCACGATTTACTCCCGTAAAACTCATATTAATGACCGCAGACAGTTCTTTTTTGTGCTGCTCAAAAGCTTTCCACACAACAGAAGTTATATTACCCTGTCGGTCGGTGAGGTTTATTTCGTATATCCTGTGTGGGTTTTTTATCCTTGGCTGTGGGAAAAAAGAGACGGCTCAGGAGGTGCTGAAGCCAACCCCGACCAAGCCGGCACATTCAGATATGAATGTGTTCCAAAAGCCGGGACTTTGGGTAAAGCAAACCTCTCTGTTTGACATAAAAGGAGGGATATTCAACACAGCTTCTACCACCAAGATTAGGTGGGCTCTCAATGGTCGCTGCCAATTAATTGAGTCGAGAATCGAATCGGAAAAGGGCAACAAATATTCTTTGGTCGTCAACACCTATCGTAATTCGGCGTCCAAGAATAAATTTAAGAGTACATGGTTTCAGGATGATGGCCTGGTTTTTGGTTTTGTCGGTGATTGGAATAAAGAGAAAACATCCCTCAACTGGGAGAAGTCTTTCCCGCCTCCGGGAGCTGATGGTCTTCAGTTTAATTTAAAGGATGTTTTTTCCGGAACAAAGGAGGTGCAAACCGAGTTTTCCATCAAAAGGAGAGGGTTTCCGCTAAAGAAGGGGGAAAGCCGATTGGCGTATGTCAGGGAACTCAATGCTAAAGATCGGGTGGAATCCAGTCCGGTATGCAAGGAACTGGCGAGAATCGGGAAGGTGGGCCTGTGGAAGGATTCACAGTCTCTGACTCGAGATACTGATAATAAAACACAGAAAATATCCGTGGTTAATCGAATGAGTTGGTCGTGGGGAGGCCGCTGCTTGATAAACGAAGGATTAATTGATTCAGGCGAGGAAAAGGAACATTTTTTATGGGTTAAAACTTATGACCCCATCCAAAAGATGTATCGATATGCGTATTTTTTTGAGGACGGGGCTGTTTATCAGTACCTTGGGAAATGGGATCCGGTCGGTAAAAAAATCAGGTGGGCATCAATTTTTCCTCCAGGGGTTGCCGAAATTAGTGAGCATTTTTTGACTGAGGATAAAAGGACATACACATTAATCATCAAGCTTGGACAGGATACCTTTACCGGTCAGGGTGTCAGTGAATACATGGAGGAGTGACTGGCCCTAAACAAGACAGTCGCAGGCAATAACAGAACCACACTCAAAGGTTTTCTTGGTCTCCCCGTCTGAGAAGAGTGAGGTCGGAATCTTTTTTAGAAACAGAATCTAATCAGCTTCTGTAATGGCTTCCTTGAGTATCTTGGCTGCACTGGGCAGGACAGCCTCAATCGATTCAATTCTTTGGGTTACTTTTTGCGCAGGCTTAGTTAACCCACGCTCCAGAAATCGCCGATACCAATTAACGAGGGCACTACTGACGACCACTTCCTGAGTGGAGTCTACGGGGGTCGGGTCCGGTTTCTTGTCTGTCACAATTTGACATAAAATACGGGCGGCATCGGTGAGGGGATGCGGGGGGGTTTGCTCAAATAATGGCAGGGCCTCCTCGAATTGGCCTGCTGTAATTAACGCAATGCCGCGTTGTTTTTGGATTTCCGGATTATTGGGAACTTCTTCAACAGCACATTCTGTCCATCGAAGTGCGATATCTATATCATGGAGGTGACCGTTAACAATTTGGCAACCCAATGTCCAGAGGCGGCTTTCCATGGAGTCGAACTGAATGGCTTGGTTCAATAATTCAATCGCCTCTTCCGGACGGTTCTGGTGGGCTAATAGTTTGGCGTAATCATGCCGGATGCCTGGGCTTTCCGGGTCCATTTCCAGGGCGGCTTTATATCCTTCCAGGGCACCCTCCAGATCGCCTGCCCGACCGAGGCAATCGGCTAAGAGATGGAAGGGAGGCGCGCCGACAGATCCCTTGAACGGGGAGGTGTAGGTGCGGTCATTCTGCTTTGTGATACATTCTTGCAGTGGCTCAATTGCTTCAGCCGACCGGCCGGACTTGACCAATGCAAGGGCATGCATAAACAGGATGGAACTTGTGGGTCCACAATCCTTGGCCAGTTGGCTATTGGCGACCTCAATGAGCTCGTCATATATTTCGGCTTGCAGCAGTAAATTAATGAAGACATTGATGAGTCTTTCACGCACCTCAGGAGCCAGTGATTTGGACGGATGATCTTTGATCAGATCAAAGGATTCCCGGAGCTTCTCCAATGCCATTTCAATTTCTCCACGGTTAAATAAGTCCAGAGCGTAACTCATTAAAAGGGTCGGCTCATGAGGGTTTTTTTCCAATGCCTTTTCGATGAGGGAGATATTGCGTTCAGTTTTGTTTCGGTCCTTTTTAATTTCCTCAGCGTAGCCATAATGCTTGATTTCGGTTTTTCCAAAACCGCCCTCCATTCCCCATTCCTCGGCACGGATGTTCACCGAGCTAAAAATTTGTTCGTGTATGGTTCCGACAAAATGAAGTCCAGGAGCATTACGGGTGAGACGGGGGATAAAATGCCAGGCGTCGGCCATTGGCTGGTAGCCACCGTTATCAGATGGCTCCATATTTGTGCAGCGAATGCGATAACCCAGAAAGTCGGTTTGTTGGGTGTCATGCTTTAACCCCTTGCGTCCCTGGGAGGTTAATACCTCGTCGGCATCCAGAATCAATATCCAGTCTCCGCGGACCTGTTCCAGGGCAAAATTGCGCGCTGCGGCAAAATCATCGCACCAGTCAAAATGATGGACTTCAGCTCCGTGTTCCTTTGCGATTTCAACTGTTCGGTCTGTTGACCCGGTGTCGACAACCACAATTTGGTTAACCACGCCTTTTAGTGACTTTAGGCACTGGCCCAAAAACCGTTCCTCATCTTTGACGATCAGACACGCCGAGATATTGGGTGTCGTATTGCGTTTGGGTAAATCCGGCCAGTTGAAATCCGATGTGCTCAGGTTGGGTTGTTTTTTCAGTGAGTCGAGGGCTTGGGAGGCAATGGTCCATTTGGGGGTAAGCTCCGCCAGTACCTCGAGGCATTTTTTGGCCTGCACTTCATCATTCACACAAAGGGCAATTTCAGTCAGGTTCAAATAAGCTTCGGGATGGAAAGAGCGTAAGGAGATCGCCTCGAGCGTGGCATTCCATGCTTCGAGATATTTTTTTTCATCCAACAGGTGTTGGGCATGCTTTAAGTTCCCAATTCCTGCAGTTACCGGGACTGGCTCCTGTTCCGATTGAAGGGGTGCTTTATCGGGATCGCTTTCGTCTGGCTCACTAAAAACCTCAATGTCGCTGGATTTTAATTTATCCAGTTCTTCCAGATTTTTTTTTTCATCCAACAAGGGTTGGGCATGCTTTAAGTTATCAATTCCTGCAGCCACCGGGACTGGCTCCTGTTCCGATTGAAGGGGTGCTTTATCGGGATCTCCTTCGTCTGGCTCACTAAAAATCTCAACGTCGCTGGAAGTTTGGTTGCTTGATTTTAATTTATCCAGTTCTTCCAGGTTGCCGGAGGCAATTTCGTTGTAGGGGTCGATTTCAAGAGTGCGTTTGAAACAGGATTCGGCGGTGGCAGTATCTCCCAGTTGGTGAAAACATATTCCCAGAGCAAGAACGATTTCCGTGTCTTCCGGAAAGACATCAACAAGCTGATAATATAGATCTGCTGCTTCCTTGTAGTTTTTAGACCTAAAATTGGCGGAGGCCAAAAGCTTCAAGCCATGTCCATTTGTAGGATCTTTTGTCAGGACTTTTTCGAGGTGCTTTTCAAAAAGATCGAATTTTTCGGCTACAAATGCTGTACCAGCTACCTGTAGATGGTTCTCGATGTCCTCAGGCTGCAGTTCAGCCTTTTTCACAAACAACTCGAGGGCATCATTTGTCTGTTCCAGATTAAAGTACAGTGAGCCCAGTGTGTTGATGAGTTGTGAATCATCAGGATGAACCTCAAGAGCGGAAGATAATATTTCCACTGCTTTATCTGGTTTTTCTTCGCGTAGTGCTTGGTCGGCAGCCTTGAGGCAGTCCTCAAGGGGGCTAGTTGAGGTAACTTCATTGTCTTCAGCTGGTGAGTTCGACTCATCGGCTTCTTTTTCAGGGGCCGGATCAGATGCGATCAAGTCCAGACCTTTGTGGGCCATTGAGTTTTCCGGATCCAGATCCAGCACCCGTTCGAATACCATTGTTGCGGATTCGGTTTCCTTTCCGTGGTAAAGGCATTTTCCCAACGCCAGCAGATTATCGATATTGTCTGGCTCCAGTTCCACGAGCTTAACAAAAATGCGGCCGGCATCATGATAATTTTCCTCGTCGAGATTTATTTTCCCCCAAAAGTGCAGCAAGGCCGTGTTTTCCGGATCAATCTCCATGGCTAATCCCAGGGCACATTCAAATTCCTCAATCCGGCCGTCCTCATAACAGGACATCGCAAGTCGAATATAAGCATTAACATCCCCGGGGCATAATTCGATTAGCTTGCGAAATTGTTCACGGGCCGAGTTGTAATCTCCGGCGCTAAACAACATTGATCCGTAAGCTTCAACCAGTGCAGGACTCGATCCATCAAGTAACACGGCTTGTTTCAGGTGGGCTAAAGCACCCTCGCTGTTTCCCGCTTGCATGAAGAAGTCGGCTTCTTCCAGCGCCTTTTCAGCGGCCGTTCCTGAAGTTTTTTCTTTTGAGGCGTCACCATCATTTTCTGGCTCCTCCTTTTGAGTCGAGGTGTCTTCCTTTGCGTTTCTCACCATATTGAGGTTGTGGCTCGCGAGCTCGTCTTCCTCATTGAATTCTACCAGTTGCTGATAGGTGTTCTCAGCCCGAAGTGTATCGCCGGTTTTAAACTGGCAATAGGCCAGCGCATGAAGTGACTCAACACTAATGCCGTGCTTTTCCGCGATCAGTTCATACTTCACCTTGGCCTCAGAGTATCGCCCTTCCTTCACATCCAAGTCAGCGGTCAGTTTCAAGGCATCTTTATGGAGAGGATCTAGTGCCAACGCCTTTTGTAAGGCAGCTGCACAGGAGTCTGAGTCGCCATCATGAAATGCGGCGATGGCATAATTGATGTGATCATCGACTTCTTCGGGGAATGCGTTGGTTAGTTCTTCAAAAACTGTTCGTGACCATGTGTGCCGGCCGTTCAGAAAAAGCTGGGTTCCCAATGCCCGGAGAATGACTGGATGCCGTTGGGACAATTTGGCGGCCTGATCCAGAGCCTCAATTGCTCCAGTCTGATTGCCTTCGGCATAACAGACATCTGCTGAGAGCAACACATCGTCCAGTGAACTGGGGGTAACCGTATCGGTTTTCATCGTCTTCAATAATCAATTAGGGTTCTACTGCATAAAAACACGTTTTCAGTGGGATAAGTAGCATCTTTCGGGCCAAAAAAATGTGGATAATTTTATAAAATTAGTAATATTTTCATAAAAAAAGTAAATAAGTAGTTTAAAAAACAATAAATAATTAATAAATTTCATATAATTGCAATATTGTTTAAAGGCTCAATGGTAAATTTGGGGTTTTATGCTTGGGAGCTTATCCCCTTCATTTTCTGGGCTCTTGAGATCGTTACGCCCTCACATTACTTGAGGTAGCGTGTGAAATGAGTGAGGTGAGATGCTTCGATTTTGCATCTGATCTAGTATGTTGAAAGGGGCACTATTGAATAATTTCAGGCCGGAATATAGGAGTCTCCATTGGGTTACCGCTCACGCAATATTTGCCTTATCAATGATTTGCTCTGCAATCGCCAGAGAGGCGGTTGCTGCAGGACTGGGGGCGTTGAGTACGTGGAGTGCGCGTTTTCCCTGGACGAAGTGAAAATCCTGAACCAGTTCCCCTGCCGGCGACATTGCCTGGGCCCGCACCCCCGATCCGCCGGTTTCCAGGTCATCAGGTTGCACCTCAGGCACGAGCTTTTGCAGTTGTTTGCAGAAATAATTTTTACTGAACGAACCGCGCAATTCATGTATGCACATTCTCGGGTATTTCAGGCCGAAGCGCCACAAGCCCGGGTAGGTTGCTGCGTCAAAGAGATCGCGTAAATTCACGTTTGTTTTCCGGTAACCCTCGCGGGCAAAGGCCAGGACCGCATTGGGTCCGGCCTCGATGCCTCCCCCAATCAGGCGGGTAAAATGCACTCCCAGAAAAGGGAACTCAGGGTCTGGCACCGGATATATGAGATGTTTTACCAGATGCTGGGATTGTGGTTTTAACTGATAGTATTCGCCACGGAAGGGCACGATGCGTAGGTCCCGTTTTTGTCCTGCCAATTGGCTGACCCGGTCGCAATGCAGGCCGGCGCAGTTGATGATCCAGTCGGCTGCATAGTCGCCCGCGGAGGTAACCGCAGTCCATCGATTGGCTTCATGCAGTTCATTGACTTTGGCGTTGGTGATGATTTGGCCGCCCAAGGATTCGATTTCCCTCACTAATGCGGTGATGACTGCCGGATAGTCGACAATCCCTTCCTGCGGCACTTTGAGGGCGGCAATTCCTCCCACGTGCGGCTCGATTTCGCGCATTTGATCCTGATCCAGCTTTTCCAGTCCCTCCAATCCATTGGCTTTTCCCCGTTGATAAAGTTTCTCCATGCGTGTTGCTTCCACTTCATTGGTTGCCACCACCAGTTTGCCGCAAATTTCGTGTGGAATATTGTGTAGGGAGCAGAATTCTGCCATCTGTCGAATACCTTCGACAGCGAGGCGGGCTTTCAGCGAGCCAGGGGTGTAGTAAAGCCCGCAATGAAGGACACCGCTATTGTGACCGGTTTGGTGTTGGCCCGGTTCCGGTTCTTTTTCCAGAACCGAGACAGTGATCCCCGGGTAGTGATGAAGAAGTTGTCGCGCGGTGGCCAGGCCCACAATTCCTCCGCCGATAACTAAAGTGGATGGGTAGCCCAAAATTATTACCTCCTTGCGTCTTGAGAGTAGCAGGGCAGGAGGGGCCTTGAAAAGGCAAAGCCGACCGGGGATCCTTTTTTCGGTATCCCGCGGCCGGCCGTGCAACCCAACAATATAATTCTCAACAAGCTTTCCGGTTAATCGGGCCTTTTATGGCTGTGTGTTAACCGGATAGTTTTTTTACCGCAGCAGTTGCAGTGCAGCTTGTGGTAGCTGATTGGCCTGCGTGAGCATTTGCGTACCCGACTGCACCAGGATCTGGTAACGGGCGTATTGGGTGGCTTCAGTTGCCACGTCCACATCCGCCACACGACTAATGGCAGAGGAGAGGTTCTCCTTAGTGATACTCAACTGGTCATTGGTAAAGTTCAAACGGGACTGAACCGCACCCAACTGCGCGCGGTCAACCGCGATTTGACTAATGGCAGCCTTCACCAGAAGCAAGGCATCATCAGCCAAAGCAGTGCTGGTTAAGGCACATTGCTGAGTCGCGGTATTTACCACCGCCAAGGTGTAAGAATCTGTCGAGAGGTCTATGCCGGCCATGTCAAATGTACCCCCCTCAGAATCGACTGTCACAGCCAAGGCATCTGATCCGAATAGGTTTACGTCGTTATATTTCTTTCCACGGGTATCATCTACGTATTCCTGCAGCTGCTCAAATTCCTTCTGATACAAGTCCAAGTCGCCCTGGGACTTGGTACCGTCCTTTGCCAGCATGGCCAGCTCACCCATACGACGGAGTGCTTTATCCATCGTTTTCATGAAGCCGTCCTGTGTTTGGGTAAAGGACACGGCGTTGACCACGTTACTCAGAGCGGAGTCCAGGCGTTTAATCTGCGCGCGCAAACGCGAGGTTACCGCCAAACCCGCCGCATCGTCCGATGGTTTGATGATTCGTGAACCGGAACTTAGCCGGGCCAGTGATTTTGACAGCTCCGATTGGCTAGCATTCAGGTTGTTAGCCGTTTGGAGCGCTTCCATGTTGGTGTTAATAACCATTGTTCGTTCCTTCTTTTACTTGTTGGTTTTGGGTTAAAATCCGTTTTCGTCTCGGTACATTAACTTTTAACGAGCTCTTTTACTTTTAATTTAACTTTGGCTTTTGCCAATCCGGCTGCTGCCTGGTTGTTCTGACTAATCTCATTATAAATTTCCTGACGCATGACCGGTATCTCCATGGGAGCCTCGATCCCGATGCGTACATTATCACTGTCGATCCGCAACACACTCACCGTGACGTTGCCATTGATAATAATGCTTTCCTTCGGTTTTCTTGATAATACCAACATGGGTTAAATGGTTTTCCACGGGTTCAAGGTTTAGTTCCCCATCGGGTGGGAAAGGGACAAATCCGCTGCATTCAGCGGCACAATTTGCCGAGCTTCGCCCGTTTTCTGGTTGTAAATGATGGGGCCTTTTAAATTAATGGTGACCGACTCGTCGGGATGATAGGTGGCAATACAGGTGACCACCGCATCAGCCTGATTCTGCAACTCCAGCATGGCTACATCGTCATCTGAAAGCTCGACGGTGTAATTTTCGACTGCAAATGCAGGCTGGATAACCAGGAAACTTTGATCTGCGTCCACTCCGTTAAGCCACTGAAAGGGGTTTAATTCCTCATCTGAGATAAGCTCAAACTGTTTGTTTGCCTCAAAACCCAGCAGGCCGGATGCAAAATGCAACGGTAAACCCGGTTTCAAACCGCCATCAGGGGCAGTTGTGCTTTCAGCTTTTTCCTGTTGTTTATGTTCAATGGTCAGCATGGCGTGACAACTGTTTTCCCAATGACAAAGCATGAGCCATGCCAAGAGTGAAAAAGTGATGAAAAGAAGACCGATGTTGGCCTCAGGAAAGATTGTTTTACCTTAAAAAGAACAAATTACTTAAAAAACGTAAAAAAACAATTCTTATTTAAGTATTAATATAACTTTTTATTGAAAATATACGTTTTTCAACTTGGGTCCATTCGGAGAGTTGTTTCTCCAATCTGAACTTTGTCTCCTTCGTTTAGGCAATTTCTGCCGGTAATAATTGTCCCATTGACCTTGGTACCATGGCGGCTGCCCATATCTTCCACCCAGCAGGAGCCGTCTTCTTCCCGCCAGAGTCTGGCGTGAACCCGACTCACCGTGGTGTCTGGAGTAAGATCAATATCCACTCCTGACTGATTATTGGGTCGGCCGACAATTACTTCCGCTTTGATAAGCGATTTAACGTGCCACTTGCCTTCATACTGATAACTGATCTGCATGACTCAGAGTCCGAATATTTCGCAAAAACATTGGCAAAATAGCAAACCTTAAATAGAACCGCTTGGTGAGTTCTGCTGTTCCGAACCCGCCATTGCCAGCCCTGATCCCCGGCCAACTGGTCGGGGCCGGTCGTTATACCCTCATGTGGATGTTGGCCGCAGGGGGTAGTTGCTTTATCTGGCTTGCACGAGATGAGCGGCTGGGTGATACCGTTGCACTAAAATTTCTGCGACCCCATTTGGCTGCCGATCCCAATATGCGTCTGGAGCTGCGTAATGAGGCTGCCAAAACGCGTACATTGGCCCACCAGAATATCGTTCAGCTCTACGATATATTTGAGGACCCTCCGGATCCTCCCTTCCTGATCATGGAGTATGTGGAGGGGGCCAGTTTGCACACGCAGCGATTGGAACGGGAAGGGCAGGTGTTTAGTTGGGAAGATTTGCGGAGTATCGTCCTGCAGTTGTGTAGTGCCCTTGATCATGCCCATGGTGCCCAGATTATCCACCGTGATCTCAAGCCGGCAAATATCATGGTGGATATGCAAGGGAGAGTGCGTTTGGCGGATCTCGGAATTTCTGCCTCATTAAATGATGGGTATACTGAGTTGCTCGGTATGCGTGACAACCGGGGCACTGTTACTTTTATGAGCCCCCAACAATATGGGGGGGAACCTCCGCAAGTCAGTGATGATCTCTATGCGTTGGGAGCCACAATATATGAATTGCTCTGCGGAGTGCCCCCCTTTCATTCAGGCGATATTGGGCATCAGCTGCAGGCAGTTCCACCCCAGCCGATTGAAGCCCGGCTTTCGGAAAAAAAACTCCCCTGTGACACTCCCTCGGAAGTGTCACAGATGGTAATGAACTGTTTGCATAAGGATCCGCTCGTACGGCCATCATCTATTCGGGCGATGGCCTATATCATTGCGCCCGAAGCGGTGGCGCAACCTTTATTTATTACTCCACCGCCCACGAACGTGATGCGTACAGCTGGAGTTTCCACTGCACGTGTTCCACGGGCTCGTTTTTCACGGGAGTTCTATATAGTCATGCTGGTGTTGAGCATTCTTCTGATCATCGCGGCCATTACACTATTTCTGGCGATTCGTAATCAAGTCAGCTCCTGATTATGGAGGGCTAGCTTCAGACCGGGAGGCTTCAGTAAATATTCGGCTGATTTTTTGTGTAAGTGAAGAAAACCCAAAAAAACAGATAAAAATAACGGTAATAATCCACTGAAAAAGCGCGCTAAAAATTCAACCGGCCGGGCTCAGAAACTGTGCCCGACCGGTTATTTTGCTTCCCCCAACTGAATTGAAAACTCTAGGGGTAATATATTGAGTTATTTACGTTATCTTAGGAGTTCAAGTGCAGTTTGGGGTAAACTATTGGCTTGTCGCAGCATTTGGGTGCCTGACTGGACCAGGATTTGATGTTTGGCGAATTCGGTTGTCTCGGCCGCTACATCAACGTCTGTAATCCGACTCTTTGCCTGAGTCAGATTTTGATTACTGGTTATGAGCTGACCACTGGTAAATTCGACTCGTTGTTGGATGGCTCCCAAGGAGGCCCTGTCCAAGTGTAATTGATCCAGAGCCTTGAATATGACATCCAGAGAGGCTTTGGCTCCTTCAATTGTGGCAATTTCAACCCCTCCCAAATTATCGGCGTTGAATGGAGGATCTGAGAGGTCCTGGTCGGTGGTGACAGTTGACCCGGAGGAAAAGGCGATGGCATCCGTATCTTGGCTTCCGGGGTCTACAGTGATGTAATGGCCTTTAGCTACGGCGCCACGATGCTGGTACTCCAAATCCCCGTTTCCAGCGGGATCGGAGGCCAAGAAAGAACCCTTGGTTATCCTGGAATATTGTATCTTGTCTGCGGTCGCAGTGCCCGGAGGCGCCGGCATCTCCTCAAAGAAACCATTACCTGAGGCTGCCAAGTCTGCCGTCGTCATGGTGTTTGGGTCAAACTTAGTCGAGTTGGCGACTGGAGGTGCGGTTAAATTTGTCAAGCCACTGTTGCCGTTCATCGATCCTGTAGCAATGAAGCTGCCCGCACTAACTTTTACCGCGGAGGGATCTGGTGCTGGAGGGGTTCCAGTAGTGGGTTGGGAGGTGTGCCACGCACTGCCCTGCCACCATAAATCTGAGGTAAGTTTGTAGGCTTCAGAGCCTGATTTATATAGGATTTTTTGTGAATCAACATCAGTGACATAGCCACTTTTTGAGGTTTGCCAGGTATTTCCGGTTAGTTGCCATGATTGTTTTTTAAGGGCGCTATCATAGACCGAACTAAAGAGATTAACTCCGCCCACGGGAAACGTATTGCCATCCGGGTCGATAACGACATCCACCTTGGAGCCGTCGAACAGATTAACCCCGTTAAAATCATTCGTTCGAGTGGAGAGCACGTAGTCCATCAGTTGCTGAAATTCCTTGTTGTACAAGGCGCGATCCTGGTCCTGCTTTGTATTATCCTGCGCTAGCATGGCCAGCTCAGTCATACGCTGCATCGCATGATCAATGTTTTTCAAATAACCATCCTGGGTTTGGGTAAGTGACATCGCATTTCCGAGGTTATTGAGCACCGAACCGATACGGCGTATGTTGGATTCCAGTCTGGAACTCACAGCCAAGCCGGCTGCATCATCAGCCGCATTGACAATTTTTGAGCCGGAACTAAGCCGGGAAAGCGTTTTTTGGAGACGGTTTTGACTGGCCTGTAGATTATTTGCCGTCCGCTGCGCTTCTATGTTGGTATTGATAACCATGTATCGATCCTTCTAGCTAATTATCCAATAGTTGCTTCGTGATAGTAGCAACCATCGTGCCAATAAAATCAACGGGTGAGTTCACAAGAAATCGGCCATTATTTGGCCTAAAGCTGCGTTTTTTAGGCGATTAAGGACATCGATCGCCTGGCGGGCGGGAGGCAAAATTGGTACCTGCTATTAAGAAAGCAGGTCTATGAGACGGGCCTTTTCTCCATTCGCCTTCTGGAGGGCAAGGATACTATTTTGAGTGAGAATTTTTTCCCGGACCCAATTCGA
>JASLKQ010000049.1 GCA_030747505.1 Verrucomicrobiota bacterium | reverse complement strand
TTTGGGTTAAAGGGCTTCATCTCCCGTTTCGTCGGTGCGAATCCGGATGGATTGCTCGACTGAAGAAACAAAAACTTTGCCATCGCCGATCTTGCCGGTCTTGGCAGCTCCAGTGATTGCCTTGGTGGCTGACTCAACATTGCCGTCTCCCACCACCACTTCGAGTTTTATTTTAGGCAAAAAGTCCACCGTATACTCACTACCACGGTAAATCTCGGTATGCCCCTTCTGTCGGCCGAAACCTTTTACTTCAGAGACGGTCATGCCCTCTATTCCCACTTCGGCAAGGGCATCCTTCACTTCTTCCAGTTTAAACGGCTTAATTACCGCTTCTATTTTTTTCATTGATTAATCTCCAGCCCGTTTTCGGCCAGTCCAATGAGCTCACGGACCCTAAAAGCGCATTGAATCGTCGATTGGTCGACGGGAGCCTCAAGCAGGAGTAATGCCAAGCTCTACACGACTAACAGAACAGAACAAAACAGTCTGGTTTTTCAGTAAAATTTTGTGTTTTAAAATAATCCGGCACCAAAATTATCCATTAATAAATGCCCACCCTGTCTATATATAGCCATAGTCCATTCAGCCTAAAACGGTAGTTATTTGAATAATCTCTGATAGACAGGCCCAATTGGCCGCTAGGATAATGGTCTCTCTTTTCAGGGAAGTTCACGAGATGGCCAAAAGTAGTAGGAGGAACAAGCATTCAAAGAAACCTGCCCCAAAACAGGAAGCCCCTCCTGAAGCAAAAGTAGAGTTATTTCAGACTATTCAAACTGATAAGCCAGAAACCGATCCTTTCTTTTGTCGCACAGATTGGATTGCAGCCTTGCTGACCACATTGATTAGTCTATCGGTATATCTCTACACACTGGCCCCAGACGTTACTTTGGAGGATTCTGGAGAATTGGCTGTGGGTTCAATGTACGCAGGAGTCCCCCATCCTCCCGGATATCCGATGTGGACTATTTACTCATGGTTTTTCACTAAAATCCTTCCGTTCTCGAATATCGCCTGGCGCGTGGCGGTAAGCTCAGCCGTTGCCGCAGCTCTTTCTTGCGGACTGCTAACGTTGATGGTCTCGCGCAGTGCGCATTTCATTCTATCGGGCATAGAAGCTTTCAAGGAGGTAGCATCCAACCAAAAGAGAAAAATATGTCTAACCGCAGGAATCTCAGCGGGATTGATATTCGGATATAATGGTTTCATTTGGAGTCAAGCGGTTATCGTTGAGGTTTACGCATTGGGCATTCTCACTTTCACTCTGACTCTTGCATTTCTAATGCGCTGGTTCTTCAGGCCCAAACAGCGCCTCTACCTCTATTTGGCCTACTTTACTTTCGGCCTCTGCTTCGTAAACCACCAGACACTTATCCTTGCGGCTGTCGGAATCGAAATCCTAATACTGCTGGCAGACTATAAATTGGGGCGGGATTTCCTTACTGGTAACTGCGCTTTATACATTATCGGTCTCAGCCTCAGTCTCAAGGGCGCTGTAGAGACATCGGCAGGAAATCCCGGGCTTTTTTTGCTCTACAATCTTGTGGGAACCGGACTCATGGGACTCCTTATCACCACAACCATTAGAATGCCGCGACCAGAACTGAAGGCTCTAGTTGCCTCGGCCTATTTGGGTGTTGGATTGATATTCGGACTCTCCTGGAATGCCTTCCTGGATAAACAACAGTTCGCCCAGGCTAACATCGCGGTAAAACTCTGGGCATTCCTGAACCTGCTAACACTCCTGGCTTTGATTGCCTATTCATGGCTCAATCAGAACAAGGAAGAAAAAGAAGCAGGTCTTCTTTCCAACTGGATGGTGCTATTGGGCACACGCGCTGTGTGGGTCATAGCAGCCCTTCTCTACTTTTACCTGCCAATTGCCTCAATGACCAATCCTCCAATGAACTGGGCTTACCCGCGTACGGTGAACGGGTTTAAGCACTCAATCACCCGAGGGCAATATGATAAAATTATGCCCTCAAACTTCACGAGAATGTTTATTAACCATTCCCATAATTCACCCGGCCAACAAAAGCGCGGACAGTTCAACGGCGGACAGTTGTGGGTTTATTTCGATGAGGCCCAGCAGGAATTCAGCCTGTCCTATCTGGCACTGGCCTTTATCCCGTTGACTCTTATCCATCGCCTGCGATTAAGGGAGGTCAAATGGATCCTCGGCCTTACGGGAATATATATATCATTTACACTGATTCTCATATATTTAATCAATCCAACAGCAGATGAACTCAACCGCCACCTGAACAAGGTATTTTTCGCCGCCACGCATGTCTTCATTGCCGGGGGAATAGGTTTGGGACTGACCATCATCAGCGCAACAATATGCAAACCCGGTAATCTGCGGCATATTCTAATCTTACTCGGATGCCTAATCCTCTGGGAAATTTATAATACTCTAATCATACAGAAGGACACTGTCTTTGCCATGAAGCACTATTCAGCCTACACCGGACTGGCTCTTCTATTCATTCTCACTTTAATAACAATTATATCCCATACAAAAATATCGAACCACATTTTAATCACTCTAACACTAATTGTAATATGCATCCTCCCGCTTAGACCCGCACTTAACAACTGGGCAGAGAACGAGCAACGCAACCACCTGTTTGGCTATTGGTACGGTCACGATATGTTCTCTCCCCCTTTTGAAATATACCCGGAAATGAAAAAAAATGCCGTTCTCTTTGGCGGCACCGACCCCGGCCGATTCTGCCCAACCTACATGATATTTTGTGAAAGCTTCATTGCTTCACACAATAAAAGGGACCCGAATTTCGACAGGCGCGACGTCTACCTGATTACCCAAAACGCCCTAGCCGATGGAACATACCTCCAATATATTCGTGCCCACTACAACCGCAGCACCCAGCGCGATCCAAAATTCTTTAGCGAACTAGCAGCAAAAATAAATAACAGCAGCAAAAGAACCCAGATTAATGCACTACTAACTCTTGGGCTCATCGCCGGGTTAATAATGATTTTCGCTTCCTATAACAGATATCAAACCACCACAAACAGACGTCACACAATCGGGATAGGGGCATGGGGGCTTTGCCTAACCTTGTTGTGTTTTTCAGCATTCACTTCACCCCTAGACACTCTCTCCAAAAAAGCAGACAGCTTGTTTGGAAAACTTGGCTCCCGCGTTGAACAGCAACGACGCGAAAATGCGATTTATCCAAAAAACGAAATCAACACGCCCTCAGACATTGACAATCAATTTGCCTTCTCAAACTACTACGCTGACGCCAAGGATCGCATGCTGTCAGGGACCCTGAAACCAGGTGAAGATGTCCGCTTAATCCTGTCTTTCTTGTGTACCAACTGCCTCTCGGAAGCTCCGATACTGATCCATCAACAAAACGCTCCGTTGCTTAAGCAAATAGAGTCAAACGGCGGCCAACCTTGTCCGCGGTGTGGAAGCATTATGCCCATACCTGATCCTCAAGTCTCTGTTCAAGGTCATGTTGCAGTAATGAACATCAACGCCCGTCTTGCAAAAATGATCTTTGACAACAATCCTGACCATGAATTTTATTTGGAAGAGAGCTTCCCCATGGACTGGATGTACCCGCATCTTCGACCTTTTGGGATCATCATGAAAATCGAAAGGGAACCGGTAGATGAATTTGATGAATCAGTATTTAATAAAGATCGTAAATTCTGGCGCAAATATTCCAAGCGACTGATCGGAGACTGGATCTCCGAAAGCACGACAATTTCTGAGATATGCGATTGGGCCGAACTCACCTACCAGAGACATGACCTGAGCCGATTCAAGGGAAGCCCTGAGTTTATCCGAGACAACGATGCCCAAAAAGGATTCTCAAAGTTGCGATCAGCCATCGCCGGCCTTTACGCCTGGCGCGCTTTAAACACCAATGACCCGGAACTAAAAATCCGCTATAACAAGGAAGCTCACTTTGCCTATAAGCAGGCTTTTGCCTTTGGCAGCATCAATCCAGAAACCGTATTCAAATTCATAAACCTACTGGCTACCATGGGCAAACACGGTGACGCACTCCGAATCGCTCAAACATATCGAAAACTCGATCCCGCCAACCCCAGTAGTCTGATTTTTATCAAGCAGGTATTACAAACACGAGAGCAACAATTCCTAAAAGAGGGTAAATATAATGAAGCTGCCGCCATCGCGAAACGGCTTCATAAACTTGATCCCTCAGGAAATCATAACATAAGAGCCGACTTCTACAGGCGAGAGGCATCCAATGATGCCTTTTTCCTCACTGCTTTTGAAAAGAACCCTCACAACTCAACCAACTTCCTTCAGGCAATATACATACATGGCCGAAACAAGAACACCAATGCCGTAATCAGAGTCATCGATAAATATTCGAAATTTTCCGAAGATGACCCGAAAAAACTAACTCTAATAAAAAACAGCTACCGACTCATAGAGCACTGGAAAGAAAAGGAGGCTGTAGACCAACGCCTTGCAGAAATTGAGCCGGATCGATATGAATCCTGGTTTGACCTAGCCCAAACCCGCATTCGTCTTGGCAAAACCAACGAAGCAGTGGATGATTTAATTATAGCCCTTAAAAAACACAAGGACTCAGAAACCAATTCTACAGATATTAGATCAGCGGTAATAACCAACGATCTGTTTAAGCCGATCCGAGATCATCCAGAGATAAAAACGCTGCTAAAAACAACCCCTTAACTCCTTGGAGACTGCAACTCGTAATTGAGTGCTGAAACGGTGTAAATGGCCGCCGTTTCACTCCGTAGTATCACCTGCCCCAATGTAATCGGATGGACTCCTGCAGTAAGGATGTCATTAATCTCGGCCGGGGTAAAATCCCCTTCCGGCCCCACCCATACGGCCAATGTTTTGGGCAGTTGACCATGATCCGACAAGAAGCCATCAACGTATTCACGAGGATGTTGTGTGTGACTTTGCAGTGAGGCCGCCATAGGAAGGTCAAAACGCTCATTTCGTGCCAGAAAATCCCTTGGCGCAACGGGTTTTTCAATGACCGGAAGCCAAGGGCTGCCACACTGCTTGATGGAATCTATGGAAATCGAATTCCATTTTTCCAATCTGGATTCGACGTTCTCCACCTGCACCACCGAACGGCCCGCGGCCAAAGGCACAATCCGGTGCACGCATAGTTCGGTCGCTTTTTGAATGATGAAATCCATCGATTTCCCCTTTGTCATAGCCTGCAAGAGTGTAATACGATAAGGCAAAGGTGCAGCCTTGTTTTGTTGCCGCATGGTAAGTCGAACATCATTCTTTTCAACCGAAGCCACGTCGCACATATACTCAGTCCCCTCCCCGTCCAGAACCGCAACACGCTCACCTGCACGAACACGTAGCACGTTGGCAGCATGATGCCCCTCACGTTCACAAAGCGAAAAATCACCCTCAGTAATCTTTTTTGGAGGAAGATAGAAACGATGCATTAGCCGAAAAAGTTCTTGGCCTTCTCGAGGAAGCTCTTGCTTTGAGGGTTCACATCATCCCCACATAATTCAGCAAATTCATCGAGCTTGGCTTTCTGCTCCTTGTTAAGGCGAGCCGGCACCTCCACATTAACCTTCACGTTCAGGTCACCCGTACCGTATCCCTGTAGATTCTTCGCACCGCGACCTTTCAGTCGAAATGTGGTACCGGATTGCGTCCCTGCAGGGATTTTGATACTTGCCGAACCGGACAGGGTTGGCACCTTCAATTCACCCCCCAAGGCCGCAGTCACAAAGCTGATCGGCACGTCGCATAGCAAGTCATCTTCATCCCGATCAAAAATTTCATGAGGCCGCACGTGCAGGATCACGTACAGATCACCATTAGGTCCACCACGCAGACCCGCCTCACCATTATTGGCGCTACGCAGACGCGTTCCGGTGCTTACTCCTTCAGGCACTTTAAGGGTGATTTTTGATTTTTTTTCCACCCGGCCTCCTCCCTGACAGGTCCTGCAGGGTTTTTCAAGAACGGTGCCCTGCCCTTCACAATGAGGGCAAGTCTGCTGCATCCGAAAAAATCCCCTCTGGGAAACCACCTGCCCCTGCCCTCCACAGGTTGAGCAAGTTTTACGACTTGAACCTTCGGCCGCACCGGAACCATGACATGTCTCGCATCCGTCAAGCTTGGTAATGGAAATCTTCTTTTCACATCCCAAAACCGACTCCTCAAAATCAATCTCCATATCGTAACGCAAGTCTGACCCTCGTTGCGCTCCACTCGGATCCCGTCGATCGCCTCCCCCAAAAAACTGTTCAAAAATACCTCCGCCGCCCCCTCCACTAAAGACCTGATTGAATAAATCAAAGGGGTCGACTGCCCCACCATGAAAACCTCTTCCTCCACCACTTTCAAAAGCCGCATGCCCCATCGAATCGTAGGCTGCCCGCTTCTGATCGTCACTTAGAATTTCGTAGGCTTCACCTACCTCTTTAAACTTATCCTCAGCACCCTTGTCATCAGGATTCTTGTCCGGATGATATTGGACTGCCTTTTTGCGGTAGGCCTTTTTAATGTCCCCTTCCGACGCGTCCTTGGGCAACCCAAGGACATCATAGTAGTCACGCTTGGCCATTATCCCTCAGTCACCTCTTCAGGAGCCTTGGCTACCACCACACGAGCGGCTCGCACCAGCCGATCTTGCAATCTAAAACCCCGCTGCACCTGCTGAATCACCTTGCCTTCTTCGACTTCTGCAGACTCCTCCTGAGATATTGCTTCATGAAAGTTAGGGTCAAACTGCATTCCAATTGCGTCGATGGGCTCCATTCCGGAATCTTTCAAGACGTTGAAGAGCTGATCATATATCATCTGGACACCATCCTTGATCGAAGGGTCTGCATCCTTCACTGCACTAATTGCCATCTCGAAATTATCCAAAACCGGAAGCAACTTCTCCAGGAGATCCTGATTGGCATATTGCCGGACATCATCCTTATCTCGCAGAGCACGCTTGCGAAAATTATCATAGTCAGCCGTCAGCCTTAATATCCTTGCATTAAGCTCATCAATTTTCTCCTGGGCTTCGACAAGATTAACCGGGTTCTCAGTTGATTCTTCATCAGTTTCCAAAGCTGCTTTCTCTGCCAATCGCTTCTCCAGCACTGTCATTTCAGGCGTTGATTCCAGCTCTTGGGCCACCTCACCTGCTGACTCTTTCTTTTTTTTCATTTTATCCCAGAACTTCATTCTGCCTTCTTGGCCACCTTAACATCAATATGCAAATCCTTTAACTGGCGTGGCTCAACCCCTGCGGGACTGTCAGTCATTAGGCAGGAGCCTTTCGCGGTTTTCGGGAATGCGACCACATCACGAATACTCTCAGCCCCGCATAGCAGGGCAATTAAACGATCAAAACCCAGGGCAATCCCTCCATGGGGCGGGCAACCGTACTTAAACGCTTCAAGCATGTAACCAAAGCGCGCTTGAGTCACCTCAGAGGAGAGCTGTAACACCTCCTCAAAGACTGTTTTCTGCAGGTCCGGCTGGTGAATACGAATTGACCCCCCCCCAAGCTCCACGCCATTGACCACGATATCATAATGCTGACCTCGCACAGACTTAGGATCACTGGTAAGGTTGGGAATATCATCAACCACAGGGGAAGTGAACGGGTGGTGACTGGAGTACCACCTGTTCATTTCCTTATCAAAAGCCAGCAACGGAAAATCCACCACCCACAAGAAGTTGAACTGACCTTCAGCCATCTCTAACTTGCCTAAATCCTTGAGTTTTCCTGCTGCATACAAACGTATTTTTCCGAGTATCTCACAGGCATTCAGCCATTCATCCGCTGCAAAAAGAATCAGATCACCCTCCTCAATACCTAATTTGTCCTCTAATGCGGCTTTCTCCGCATCACTGAAAAACTTTACAATCGGCGACTTCCACTCACCATTTTCCACTTTAATAAAAGCCAGTCCTTTAGCTCCGAAACTCTTCGCTGTTTCAGTCATTGCCTCCATCTGTCCCTGAGTTACGCAGGCATACCCTTTTGCGTTCAACGCTTTAACCACACCCCCACTAGCAATGGCCCCACTAAAAACCTTGAATTCACTCGAGACAAAGTTTTCGGTTAAATCTACTATTTCCATCTCAAAGCGCGTATCAGGCTTGTCGATCCCCCATCGATCCATCACTTCGTGATAAGGGACACGCGGAAAAGGGGTCGGAATATCAATATCGAGTGCCACTTTCCATACCCGCTTCAAATACCCTTCAATTAGGCCATAGATATCTTCACGTTCCACAAAGGACATCTCAATATCCACTTGAGTGAACTCAGGTTGCCGATCGGCCCGGAGATCTTCATCACGGTAACAGCGGGCCAGTTGGAAATACTTATCGA
Source organism: Verrucomicrobiota bacterium (assembly GCA_030747505.1). Lineage (GTDB taxonomy): Bacteria > Verrucomicrobiota > Verrucomicrobiia > Limisphaerales > UBA1100 > UBA1100. The sequence continues at coordinate 15,036 of JASLKQ010000049.1, read as the reverse complement.
CTCCCGAGCACATCAATATCTGTTTAAACTGCTGGGGCGACTGAGGCAGGGCATAAAATTCACCGGGAGATACGCGGCTCGGAACTAAAAATTCGCGGGCTCCTTCGGGCGTCGATTTGAAAAGCGTTGGTGTCTCAACCTCAAGAAAACCCTCCTCTTCCATGAAAACCCGTGTCGCTGTCGCAACCTTGCTGCGCAATTGCATATTGCGCATAATCTCAGGTCGCCTCAGGTCAACATACCTATACTGCAACCGAAGCTCCTCGTTTACCTTGGCGGCGGTCTCCGGATCATCAATCTGAAATGGCAACACCTCGGCACGGTTGTCCACCACCAGTGCGTCCACCACCACTTCAATTTGTCCTGTCGCAATTCTGGTGTTTTCAGTCTCATCAGGACGTTGACGCACCTTTCCTGAAACAGTGATGACACTCTCGCTATGCAGTTTTGAGGCAATTCCAACCAGATTTGCATCCGTTTCCTGCGGATCAAACACCAATTGCGTTCGCCCTTCACGGTCACGCACATCAATGAAAATCACCCCCCCCAAATCCCGGCAGGAATGAACCCAGCCGGACAAGGAGACTTCCTCTCCGGCTTGCCCCAAACGTAACTCGTTACAATGATGGGTTCTCTTCATAGATTTTTACCCTCTTTGGGCAAAATGGAGGCGGATATTGGCCGAAACAGTCCGGAAATTAAAGTTTTTTCCAGCCAAATTAACCAGCACCTGGAAGAAACTCAAATTAATCAAGGGAAGAAGAATAGATCCAATTTGGCAGATGCCCTATCTGGACTCGTTCCAAAGTATTCTCAAGTTGTGCGTTTGGCGACAGGCTATGACAATATCGGGTTTACGGTCTCCATTGAGATCAGTTGCTTTAATATCCTCAACCGCCGTCTCCTTTCCGCTTAACTGGTAACTCTTCCACTTGGTGTAAAGATCATCCTTCGGCACATACAAGCGCACCCCTGGAACCCCCGGAGTGTTCATTCCGCGCCAACCGGCCACTACCTGATCACCGCCAGTACCCAGATAATCGGCAACCGCTAAGGCATGCCCATCCTTAAGGGTCTCATCCAACACGCGTCGTTGCCAGAAAAGCCTAGATGTCTGCAAATACACCGCAACGGTAGTGCCGTGCTTCGGTTCAACCGTAGCAAAGAAGCGCTTCCCTTTAGGGGTTATCCCATCACGGACTTCGCCGGCATAATTCTGGCTGAACTGCATATATTTCCATTTCCCCTGCTTGTCGCGCCCAAACCAATAAACCCCGTTCAAACCCGCCTGCAAAAACTCCTCCCGACCGTCACGATCCCAGTCAATCGGATGAAAGTTATGACTATCCTTCATAAAATCCGAAACCAAAGTGCGCTCCCACTTTTTCGTCGGATCCCCGGGCATATGATAAGCCCATACCTTGGATCCAGCTTTTATACCATCAGGACCCTTCGGCCCATACAGGGGCTTAACCACAAGATCAAATTTTCCTTTGCCGGATTTAATCCAGTGCATGCGATGAGTATTGGGTTCATGCGGAAGCTGAACGGGCGTCCAATTTCCTTCCCTGGTGGCAGTCGGGTTTAAATAGAAAACTGCCCCCGATTTGCCAGCATCATTGGATTCACCAATATTCCACTGACCTCCAACGGCTATTTCGGCCTTGCCATCACCATCCAGGTCTCTGGCTGTTACGCAAACATGATCACGCCTTGTCAAATGACCACTTATCTGATGCTTCTTCCAGGAAGGGTTCTGGTACCACACAATCTTATCCTTGTCACAAAGAATAATGTCCTTCTTTTTATCACCATCCATATCTGCCAACTGCAATCCGTAACCAACGCCCACCTTGGCATCAATTTCCTGCATGCGAAAACTGGGCTCAGCCGAATAGACAAATAGCGGGCTTATTAGCCCAAAAAAAACAATGTTCTTCATCGAGTTAACGCACCGGCTCTAGGCCGTATTTTTTTCTTACTTGATTATACCGGTAACGATCCATCAATCCAGCATCGTAGCGGCGATGAGCATCAGCAATTTCCCATTTGCCGTGATCCTCGTCCCATATAGCCTTCGCCTCCGGATTATCCTGATGATCTCTCCATGGGAGAAACTTTCCTTTCTCACTGACGACGACCTGACGGTAAAACTGACAACCCGAAGAGGCCAGCAACGCCAGCAATAGAACCATGCACTTCACTCAGAAATCCTCAGCCTCTCTTGCGTAAGTGGCAAGATAATAAAAACACCCTGTAAGCCTCGGGTTTATGCAATGATTTCCCTTCACCCCTATGCAACCCAACCTGAGCTGCGGCCAAGCGTGCGGGGGGGGTGCCCGAAAAGGAGAACAACTTGGGCAAGCCAAGAAAAGAGTACGGCAAAACCTTACACTGCTGGGTTCAACTCCATGCTCACCCCATACCCCCGGATTAATGCTTCTTTTGCGCCTAGCTCACTTCACCGCGAGCCATTCCCTTTTCCTCGAGGGCGGCTTGCGCGAGAGCAAGGCGGGCGATGGGGATACGGAATGGCGAACAGGACACGTAGTTGAGTCCGGTGCGGTGGAAGAATTTCACGGAATCAGGATCTCCGCCGTGCTCGCCGCAGATACCGATCTTGAGTTTCTTCTCAGTCTTACGACCACCTTTGACACCCATTTCAACAAGCTTGCCCACTCCTTGCTGGTCGAGGCCAGCGAATGGGTTGTTGTTGAGAACTTCCGCATCCTGATAGGCCGGAAGGAAACTGGAGGAGTCATCACGGGAAAGACCAAGCCCGGTCTGCGTGAGATCATTGGTTCCGAAGGAGAAGAACTCAGCGTGCCTGGCTACTTCCTCAGCGGTAATGGCAGCGCGAGGAATCTCAATCATGGTTCCAACTGTGTACTTCAGGTCGCTTTTCTTAAGACCAAGCTTCTTGCGGACTTCAGCAGCGGTGGTATCAATAACGTTCTTCTGAAGCTCAAGCTCGCGTGCATAAGCAACGAGAGGGACCATGATCTCAGGGAGAACCTTGGTGCCCTTCTTCTGCACCTCGTGAGCAGCCTCGAGGATAGCCTCGACCTGCATTGCAGTGACAGCAGGGTAGCTGATACCGAGACGGCAACCACGGTGACCAAGCATTGGATTCTCCTCGTGGAGAGCGTGGATACGCTTGGTGATCGCAGGAGCGCTCATGCCGATCTTCTTCGAGAGATCCTTCTTCTGAGCGGCATCCATGGTGCCGATGAACTCGTGAAGAGGTGGATCCAGAAGACGAATGGTGGCTGGGCGACCTTCGAGTGACTTAAAGATGCCGATGAAATCTTTCTTCATGAAGACCTTGATCTTCTTGAGTGCCTTGGCGCGGCCGGCGTCGTCATCAGCGAGGATCATTTCACGAACAGCATCGATGCGGTTGCCTTCAAAGAACATGTGCTCGGCGCGGGTCAGGCCAATGCCTTCAGCGCCAAACTTGATGGCCTGCTGCACCTGCTCCGGAGTGTCCGAGTTGGTGCGGACGCCAAGCTTACGCAGCTTGTCGGTCCAGCTCATGAGCTCCATGAACTTCTTGTAGGTATCAGAACGCTTGGCAGCAGCTTTGTTCTCGATGAGGCCCTGAATGACCTGTGAAGGAGAAGACTTAATGTTGCCCTTGTAAACGTTTCCAACGAATCCGTTCAGGGAAAGCTCATCGCCTTCCTTCAGAGTAACGCCGTTTCCGGAGAGAGTCTTCCTGGAGTAGTCGATCGTCATGCCGTGGGCACCGCAAACGCAGACCTTTCCCATCTGGCGGGCAACAAGAGCAGCATGTGAGGAAGCACCCCCCTCGGTGGTGAGAATACCGTCGGCGGCGATCATTCCACGAAGATCTTCCGGAGAAGTGGCTTGACGGACAAGAATCACTTTCTGACCTTTGACTGCTGCTTTCACCGAGTCTTCAGCGGAGAAATAGATCTTTCCGGAAGCCGCGCCAGGACCAGCTGGAAGGCCATTGCCAACTTTCTTGGCAGCCTTCTCAGCCTTGGCGTCGAAGATTGGGGCGAGGAGGTGCCCAAGGTCATCAGCGGGAATGCGGAGGATAGCCTCTTCCTTCTTGATAAGGCGCTCCTTGACCATATCAAGAGCGATATTGACAGCAGCAAAACCAGTGCGCTTTCCGTTACGGGTCTGCAGCATCCACAGTTTTCCTTCCTCGATGGTAAACTCAACGTCCTGAACATCACGGAAGTGCTTCTCAAGCTTCTTACGAGTCACGAGAAGCTCTTTATGAGACTTGGGAAGGTCTTTGGCCATCTTGGCGATGGGCTTCGGTGTGCGAACGCCGGCAACGACGTCCTCGCCCTGTGCATCAACGAGATACTCACCGTAAAAAACATTTTCGCCGGTGGCTGGGTCACGGGTGAAAGCAACGCCGGTCCCGGAACTCTTACCGGTGTTACCAAAGACCATAGCCTGAACATTCACAGCAGTTCCCCAAGCGGCGGAAATTCCATATTTCTGGCGATAAACGATCGCGCGGTCGTTTTGCCAGGAGTTAAAGACGGCATTCACGGCCCCCTTGAGTTGCTCGCGCGGATCTTCGGGGAAGTTCTTGCCTGAGCGTTTCTTAATAAGCGCTTTGAAAGCAGCAACCACTTCGCGAAGATCCTTTTCCTTGAGACCAGAATCGTCTTCAACCTTGGCCTTAGCCTTAGCTTTATCAAGAATGACCTCGTAAGGATCGTGGTGCTCGCCGGCTTCGGCTTCCACTTCCATTACAACACTTCCATACATCTGGAGGAAACGACGGTAGGAGTCCCAGGCGAACTTTGCATTGCCGGTCTTCTTGGCAAGGGCTTCGACCACTTCGTCGTTAATCCCGAGATTAAGAATGGTGTCCATCATGCCAGGCATCGACTCACGAGCCCCGGAGCGAACGGAAAGAAGAAGGGGGTTTTCAAGGTCACCAAACTTCTTGCCCATGGCCTTTTCAACCTTGGTAATATTTGCCTCAATCTCGGCATCGAGAGTCTTGGGGTATTTCTTCCCGTTGTCGTAATAATAGGTGCAAACTTCGGTCGTAATGGTGAAACCAGCGGGAACAGGAACTCCAATGCTGCTCATTTCGGCGAGATTGGCGCCTTTGCCGCCTAACAGCGCCTTCATGGTTCCGTTGCCGTCCGTCTTGGTTTTACTGAAGTGGTAAACGTACTTTTTTGCTTTAGCCATAAATCGTGAATTGAAGTTGCCCGAAAATCCGGAGCGCGGAAAATAGGCAGGACACTTCAGGGTGTCAACGTGCAATTGGCACTGAATGAACAACAATTTAGCTGAGAACTCCCGTTATTGGGCAATAATTTAACCTGTTTCCCTATCATACCAAAAACTCTGCTCCTGATGAATCTGCAAAACGAAGGCCTTTTGGGGTCAACCTAAAACGGCCCGGCTCCATCACCCCCAACCCTCTGTCGACAAGGTCAATCATTACCCTTCTCCATTGCTCTCGAAGGTCAAAACCCGTCACCTGATTAAATCGTTCAAAGGGCCAGCCCCTGTTCATTCGCAAACCGAAAGCGGCAATCTCCCCGGCTCGTTTAAGCCCCGTCAATTCCTCCACCTCATCAAACGCCCGTTGATCACTTTCTATTGCATCACAATAGGCAGTGGTATTGCGAACATTTGTCGTACGTCGACCAGAGACATAACCGGTGGCACTGGGACCCAGTCCGTGATAATCCCCGCCACACCAGTAATTTACATTATGCCGACAGGCCTCGTCTGGAATCTCAAATGTTTCAACCCCGTAATGTCGAGCAAAGTTGGCCACTTCATATTGGTGATAACCCTCAGCTTCAGCCAATCTCACCAACTCCTCAAACATGTCGCACGCCAAATCCTCCTTCACGTCAAATTCCCCCGCATTCATTTTCTCATAAAGTGGTGTATCCTGCTCATAAATCACCTCATAACACGATAGATGGTCTGGCTTCATGGCAATGACTTCACCGAGGGTATCACCCCATACTTTCATGGACTGACCAGGAATTGCAAACATCAGGTCCAAGTTAACCCGCTCAAACCCTGCATCCCGGAGGATGTCATAGGATTTATAGACCATGTCGCGTGAATGAACACGCCCCAGGCGTACAAGCAAATCTGGATCCATAGATTGTACTCCCATCGAAACACGAGTCACACCGCCTTCCTTAAGGAGCATGGCCTTATCCTTTGAAAGCGTTGCCGGATTGCATTCCACGGTCCATTCATTTACCTCATCAACACCTAGAGCCCCTACTGCCACCAATATTTTCTCCCAGTGGTGCATGCTTAAAATCGAGGGTGTCCCTCCTCCAAAAAACACCGTACGCAGCTGCAATTCTCCAGAAACCATTTCTAATTCCTTCACCAGAGCAGAAACATACCGATCTACTATCTCTCCTTCAGGTTGATGCGAGAAAAATGCGCAGTAACTGCATTTGGAGGCACAAAATGGAACATGCAAATACAGACTTTCTACCGGAGCGAGCACACCGAACATTATCGGGTTGTTTCATTACGGTCAATTGACACTCTCCGTGCCGACTCGTACCTTGTCCGCCGATGTTCGAGTTACACCAACCCTACCCTCCCGATGGTGATCAACCCGGTGCTATAGCCCAATTATCTGCAGGACTCGAAAAAGGCCTACCCCATCAGGTGCTACTAGGGGTTACCGGTTCGGGAAAAACCTATACTCTGGCGAATGTTATCTCGAAAATCGACCGCCCCACGCTGGTAATTTCCCATAACAAAACATTAGCCGCGCAACTTTATGCTGAGTTTAAGGGGTTTTTCCCAAACAACGCTGTTGAATATTTCATCAGTTATTTCGATTACTATCAGCCGGAAGCCTATATTGCGAGAACCGACACATTTATTGAAAAGGATTCATCAGTAAACGAGGACATTGAACGCATGAGACTCGCCACGATGAGTTCCCTGCTGACCCGGCGTGATGTACTGGTTGTCGCCAGTGTGTCCTGCATTTACGGGATCGGCAACCGGGAGGATTACGAATCCTTGATGCTTCCGCTGATCAAGGGACTGGAGATTGGTCGGGAACCCCTACTAACCCGGCTCGTTGACCTTCAGTATACCCGAAACGATATCGCCTTTGAGCGGGGCCAATTCCGCGTTCGAGGCGACACAGTGGACATCCGCCCCGCCCAAACCGAGGATGGAATCCGTGTGGAATTTTTCGGCGAGGAAATCGACCGCATCCAGCGCTTTGACCCATTGACGGGCAACACTCTGGAAACACTGGGGTCAGTCACCATTTTCCCGGGAAAACAATTCGTCACCCAAACAGACAAAATCAAGGCCGCCATGAAAACCATCCGTACTGAACTTCGCGAACAGATTCAGTGTTTCGAAAAAGAGAAGAAACTCCTTGAAGCCCAACGCATCAAGATGCGCACCGAGTACGACCTGGAGATGATGGAGGAACTGGGCTACTGCAGCGGCATTGAAAATTACAGCCGACATATCAGTCAGCGTCCGCAGGGTTCCAAACCGAACACGTTGATGGATTTTTTTCCTGAAGACTTCCTGCTCGTCATCGATGAATGCCACGCCACGCTACCGCAAGTTCGCGGCATGTACGCTGGAGACCGATCCCGTAAAACGGTCCTGGTGGAACACGGATTCAGACTACCCAGCGCTCTGGACAATCGCCCTCTCAATTTCGAGGAATTTCAGGGCCACCAGAACCAAACTATTTATGTCAGTGCCACCCCTTCAGAACAGGAACTAAACTGGTCCAAGCCACATATTGCCGAACAGATCGTACGCCCCACAGGACTCGTGGACCCAACAATCACGCTCAAACCACTCAAGGGCCAAATCGATGACCTTATCGAGGAATGCCGTCAACGCGTAGAATCCAAGGAACGTATTTTAGTCACAACACTTACCAAGCGGACAGCCGAGGAACTGACTGATTATTTACGCGAAATAGGGATTAATGTCCGTTATCTGCACAGTGAAATTGACGCACTGGAAAGGGTGGAAATCCTCCGGGCACTCCGCAAAGGCGAATTTGATGTACTTGTAGGCATCAACCTTTTGCGTGAAGGGCTGGATTTGCCCGAAGTTTCTCTGGTTGCCATCCTTGACGCGGACAAGGAAGGGTTCCTGCGCAGCACTACCTCGCTCATCCAAACCGCCGGCAGAGCTGCCCGCCACCTTAATGGTCAGGTGTTCTTGTACGCAGATGTAATCACCAAAAGCATCAAGGAATTCATGACCATCTCCCGATACCGGCGGGAAAAACAATTGGCACACAACAAGAAACACAATATCACCCCGCGTAGCGTTTCCCGTGCGGTCGAGGAAAGCTTGGGCAACCGGCAGGATGCCACAGACAAAGCCACGGTCCTGCTAAGAGACGCCAAAGGGGAATTTGATGTGACCGAGACCATTCGCGAACTGGAAGAAGAGATGCTGAATGCCGCGGAAAATCTCGAGTTCGAAAAAGCAGCGCACCTACGCGATCAGGTCAAGATGCTAAAAAAAGAACTGGAGTAATCTAGTTCCACGATATGTCCTCAGGTGCATCAGCCATCAACTTATGCACTCCCCCCATTTCGATCATCACCGCACGCCATAATTGGCCCGGAGGAATGGCAAATACGTGATCCACGCACGCCGGGTGGGTAACCCACGCATTGCGTTTCATTTCATCCTCCAGCTGCCCGGCACCCCATCCGGCATAACCGGCAAAGATGCGCACTTGCTGGGACACCGAAAATGATTCTCCGAGCTCAACCAATCCATCCAGTGAATGTTCCAGATTGAGGTTGGGGATAACATTGGCATCAGGCAGGTAATCATCACTGTGGAGAAAACTCATCGACTGCCCCTGCACCGGCCCTCCAATAAACAAATCCTGTTCACATATTCGTTCAGGCAAATCCTCAATAATCATCTCACCCACGGTCTTTTCGGTGGAGCGATTCAGCGTCAATCCAAATGCCCCTTCTGTACTGTGCTGACAGAGCAACACCACGGTTCGACTGAAGAATGAGCCCGCCAAATTGCCGCTATCGATCAGCAATTTTCCCTTAAGGGATTTGAAGGGTTTATCCATTATTAACCACGCCCCGCAAGAAGCTTGCGTCCTTAGTAAGCTCATTTATACTCATTACATGTTCAAAGCACTTATCATCATGGCAGGTGCGATCGCACTCCTTTTGGCTGGATGCCAGAGTACTGATTCGGGGCATCGCGAATTCATTCCGGGCAAGGGATGGGTTCCGGTTAAAGGCAAGATCCTGGGCGGTTAAGCCAGAAGTTCCTTCGCAGAGGCTTTTACTCCGGCGACATTAAGCCCGAATTTATCGTATAGTTGATCTGCCTTATAGGCCGATTGCCCGAATTGGCCGGCGATCCCCAAAGTCTTGATGGAATGGGAAACACCTTCGTTTGAGAGCGCATGACTCAACTGGGCACCCATGCCGCCGATTATCTGATGGTCTTCAATTGTTACCAACCTGCCTTTAGCAGCCTTTACTGCAGCCCCTATGGTCTCGATATCCACCTGGTTGATAAAGGGGTTATTGATGACAGTAGCGTTTATGCCTTCCTGGGCAAGTTGCTCTCCCGCCTCAATTACCCGGTTTAGCAGCACTCCACTGCCCACAAGCACCACATCATCGCCCTTCTGCAGAACCTGTGCTTTACCCCATTGATAACTTGGGTCCTCAACCCAGTTGAGCGGGTAATTTTCGCGGCCCACAAAGAAAATATAACTCTCCCCATCCTTACCCGCAGCCCGGTCATCCTCAAAACGTTTAATGGCCTGATACATAAACTCCTCAGCCTCATCAGGGCAGGAAGGAACGATCACGGTAGTATGAGGGATCGCACTGACTGCAGCCAAATAGGTTGTTGCCTGATGACTGGCTCCATCGGCCGCATCCTGAAAACCGATGTGACTGAACATGGCAATCACCGGCCCCTGAGTTAAGGCAGCCATGGTTAAGGGGAGATTGCCCTTGGTTACACCAAACTGGCCAAAGGTGTCCACAATCGGCACAAAACCCACCTTACTCATTCCTATACCTGTGCTGACCATATTGGCCTCGGCAATGCCCACCTCGATAAACCGCCCGGCAACCGCTTTTTGGAAAGCTGAAATCCCGGTTGAGCCCTGCACATCTGAAGATATTGAAAATACCGGTGCCCCTTCCAGAGCTGCGCGAATGGCTCCCTTGGCCAAACCCGCCTGAACCTTGCTCTTCTCTACAGCTGGCGCAGCACTGGGTTCAGCTGCAGTCTTTGCCTCTTCAGCTTGCTTCCAGTCTTCATGAAGCTCACTGGCCCAATTCAAAAATTCCTCAGGCGCTTCATTGGACCCATAGATTTCATTAACCCAATCGACAATCTTCTCGCCGTTCTTGAGTGGGAACCCATGACCACCGGCGGAGTTCTCCTCTGTTGCGCTAATCCCCTTACCCTTGATGGTCTTCACCCAGAGACATACCGGCTTATTGTGATTCGTCTTGGCTTCAGTAACCCCCTTTTCAATGGCGCTATATACAGCCTGCAGATCGTGCCCATCCTCAACTTGAATCACGTTCCATCCCAAATCATCCATTGCCTCAAAACTGGGCTGCATGGAAAAACTATCCTGGGTAATACGCCCTGAAAGTTTGGTGTCATTATCGGATAAAATCATGACGAAGGGATTCACGTGTCCCTTGTCAGCCAAGCCGGGAATGGCAGCCACAGCCTCCTTGGCCTCCCCTTCCATCATGGCTCCATCAGAAATGGCGCAGATTGTTACCCGATCATTACCGGCCAATTTATCGCCTATGGCCAAACCTTGAGACTGCGGAAGACCTGAACCCAGAGGACCATTGCTGATTAATATCCCCTCAGGATTAATATGACTTTCTCCGTGGCCGGTGAGCTTGCTTTCAATACTGCGAAACCCTTTGAGCGACTCATAATCGAGCCCATCAAACCCATAATTGGCGCGCAATGCATAAACTCCATTCTCCGCGTGACCGGCATCATTAATGAAATTAAATGCCTCATGCCATTGACGACCCTCAGCGGCAAACATAATGGCGTGAGTGGCAGCCATAATTTCAGCAAAAGCAGCGGGTCCACCCCAGTGACAGGCCGCGCCTCCAACTACAGCGTGAACATTCATGAGAGCCACTGCAGCCCGGGTGGCATTGGGATCGGCCACGGTGACGGTTTCTCCGTTGGCATTATTGAGTGGAACCGAATATTTCGGACCACCAGCTGGCGTGTCAGCCAAACGCGATGGAATGGCAATGGGCTTTAAAGGCGGTGCCTGGACTGCATCAACCGGTGAATTATCTGCTCCCATAAAATTATCTTCTTTAGAATTAAACGTCGGGGCAGTGGACTCTAGATAGACGCAGAAAAATTGAAAGCCTATTCTCTCTATGATCCGATTACAGGCAATTCGTTGCTGCTTTTTCGGATTGACCCTTTGCCCTGTATTTCATACAGCTTGGGCCGAGCCGACATGCACATTTTTGCTCTCACGCTTTGATGTGTTGTCATGCACGCCTTCGGTAGTAGCTTACTTGAGGCGTGCTTTTTTATTCCATTAAGCTCCTTAATGAATGCCATTCTTTAGGTTGTAAAATCAGCCTCTCTGGCCATAGCCTGCTCCCATGAGTTGCGACTCACCCCCCATCCATCCGATTAACACCCCACATAACGCTGAAAAAATCGCTCCTACAGTGGCCTTCTGGTGCGGCCTCACGGTCCCCAACCATTCCTCTACAAGCGAGGAAATCCCACACGTCAACAATGCCGAATACGTAAGGTGGATCGACCGAACTGCGGAGTTGGCAACAGATGCAGTGGGTTTAACGCGCGAAATGCTTCTGGAAGCAAAACGCATGTGGTTTGTAGCCCGCCACGAGATTGATTACCGCGCAGAATCCTTCGAAGGCGATGAGCTAATTATTGCCACCTGGATTTCAGATTACTCCCGCATCAGGGCAACCCGACGCACATTAATCCACCGTCCTGCTGATGGAAAAACCATTCTCGATGCCTCAACCAGTTGGGCCTACGTGAATCTTGAAACCCGCAAACCGACCCGAATGGAAAAGGATGTGATCGACCGCTTCCCGGTCGCTGCAGAGTAAAGCACTGCACGGTGGATTTTGGTGTGGTTAAGAATCCCCCTTTTTCCAAGCGCGTTCTTTTCGTGGAGGCTCCACCCAACCTCGTTCTTCGGCCCATTTTTTCCAAGTCGCATATCTCTTTGCAGCCCTCAACAAAACCACAATGGGAAGAACAAGGAGAAGGAAAGCAAGTAAAGCCAACATTCCTAATACCCAAAATATTTTATCGTGTTCGCCATTTGCCGCGCCATCAATGGCAAAGAAGAGAAGGCCTGCTGAAGTGATAATAAAATACACCGACAAACAACCAACTCCCCATGGGCCGTAATAAGCGGAATCCATGACTCGGGGTTCTTTCATTATGTCATCGCAGACTAGACAGTCGTGAACTTTACGAGAACTACCAGTTCCTCCATAATCACTCGTGCTTGTGACAGTTCTAGTCTTGAAAGGAGTATGCCCCTTACATTTCCAACAGTATGGCTTTTTGTACTGGGGGTTTTCAGGATCAACCACACACCAACCCTAACCCTCGGCAGGATTCCCACGCAAGACAGCAGTCTGGAACAGAAGCAGGAGCATTAATGAAATCAATGAATCTAACAAATTTATCAATTCGCACTGCAGTCAAATAGCATGCTAGCTTTGAGTCATGTTAGGCATGGCACCTCCCCCTGAATTTGTTGACAGTATTATCATATTCATTCTTGTAACTGGCGGACTTATTGTAATTGGCGGCATTATCGCGGCGGGGTGGTTCCTGAACAAAAAGGACAAATAACCGTCTGCAATCGGCAGACCTTTGCGGTCATATAAAAAAGCCAAATCAGTTTCAGCCTCGCCATTCGGGTTTTTATTCCTTAGGCGGCTCAACATGAGTTTCTTGGTCTTATACCTTTTTTAAACAGACGGGAAACAAAGCCCCCGAGGCTGAAGCAAGCGGCGTCATATCCTATATTAGGATACTAGCTCCCTGCCGGTTCCTCCATTTTACCGGATTCAGATTCCCTTTTGCTTTTAAGGATATCGTCAATCAATTCACGACCGCCGTGAAAAAAAGGGGTCAATTCCTTTGTAAATCCAGCTACTTCATTACGTGCCAACCCGATTTGTTCATCTGTGGTCTTCATTGAGAGTTTCATGTCTTCTAATGTCTCCGACGCCTTTTTGATTCTGTTGTTTAGTTCCTTTAATATCACTAACGCATTCCAGGTGACAATTAGCAGGAGAATTGTGAATATAGTTAAGAGGATGGATAACATTTGTTCCATGGGGGAAACCTAGCGTGATTGCAAACTGTTTACAACGCAATGAATCCCTGTGAATCAGGCGCTGGTCACTGCATTGTAGTTAAACTACAACGCGCCATCCGCCCCGATCCCGAATTTACAGCCTTCATTGATGGCTATCAGTTCAGAAATTGCAGACGGGTTCTTTGGTCGAAATATCCGTTGCCATGTCTAGAGACAGCGGCAAATTTGGAGTTTACATCAGGGTAGGGGGCACTAAACCATTGGATCCCAGTCTTCATATCTACTGCGTCCTGATTTTTTTTCCCGATCCCTTTTCGCACCCAACCGGATTTTCTTCCACACCCATTTAAAAGGATTTTTAAAAAAGGCTTTAAGGTCTGCCAAAAGCCAGTCGAAGACTTCGCGCAACAGTTTCATTCCCATAGACTAACCATTGGCCCATGTCAGGGCAAGGGAGGGCATTTGGTTTTCGGAAAGATTAGCTCGTTCTTGATCCGGTATGAATCGGGCACGAACCGACATGAATCCGCGCTCTTTTTTATCAAAGCGGCTGCAAAGCGGGTGCAATTTGCCCGTGTTTTGTCGTTTTTAGTGTCTTGGAAAAGAGACGGCTGAAGAATAACCGCCCTCATTCCTCCCCGTGAAAGTCCTTGAGGGCTTGGGCGGCCTTCACCAGTCACTATAAAATCCCCTGCCAGTTACAGTATGCAGACTCAAGGGCGATGACGTATCCTCACGTCATGAAACAACTCCTCTTGATATGTGCAGTGGTGGCGTTGGTGGGGTGCGGGAAGAAAGCACCTGAGCGAGAGACCAAGGTGCCGGACGCGAATCCACCGACTCAACCTCCGACCAAGCCCAAGGCAGAGCCGGCCAAGGCCATGTTGACGACCGGGATGGAAGCGGCCAAAAAGGCCCATGAGGCAGGCAATTATCGGGAAGCGGTGCGGTTGTACACCGTGGAACTGGCCGCAGAAGAAGCCAAGTCCGCGCCCAGCTGGGTGCAATTATCCTACCTGCACAATGAACTGGGATTAGCTCTGGGTAATGCCGGCCAATTAGACAAGGCACTGGAGCATTACCAGAAAGCACTGGCGATCTGGCTCAAACAACTGGGGTCGAAACATCCTCTTGTGGCCGTCAGTTACAACAACATCGGGTTCGTGCATAGTAAGAAGGCCGAGTACGACAAGGCACTGGAGCATTTCCAGAAAGCACTGGCGATCCTGCTCAAACAACTAGGGCCAGAGCATCCTAATGTGGCCATGAGCTACAACAATATCGGGGCGGTGCACTATGCCAAGAAGGATCTGGCCAAGGCCAAGGAGTATTGGGAGAACGCCTATGAAATTTTCCTCAAGAAACTGGGCCCGAACCATCCAAATACCAAGCTCGTGAAGGGCCGACTGGACGGTCAACATTGATTACAAAGAGGTTGGTATCGGTTTTTTCAATCATCAAATATGATGGCAGTGATGCTATTTTTAAGCCAATGAACGATGAACTACGTAAAGATCGAGGACCTCATGCGTGGATATCCATTCCGATAGTATTATTAGCAGCGATAGGTTGCGATGTGCTTATGAATAAATTTGGATTATCTTTTCGATGGGCAGTTTTAATTTCAACTATTCCCAGCATGTTTCTGATAGGCGGGCTGTTTA